>DYOK01000200.1 GCA_020720565.1 Acetofilamentum sp.
TAACCTGGGTATATGGGGGTTTTTTATCACCCGAAAGGGTGAATTTGATATATTTGGCTTGTGTACTATATTTAGACGACGTAGTTTTGTGCCATCAACATAAAAATAAAACACATTATGATTTCTTTAACAAATTTTACAAAGTTATTTTTTTGGGCGGGTTTAACCCTAGGCGTAGTTTCTTGCACCAGCACCGACGACTCCGACGAAGTGCCCACAACGCCCACAAGTAACGATATTAAATGGGTGGCCAACATTTCTACAGGGCTCAATGGGAGCGATGTTTTAAAAGCTTCTACACCCGTTTTTGATGCATCAAATACAGGTTATTATTTGCTGCAAATTGATGCCACTAGTTCTAACGATATCAATAACAGGCACGATGTGTATGTGACTGCTATTGGAACAGATAGCATTCAAAAATGGGTAAGCAAAATAACCAATTCGACCATTTCTTTTTTAGATGATAATTTTTTGGCCTATTCCGATGGTAAAATTGTGGTTTTATTGCAAAACGAAATGATTTGCTTAAATGCCGCAGGTGGACAAGAGCTTTGGCGTAAAAATATCCATCGCGAATATACCAAAAATGAAATGGCCATTTCGAACCAAAAAGTGTTGTATGTCGATAGCGAAAAACATTTGGTTTGTTTTAATTTAACCGATGGAACAGAATTGGCTCGTATTCCATTAGATAACATTACCACAGCCGACATCAGAGCCAGTAGGGTTGTGGTTTGTGGCAATTTGGCCTATGTGACGGCTTCCGATATTTCGAATAATACCACTTGGTATAGCAAAATGGATATTTTTAAAATTGATCAGCTTACAAGCCTGTCGGCACCTTTGCACACCTATACATTCCCTTATCATTTCGATCCAAAACGCGATTTAGCAGTCAATAGCAAAGGTCAAGCATTGGCCATTGTTAAGAACGTTTACGATTCGCCCTACGACTATAAATTGATATGTATCGATTCGACTGGAACAGAAGTGTTTTCGACCTTGATACCAGATGACTGTACTCAAGTTTTGGTCGATGCACAAGACAATGCCTATGTCCAATCTGACGATCAAATCCAAAAAATCAGCTCCACAGGTGTAGTTTTATCCACGCATTCGTTTACTTCTCCCGATTTCTTTAGTCAAATGCAATTGCTCAATAATCAAACTTTTTATGCTTTTGTAGGGGACAATTCGTCCTCGGAAAATGTTCGTCCTGGCATTTATTCGATGGGTACATTGGTTGAGCAATCGCGTAAAGGGGAATGGTATCCTTATACGCAAGTATCGGGGTCTAGCATTGATATTTCTAATCAAAATGACCAAAGAGCGGAATACAACACCGAGTTCAATTTTGCATTGGAACACACGGTCGATGCCGAAGGTAATCTGATTGGCGTAACTAAAAACAAAATCTATTGCCTAAAAAATTACAATCAGACCTTGCAAAACAATGCCTGGTCGACCGATTTTGGAAACTTGCAGGGTACACAAGCCCGTTAACGAATTCAATTCAAGACCACAGTTTAACCCTGCTTTTGCAGGGTTTTTTATTTAAACGAAGGGATGCCGGTAATATCTGCACCTGTAATGAGCAGATGCACATCGTGTGTGCCTTCGTAGGTCACAACCGATTCCAAATTCATCATGTGTCGCATAATGGGGTAGTCGCCGGTGATGCCCATCGCCCCTAAAATTTGGCGCGAATCTCGAGCCACTTCGAGTGCCATGGCTACATTATTTCGTTTGGCCATCGAAATTTGTGCAGCACTCGCTTTGTTGATGTTGCGTAATTGACCAAGTCTTAAAACCATCAGCTGGGCTTTGGTTATTTCGGTTACAATTTCGGCTAGTTTCTTTTGCTGTATCTGAAATGAAGCGATGGGTCGCTGGAATTGTTTGCGTTCGAGGCTGTATTGCAATGCGGTCGAATAACAATCGATTGCAGCACCCACCACGCCCCAAGCAATACCGTAGCGTGCAGAATTGAGGCACATCATCGGCCCTTTGAGCCCCTCGATATTGGGTAATACATTTTCTTTGGGAATTTGGACTTGGTCGAACACTAATTCGCCTGTTGAGCTGGCACGTAAGGACCATTTTTTATGAGTTTCGGGGCTGGTAAATCCCTCCATGCCACGTTCAACGATTACGCCTCTTACTTTTTGCTGCTCGTCTTTTGCCCAAACTACTGCAATATCGGATAATGGGGCATTGGTAATCCACATTTTAGCACCGTTGAGTTCGTAGTAGCTCCCTTTGTCAATTAACTTGGTTTCCATGCTGCCTGGATCCGAACCATGGTTGGGCTCTGTTAAACCAAATGCTCCCAACATTTGACCCGAGGCCAATAAAGGCAAATACTTTTTCTTTTGAGCTTCGCTACCAAATGCAAAAATAGGGTACATCACCAATGACGATTGAACCGAGGCTGTCGAACGGATACCCGAATCGCCCCTTTCGAGTTCTTGCATAATTAGACCGTACGATATGTGGTCGAGACCTGCCCCACCATATTCTGTGGGAATGTAGGGGCCAAATGCACCCAATTCGCCCAATTCTTTCACAAAATGGGCTGGGAATTCGTGGCGTTGGCTGTATTCGTCAATTACTGGTATTAATCGGCTGTCGACCCAATCTCTAACCGATTGGCGCACCAGTTTATGTTCGTCGGTAAGTAAGTCGTCTATATTGAAATAATCGGGTATCAATTTGATATTGGTGTTCATAATTTTTTTTTTAAAACGATGTGGAATTGATTTTTTGCTCGTCGATCTATCTGTTGTTTTCTTAACTTGCTACATATCTATTATTTAGATCAATAAAACGCAACGTTATATTATTTTAGTGGCTTATTTTCTCAAATAGGCGAGAACCTTAGAAACTTATTTTATCCAATAAATCGCACATTTGTTGCTGCGAAATAATAGGAATTGAGCCTAAAATAACCACCATTTCGTATTCTGGAAAGTCGACCATAAGCACCGAGGTTTCGTCTTCGGATAGGCCATATCGAGCTAAATGACCTTTGTGAGTAAAAGAATTGAAACTGGGAACGCTTTCTTCGCTGGGATTTTTGTTAGACATGGCGGCTATGGTAAGCCCTCCACCTTCGATGGTCGAAAATACAGCCATGTGCATACCCGAGCCAGAGGTTACAATTGGGTTAGAATAGGTATCGATGGCAAAGGAATTAATGGCCGATTTAAACTTTTCGAACCTGTAAGTCAACGGAATTAACGATGCCTCGCTGTCTTCCGAATCTTCATCCATTTCGACTCCCATTTCTTCGTTCATAGCTTCGTCTTGTAAAGCGTCGAGGTCGACATATTCGTAACTTGGGTTAGGTGTAAAAGTACTTTCGGGATGGCTGATGTTGGGTGTAAACACTGTTGCGATTTCGTTGCTCACCAAGCCTAAAGCTTTAACTTCCGATTTGAGTACTACGCCTTCGTATATCCAAGTTTTGCCACCCATTACTTGCACAATATCGCAAGGGTACGACATAATTTTTTCTTGACCTTCGATTTTGCCACCAAGGTTTACGATAATTTGACGACTCAGTGCCTTTTTATCTTCTATACTTAAATCGTTGGTTAAATGATCGGCCATTTCGTAAAAAGGGTTGGTAATCATTTGCCCCGTATTTTCGATTAAATCGATGGTCCACATTTTAGCGTCTTGGGTCACAATTATTTTACGTTCTTCAATTGTTTTCCCGTGACCATTGTCGGTTACCGAGTTTATTTCTGTTTTGGTAACACGACCATATTGATCCCACCATATTTTTTTTGTTCCTGTGGTGTGTCCTGTCAGCTCATATGCAACGAATCCCGACTTTAAAGCATAAGTTTGGGCTTGACTGACATTGAGCTTAAAAAAGAAGTAAATTAATATTAGGAAAATGGGATATGTTCGGTTCATACTGCTATTTTTTTACATTTTTTTTATGATGTAAAAATAACAAAAATGAGCTGAGTCTGTGGCATCGAATCGTTAAAAAAGAAAAAAGGCCACCTATCGACGACAGGTGACCCCTCTACTAACTCACTTATTAACTACTAACAATCTAATCTTCAATTACTACCGAGCATTTGTTAACACATTCGACAACATGCCCTAAGCTGTTATATTTTAAATAATAATATGTATTTTTTCCGTCACGTTTCGATCCCAAAACACCTTTGTCTTTCAAAATTCCCAAGTGATGCGAGGTGGTCGATTGTTCGATATCTAAAAGTTGATGGATTTCTGTAACTGTCAACTTTTTGCCATCTTCTAAATGGGTAAGAATAGCAATGCGCATTGGATGTGCGATGGCTTTAAGCATGGCAGAAGAACGTTCGAGTTGCTCTGCTGTTAATTTGTCGATGGTGGTCATAATAATACAAATATGATGTGATGTCGTGTTGATGTCGGAAGCAAAATTAAGGACTGTTTTGGCTTAGTTTTATGATAAATGTCATACTTATTAAAATATGTCAACAAGTTAATATGTTATACATCAACTTTTGAGTTTATTTGTTGGCCGTTGTGCATTATTAGGGCTATTTTTGAACAGCAAAAACATTAG
>DYOK01000201.1 GCA_020720565.1 Acetofilamentum sp.
CCTATTGTTTTTACTTCTTATTCAACAACTCCTGCTGCCGGCGATTGGTACGGAATATTTTTTAAAGATGGAACAGCATCAACAACAAGTTTATCTTTCTGTAGCTTTCTTTACAGCGGAGGATACTCATCAAGTTATGGAACTATTAATTTAGATGGCTGTAATATTGCTATGAATAATTGCACAATTACAAATGGAAAAAATTATGGAATTACCGTTTCAAGCGAAGCTGAATTTAGCTCATTCACAAATAATAATCTAAGCAATATTGAAAATCATTTAATTAAATTGTATCCAAATTCGGCACACACAATTGGTGCAGGAAATGTATTTGTTCCAACAAATTCTTCATTAGGAATTATGGTAAATGGAGGAACTTACGATAAAGCGGAAGAAACATGGTTAAATCAAGGCGTATCGTATGTTATTAATGGAATAGTAAATGTACAAAGTAATGCAGGTTCTATTCTGAATATTCAAGCAGGAACAACCGTAGCATTTACAAGTGATAGTTATATGAAAGTGGGAAATTCTTCTGGAACTTACGGAACAATAAAAGCTATAGGAACTGATGTTGCACGAATTATTTTTACTTCATCGGCAGTTTCAAAAACAGCCGGAGATTGGGGTTGTATTTTCTTAGAAGACGGAACTTCTGCCAGTACAAAATTTGATTATTGTACATTCGAATATGGTGGTGGATATAATTCATCATACGGAATGGTAAATCTATCCGATTGTTCTGCAGCTTTTACCAACTGTAGTTTTACAAATAGTTTAACTTATGGTATTACTTTAGGCAGCGGTGCTTGGTTTACCGAGTTTAATAATATTTCTTTTGCAAGCTGTACAAATCATTTAGTTAAAATATACGCAAATTATGCTCATACTATTGGTACAGGAAATACATACAATTCTTCTTTAGGAATATTAGTTTCTGCCGATACTTACGAGCAAATAAGCGAAACTTGGAAAAAACAAACATGTGCTTATTATATTGATGGAATAGTAAAAGTACAATCAAACTCCGGAAGTATTTTAACTATAGAAGCAGGTACAAAAGTTTATTTTACCCAAAATAGTTATATAAAAGTAGGAGATGCTGCCGGAACTTATGGTAAATTAGTTGCTCAAGGAACACCGTCCGATAGAATTATATTTTCAACTGCTGCTCCGGTAGGAAGTGCTTCTGCCGGTGATTGGGGGTGTATCTTCTTTGAAAGTGGAACTTCTGCAGGAACTATTATAGATAATTGCGATTTATCGTATGGTGGTGGATATAACTCTTCTTACGGAATGATTGATATTAACAATAATGGAAATAATGTAACAATATCAAACTGTAATTTATCATATTCTCAACATCATGGCATTTCAATTGATGTAAGTAGTGCCTCCCCAACACTAACCAACAATGTTTTTTCAAATATTGCAGGCGACGATATACATAATTATTAAATTCTATTCAGAAAAGCCTCTAAATATATTTTAGGGGCTTTTTTAAGTAATTTTTTTTGATTTTCTTTCTCTATATAAAAATTTTGCTGAAATTAAAAGCTGTTTAATTGCAAACAAATAGAATATAACCGATTAGAAAAACACAGTTTCTGCAATAAATTCAACAAAATCACACTTAAGTGTGATGTGGAATTAGTTTTTTTCCTATAATTTTGCACCGTGAAAATACTCTAAAAAAAATGAAAACAATTACAGCTGTTCTACTTTTGGCATTAATTTATCCAAGTATTGCCATAAGTCAAATTTCGTTAGAAAAAGTAATCAAAAAAACTGAGAAAAAGGTAGAAAAACGTGTCGAAAAGAAAATTGACAAAGGGATTGATAAAGGGCTCGATGCCGCAGAAGATGGCATTGAAGAGGGTGTGAAATCGGAAAATAAAACAAAATCCGAAAGCAAAAATACTCAAAGTAAACCTTCGGATAGCACCACCGAAACACCCGCCACAAGTCCGACCGATGCACCACAAGAACCTCAGAAGCCTGAATTGGTTTGGAATAAATACGACTTTGTTCCGGGTACCGAAATTATTTTCGAAGACGATTTCCTTGGAGAAAGCAACGGTGAATTTCCATCGCGTTGGGATATAACCAAGGGAGTCGTTGAGATAGTCAATTGGGGTGGAGAAAATGTCGTTTGGTTCAAAAAAACCAATACCAATGGCCCGGATGCCATCATGCCCTATCTTAAAAACAGAGCAGAAGATTACCTTCCCGAAGAATTTACGATAGAATTGGATGTTTACTTTCATTCGGATTATAATTTAAACAGAAATTATTCTATTTTTTTATATGATTCGAAAAATCAAATGAAAATTTTGTCGCCTTCAAAACCTATTCGTATTACATACAATCAAATTACATACGATCTAAATGGAGATATATATACCGGGCATGAAAGCCTCAAGCCAAAAGAAGGCTGGCGACACGTGGCTATATCCTTTAATAAAAGAGCATTAAAATGTTATTTAGACGATATGAGATTAGTCAATATCCCCAACATTGAGTTTAACCCAACCGGCCTTATGATTTCTTCTCACAATGTTTCAGGAACAGGAAAGCCATTCGTCAAAAACATTCGCGTTGCCAAGGGAGCTGTGCCATTATACGATAAATTGCTTACCGATGGCAAATTTGTAACCACAGGCATAAAGTTCGACGTGGCCAAAGCCAGCATCAAACCCGAGAGCATGGGAACCATCAACTATGTGGTGAAAATGATGCAAGACCACCCCGAACTTAAATTCTCGGTCGAAGGCCATACCGACAGCGATGGCGACGATGCCGCCAATCAGAAATTGTCCGAAGCCAGAGCTAAAGCCGTGATGGAAAAAATGATTGAACTCGGCATTGCCAAAGACCGCTTAAAGTCAAAAGGACATGGCGAAAGCAAACCGATGTTAGGAAACGAATCTGCCGAAGGCAAAGCCCAAAACCGAAGGGTGGAGTTTGTGAAGTTCTAAAGTAATTGCAGATGGGATCACATCGGAATTTTGATTTTTTTAGATCTTAAATCATGATTAATCACTTGATAATAAACTTAATATAGAGTAATATGAAAAAAACAAGCTCGCTAATAATAATAATGTTTTTGTTCCTCAATACCTGGGCCCAATGGGTACAGATGGGCGATTCGGTTTCGGGCGAATTTCCCAGCGACGAGTGGGGTAGTTCGGTAGCGATGAGTGCAGATGGTTTAACATTTATTGCCGGCGGCAGCGGTTACGATGGCAATAACGGTATTTTGGTTGGGTCGGGATACGCTCGCGTAATGACATGGAATGGTACACAATGGCAACAAAAAGGACAGAGCATCGAGGGTGATTTTGAGACAGACTACGCCGGTCGTTCTGTTGCAATCAACGCTGTAGGTAATATCATTGCCATATCTTCGTTAAAAACAGGGGCATCTCAACTTGCAGGCCGTGCGCGCGTATTCGAATGGAACGAAGTTAATCAAATATGGGAACAGAAAGGCCAGTCGATCGATTCGCAAACGGAAATTTATCATTTGGCACTCAACGCAAGCGGCAATGTGATAGCCTTGGGTGAGCCGTATAATTACACCAACGGAACTAACGCAGGCCAAGCTATGGTTTATGCTTTTTCTAACAACCAATGGGAAGCCAAAGGCGATGTGTTTGCAGGTTCTCTTTATGATTTCATGGGCTTCTCCGTCGATTTGGACGCAACAGGCGATGTTTTTGTCGTAGGGGCTCCCCATTATTATGCTTTGGGACTTGAAAACGACTTTGGCAAAGTACTGGTGTACCATTGGAATGAGACCGAATGGCTGCCCGTTGGGGACACCATAAGCCGTAATATCGTCAATGGAGCGTCGGGTTCCAGTGTGTCGTTAAGTTACGACGGAATGCGTTTGGCATACGGCAGTATAAACATAGCTATTGGCGGCAACATTAATGTGGTCGAATGGAACGGATCCGATTGGCTTGCGGTGGGCGATACCATCGAATCTCAGCAAGAATCCGAAAGTTTGGGTCAATCTGTCGACTTAAGTGCAGACGGGCAGTTATTGGCTGTGGGCTCGAAACAGAACAGCGAAATCGAACTGTATGCCGGCAAAGCGACTCTGTACCGATTGCTAAACGGAATTTGGAACATAGAAACTTCGTACAACGGAACCAACGTCCACGAGGGCTACGGTTCCGACGTGGCACTCGATTCGAGCGGACATTATTTTGCAGTAGGCTCAACGGAGGGTTTTGATAACCGAAGCGGAAGTGTATGGGTTTACTATTCAGAAACTACCTCTGCCTCAGAAGTAACTAAATTAACGCAAGCCCCACTCGTGTACCCAAATCCAGCAAATAAGCAAATTGAAATAAAAACCCATCAAAACGAAATTATTAAGCTGAGAATTTACGATATTTCGGGTCGTAAAGTATACGATAGTCCGTATTTAAATCGTGCTATTGATGTCCGGTCTTGGCCAAGAGGCATATATCAAGTACATTTGCAAAGCCAAAATTTATCGAACACCACACTATTAATTCTTGAATAAAATGATTAAAAAATTACTGAT
>DYOK01000202.1 GCA_020720565.1 Acetofilamentum sp.
ATCATCTTACTTAAGTTCTATGCCACAAACCAAAACATCATCAATTTGCGGTTCGTCGCCTTTCCACTCCCAAAAAGCTTTTTCGATTTCTAACTTTTGTTCTAGTACAGGTAAATGCTTGGTGTTCAATAATATTTGATGCAATTGGGCTCTGAGTAATTTCTTGTTTTTTGGACCTCCAAATTGATCGGGATATCCATCGGTGTAGGTATAAAGTCGATGACCAAGTTTATAAATCAATTCAAATTTTTGATATTTAAAATCCTCATAGGTTCCCAACGAAATTTTATCGGTTTTGAGTGTTTCGGAACCATCGTCCGAAACTAAAAACAAGGCATGATTAGCACCCGAAAAACTGATTTTTTTATTTCGTTCGTCGATTCGAACAATCGATAAATCGATGCCATCTTTTATATCGTTTTGCTCGTTCTGGTGTAAAATACGATAAACAAATTGGTTCACAAAGTTTAATATCTCGTCTGTTTCGCTCAGCATTTCACGGTCGAAAGCAGCATTAAACCCATTGTGTCCAATAATGCTTAAAAATGCACCTGGCACACCATGCCCTGTGCAGTCTGCTGTGATAAAATATTTGTAATCGCCCTTTTGTGTAGCTAAATAAAAATCGCCACTGACAATATCACGAGGAAGATACCACACAAACATCGAATCGAAAATGGTTTTCAGTTGCTGCTCAGATGTTACAATGGCCGTTTGGAATCGCTTGGCGTAATTAATACTATCGGTAAGTGCTTCGCGTTGTGTTTCGACCATGTGTTTTTGGATGGCCAACATCTCGAGTTGTTGTTCAATTTCGACGTTCTGCTCCGAGATGATGATATTTTTTTCGACCAATTCGGCATTGGCTTTTTTTCGTGCAATATTGATGCGATACAATATAACCAGGACCATTAAAGTCAAAATCAAAAAGCCAAGAACTATCGAAATAATCGTCTTATTTGTCTTTAATTTATCGGCTTGTTGCTCGGCTTTTAGTTTGTCGATTCGGGCTTGTTTACGGTAGAGTTCGTTTTCTTGCTCAATTTTTTCGTTCTGATATTTGGCGTTAACCTCGGTTACGGCCTTGTACAACTGTTCGGTTAAATACTTTTTATGACGTGCAGTATGCAAATCGAGTGTTTCGTAGGCTTTTTGGTATTGATTGGTTTTAGCATATAAAACGGCCAGCAAAGCACTACTGGCTAAATAAGTTTCGTCGTCAATAAAAGGCTGGTATTCGGCTTTATTTAAAAATTGGAGCTGCTCTATGCCTTGCGTATAATTTTTCTGACGTTGGAAAATCTCGGCCAAAGCATAACTGTTTTTGAAAAAAGCACCCACCAAATTGTGTTGGGTCGCAATTTGATTCGATTTCTTCAAATAATAGACGGCCTCTTGTAAATTGTTTTTAAACTTGGCAATATTCGATAAATTTCGGTAAGTTTCGGCGAGTTCTCGAGGGCGTTGCTCTTCTAAAAATATTTTGGCCGCTTTAAGATAATATTGCTGCGCCAAATCGAATCGGTTCTGCTGCTCGTGAAGTGTTCCAATATTGTTGTATACACGCGCTTTCCCAATTTCGTCTTTGGTTTGATGGTACAACTTTAGCGATTGCTGATAGTATTTAATGCTTTTAACGGTGTCGCGAAGACTCTGGTACAAACTGCCGATATTATTATTTATTCGGGCTTGAGCAGCCACATCGTTAAGGGCTTCGTAAATTTTTAGGGCGGCATAATAGCTACCAAATGCAGTGTCAAATTCGGAACGCATGCCATAAACTTGCCCTATGTTTTCGATGGTTACAGCAATCGAAAGGCTATCGGCTAGCATATTTTTTAGCGATAAGGACTTTTGATAGTAGAGCATTGCCGAGTCGGGCGAGTTCAAATAGGCAAAGTTCCGCCCCATATTATTGTACAAAAAGGCCAAATCGGATGTGTCGGTTGGGACGGTTAATTTAAAGGCTTTTCGTAAATAGTATTGCGATGAGTCGAATTGGCTAAAATCCTGATAAAGCACAGCCAAGCCATTGTAGGTGTCGCCCAGATCGGATAAAATATGGTGTTGCTCTTTGGTCGAGATTGCTTTTTTGTAAAACGTTGCCGATTTTTGAAAATGCCCCATTTTTTGATGAATCAAACCTAAGTTATGATTCAGATTTCCGGCTTCTTCCCAATTTTGTGCTTTTTCGAAGAACGGTAAGGCTTTGTCGAACCATTCGGCGGCTTTTTCTTTGTTTTTTAGCTTAAATTGTATCAGACCTTTGTTTTTGTACGCCCATGCAATTTGGCTATAATCGTTCTGAGGTAGTGCCACCGACAAAGCTTTGTCGGCATACCAAATAGCCGAATCGGGTTGAGCTTTTAGACTTTTTTTGCACAAAGCATTCAATTGTGCCGCACTTTGTCCAGAAAGCTCTAGACCCAAAATCAAAAATAATCCTATCGATACAAGGTGTCGGAACATGGCCTTACAGCGAGTTAACCGCAGTGTGTAAACGGCTCAATTTTGACAATAAATTATCGAGATGGTCGAGGTGCAACATATTGGCACCATCCGACTTGGCTTCGGCTGGATTGTAATGTGTTTCGAGAAAAATTCCATCAACACCCACTGCAATTCCTGCTTTGGCTACCGTTTCGATTAAATCGGGTCGGCCACCAGTTACACCGCTGCTTTGGTTAGGTTGCTGCAAAGAATGGGTAATGTCTAAAATAACAGGATAACCATTTTGCTGCATGGCTGGAATGCCTCTGTAATCGATTATCAAATCTTGATACCCAAACATGGTGCCTCTATCGGTTAGCATCACATTTTGATTACCCATTTCCACTATTTTATCGATGGCAAATCGCATCGACTCTGGTGCTAAAAATTGACCTTTTTTTACATTAACTACCTTACCTGTTTGGGCTGCAGCCACAAGAATATCGGTTTGGCGGCACAAAAACGCAGGTATTTGCAATACATCGACGTATTCGGCTGCCATTGTAGCTTCTTCGGCCGAATGTATATCGGACACTGTAGCCACGTGCAGTGTTTCTTTTACTTTTCGAAGAATCTCAAGTGCTTTTTGGTCGCCTATGCCCGAAAACGAATCTAAACGTGAACGATTGGCCTTGCGATACGAGGCCTTAAACACCAATGGAATTTTATATTTATCAGCTAATTCAATCACTTTTTCGGCAATTCGGAAGGTTTGAGCTTCGCTTTCGACCACACAAGGACCCGCAAACAGAAAAAATTGTCCGCTATCTAAGTGTTTGATAAACGGTATTTGTGTTAAGGTCCTCGACCTATTTATCGATTCTAAAACCATTTGATAATTATCTTTATGTGTAAATTTTGTTCGGTAATAAGGCCTTCGACCTATTTCGTGTTTTTGTAGCGGACTATTTTTTGATCTTGCAGCGTTATAAATTACGACATTAAATTATACTAAGGCTAATTAAATCGTAGCACTTTGTAATCGTCTTGGTTTTATATTGCTGTTCAAAAAAATTACTTACGGATATCATCCCAAAATGTTTTGAATCACTCTGAGTTGGTGAGAATATCGACGTGTTGCTTCTTTGTATATGCCTTCATGGTCGATCTTGTCTATTCTAACATGTCCAGACGCGTGGATAATGTATTGATTTTCGAGTACCATACCCACGTGAATAATGCTGCCTTCTTCGTTTTCGAAAAAAGCTAAATCGCCAGCTTGAGCTTCTTCAACAAAGCTAAGTGCCTGACCCATACTTACTTGTTGATATGCATCGCGTGGAATCTGAACACCATTAATGCGATAAACCATTTGTGTAAACCCCGAGCAATCGATACCAAATGGCGTTTTGCCGCCCCACAAATAGGGTGTGTTTAAATACAATTTTGCGGTTTCGACCAACGATTGCCGAGTTCCAGCTTGTGTCGGAAGTGTAAAGTTTTTTAATCGGTACAATTGTTCGTTCCATTTAAACCTTTTCGATTTAAGTCCAGGGAAAGTGCTGCCACGAACCAGGAATAAACTGGTGTCGTCTTTTTGAGCTTCCACAATCAAGGCATTGGTCGCATTGAGTGGGCTCGAAGTCCCTTTTTTGTATAGCTTTTCGGAGATTTCGGTATGCAAACTTCGGTCGATCCAACCTTTATACGCATCAAAAAAAGTGATAATCTGAACCCACTTTTCGAGAACTTGCACTACTTGATATAATTCGCCAAACAAAAGTTGGCTGACCATTTCCGATTGTTCTCGGGCTTCCGAACGTATCGGAACAATGCTAAATTGTGTGAATCCAAAGGCCATGGAGTAGTGTTTGAATGGTTAAAAACCGATGGTCAAAGGTAATAAAAACTTCTTAGCTCTCAACCAACTTAGCGTTACAATATTTAAAGGCCTTTATGAATTTTGATTTATGAATGATGAATTTTGTACCTGTCAAGCTTTGGTCGATAAATCCTCCGCCTGAGTCGGACGATAAATCTTTCGACATAAGGAGGATTT
>DYOK01000203.1 GCA_020720565.1 Acetofilamentum sp.
AACTAGGATATAAAGCTTATGACCACTTTTCGGTTTTTGGCATTATCGGGGTTTTCCGAAGTTTCGCCACGGCCAATAGACTCAATTTTTTCTGGGGGTACGCCCATTTTAATCAAAGCAGCTTTAACAGAATCGGCTCTTTTTTGGCTCAGCTTAAGGTTATAAGCCGAAGCACCCACTGGGTCGGCATATCCTTCGAGCCGAAGGTTTTGGTTTTGGTTTGTTTGCCAGGCTTGATAGATGGCCAATACATCGTCTTCAAAATCAGATTTGACTTGCGATTGGTCAAAGCCGAAATAGATTTCCTTGGTTTCGGAGGTATTCACACTTGAACTTGAGTTTGAACTGCTACCATTGTTTGCATTAAGCGATTTAGATTCGTTATTGGCTAATAATACTGGGTTTAACTCAGCATAATATGTTTTGGGCAATGTATCGAACATGGCCAATTCTACAGGAATTGAAACGGTGTCGGTGCCTTGAGCAAACATTTTGATGCCAAATTGTTTTTTGGTGGTCTCAAACGAAATGCTGTTGCCTTCTTGTATCCAGTTTTTTACATTTAAACCAGTGGTATCGATGCTTAATTGTGCAATAGGGCCATTTTGTCCAATGACATTTGCCACAGCTGTAAGTTTGTAAACAGGTGCATGATTTAAAACCACATACCAAGTGTTGGGACTTTGTGGCATAGGGTCACGGAGTAAATCGTTGTTAAGTGGAGCAAAAGCGATTTGGCCGTTGTATTTGGTAATATAGGCTAAATCGTTGCCAGGGGTATTAAGTGGATAGCCCACATTTTGAGGTTTGGTCCAAGTTTTCCCGATTAGTTCGCTCATAAAAATATCGAAACCGCCCATGCTTTCGTGACCTTGAGAGCTAAAGTACAAACCATTTCCATCTGCTGTAAGGTTCGGGGTGTCTTCGTCGTAGGGTGTGTTGATGTCTGAGCCTAAATTAATTGGTTTAGACCATTTTCCGTTTCTTTCGCGTGTCGATTGGTAAATGTCGAAGCCGCCCAATCCACCTTTTCGGTCGCTCGAAAAAAACATAGTATTACCATCTGCAGAAAGCGTGGCATGGGTTTCCCAAGTTCGGCTATTGATGGGTTTGGGCATTTTTATCATTTTGGTCCAACGGCCATCCACATACTTGCTTTCGTATAAGTTGCCATTGTCGTTATCGTCTTGAACCAGAATTAAAACATCGCCTTTACCCGACATAGCCACTGGTAGCGCACTATATTCGACACCCAATTGCGACGTAATATCACGTGGCAAAGTCCATTCGCCATTAATTTTTTGTGAGAAATAGATGTCGTCCGTTTTGTAATCGTCGGGCTCTTGTAGAGAAACAATATCTGGAGGAAGTTGATTTTGAGTGCCGTACGAGAAAACCATTGCATTTTCATCAATATTGTGAACGGGGCAACTTTCGAACGATTCTTTTCGGTCGACTTCTCTAAATTGATTTCGTTGACTTAAAAAAACAGGATTATCGACCATTTGCTTGGCCGTGTAACAATTTTTAAGTTCACGATTGACATATGCAACAAAAAGCTTGTCGTCAGGTTCGGTCGATAAAAACTTTTTATACGATTCAATGGCATCGTCAAAACGGAAATTGATTCTAAGTGCGTCGCCATAGTACATGTAAGCATGGGTTGGGGCTGCTGTTTCTTTGTAATGGTCTTTGTATTTCTTATTTACATTCTGAATGGCTTTTTCGAAATGATGCAACGAAAGCAAATTGGATTGTAAATGTGTGTTTTGAAGATAACACATTCCCAACTTGTAGTGTAAGTTGGCATTCGATGTATCAGATTCGAGTAAGCGTTGATACGATTGTAATGCTTTATCGTATTCACCAAATAAGTAATAATATTCGGCATCTTCGTATGTTTTTTTAAACGCTACTTTAGATAATTTTGCCGAATACACATCCGAAACAATAGCCAAAAGAACAATCGATAATAACAGCAGTGAGTTTTTCATAATTGATTACTTTTGTAGATGAGTTTTACGGGTCGAAAAATTATTTTTTAAACGCTTCAATTCACAAGCATATAGTTTACAAAGCAAAGTTATGATTTATACGTGTTTTTCCAAATTTTTCCTCCTATTTTTTAACAATTTTCCACAAGTTACTAACAATGGGTGATGAATACTATATGAAATTGGCATTAAAAGAGGCCGAAAATGCTTTTTCGAAAGGAGAGATACCAATCGGTGCTGTGGTGGTTTGTCGCGAAAGAATTGTGGCTAAGGCACATAATATGACCGAGCAACTGTCCGATTTTACAGCCCATGCCGAAATGTTGGCATTTACTTCGGCATCGGAAACGCTTGGTGGAAAATATTTAAACGAATGCACCTTATATGTGACGCTCGAACCTTGTACTATGTGTGCAGGAGCCGCATCGTGGACGCAAATGGGTCGTATTGTTTACGGTGCATCGGATCCTAAAAGAGGGTTTTCGAACTTTTCGCCCTCAATTTTATCTAACAAAACCGATGTGCTAGGAGGAATATTAGAAGCAGATTGTTTAAACTTGATCCAGTCTTTTTTTAGGGCTAAACGCACCAAATAATATTAAGAATGAACCAATAAGGCTGGGTAAAGCAATATTAACAAACCATAACAAAGCCGCCGACATGGCTACAATCTCTATTTGATTGGTATAAAATTGAAAAATCAAAACCCCAACCGAACTACGAATCCCTAATTCGCTGATGGTAAAATGGGGGATAATCAAAATAAGTAGGTAAATGATCCCGATTGCTGCTATACTGTCGACTAAGTTAATGTATAAACCAAACGAGTGCATAATAAGTACATATTGCGAAGCAAAAACCACATAACGGAAAAAACTTAAAAACAAAATGTAACTCAGTTGATTCGATTTAAAGCGATTTAAGTATTTTATTTCGTCGATATACCGTTGATTGAAACCCATCCATTTAGCTAAGTCTCTAATCCATTGTAAATTGTAAAAAACCAAAATATAGAAAAACACTAAAACGATGAGCCCAACCATAATTAATGGTCGATAATAAGATTGGTTGTCGAATCGAAGGTCTTCGTATATAAACATCCAAGCTACAGTGCCAAAGAGCAAGGTGACCAACACTTGCGATAAACTACCTAAAATTGTGGCTAATGTACCTTTAACCCGATTGCTTTTGTTGAGCACTACCGAACGGCCAAGATATTCGCCTACACGATTTGGAGTGGCTAAACCCGAGGTGAGACCCACCAAAACACCTTTTATGGCTTTGCTTAAGGTGATTTGTTCGATGTCTTTAATTAAAAATCGCCATTTAATCGATTCCAAAAGCCAATTAATGGGCATCAATAATAGCACAATTCCAACGAGCAACCATTGCAATTGAGGGAACTGGCTAAAGTCGAATGGACTTACTTTTATTTTGTAATATATGTAACCATACGAAATTAAAACCAGAACAAGCTTAAGGAATAACTTGAATGTCTTATTTTTGTGCATCAATACGAAATTATACAATTATTCTCAATTTCACATGGAGGTTAGACCAAAAAAACATCTGGGGCAGCATTTTTTACACGACGAGCCCACCGCTCAACGAATAGCCGAGGCTATTATGTTAGAGCCATCGGGCTTAGTAATCGAGATAGGCCCTGGTACCGGCGTGCTGACTAAGTATTTGCTTCCGAAAATCGAGTCTTTTAAAGCCATTGAGATTGATAACGAATCGATTGCATATTTAAAAATTCATTTTAAGAATTTAGAATTAATAGAAGGCGATTTTTTAAAACTCAATTTAAGCGACATCATTCAAGATAGAACGGCCATTGTGGGCAATTTCCCTTACAATATTTCGTCGCAAATTTTTTTTAAAGTGCTCGAGCATCGCAATCAAGTTCACTCAGTGGTGGGGATGATACAAAAAGAGGTAGCCGAACGCATTGCCGAAGGGCCAGGAACCAAAGTGTATGGGATATTAAGTGTGTTGCTTCAAACTTATTACGATATCGAATATCTTTTTACTGTCCACGAAAATGTGTTTACTCCGCCGCCCAAAGTCAAATCGGGGGTCATTCGATTAACACGCAATCAGCGCTCTCATTTGCCTTGTAACGAAGGCCTTTTTATCAGAATTGTTAAAGAAAGTTTTAATCAAAGACGCAAAATGATTCGAGCAAGCCTTCGCAAATACATGCAACATTTACCCGAAAGCCGCTTTTCGACAGAACGACCAGAGCAATTGAGTGTTGAAGATTTTATTGAGTTGTGCTTGGATATCGAACAGATTTACAATCAAAAAGAGATATCGTATTAGTCGGTTAAATACGTCTAAAAAAGTTTAGAAAAGTAAATATAATATCTTTTGATTGGATTCAAGCCAACTTCCATTGGTGTAAAGAAAACATCAGTTTATAAAATTTTTTTAACAATTTTATTGGGGAAATCGTATATTTAGGCTGAATTTTAACGCTTAATAATAAGTT
>DYOK01000204.1 GCA_020720565.1 Acetofilamentum sp.
TACACTGTAAGCCCAATCACCACCACGTCGTCCACTTGTTCGTTTTGCGACATCCAATTGACAAACGTGTCGTAAAGCAATTGTTTTTGTTCGCTTCCTTGCAATTGGCAATGGTGCACCAACAAGTCTTTAAAAGCTTTATACATAAACTTTTTATCTTTTAAGCCCCCAAATTGATCGGCATATCCATCGCTAAATAGATAAATGACATCTCCTTTAAGAACTTTAACCTCAGACATGGAAAAATTATCCATTTTCTCATAAATAGCAATGGGCATTTTGTCGGGTCTCAATTCGATTAAAACTTTGTCGATATGACTAAACCATGTTATTTTAGTCGGGATGTTTACAAAGTCTGCAGAATTAAAAAGCTCGGCATGTCTAATTAAATAAATGGGATTATTGGCACCGGCAAACTGCATCACGTTGGTGTCGTGGTTGAACGTAAGCAATGCCATATCCATTCCATCTTTTTGTTCGCCTGTAATCCCTTTTTGTCTTAATGAACGGATAATTTCTTTGCGCAGTTTTCTTAAAATCACACCCGGATGCGTTATATATTCTTTGAGAACAATTTCACGCAAGAACGAAACCCCTAACATGCTCATAAATGCCCCCGGTACGCCATGCCCTGTGCAATCGGCAGCAGTAATGACGGTTTGGTTTTCGATAGCAGCCCACCAATAAAAATCGCCACTCACTTTGTCTTTTGGTTTAAAAAACACAAAATGATCGCTAAAATTCTTACTTAAAATTTTCTCGTCGGGTAAAATAGATCGTTGAATCAATTTAGCATAATCGATACTATCTTGCAAATGGTGATGAATGGCTTCGATACTTTTTTTCTGTGCAAAAATGGCATCGCGTTGGGTTTGCAGTTCTTCCTTTTGCAAACTAATTTCTTTGGTTCTTTCATTTACGATCAGTTGCAATTCTTTTTGTCGTATTCGAAACGATCTCAAACGCAGAAAAATATAGAAATATAACATCCCTATTGCCAATATCACCATAAGTACAATAAACCACCATGTTTTCCAAAAAGGCGGCTTAATTTCGAATGCAAACTCGACCCATTGCTCGTTCCAAACACCATCGTTATTCGACGATTTGACTTTAAATACATATTGGCCTGGTGGCAAATTGGAGTATATTGCTTGTCGATTCGATGAACTTTGCACCCACTTTTCGTCAAAACCATCGAGAATCCATGAGTATTTAATCTCTTTGGGATTTTTAAAACTAACCCCAATGAAATCGAATGTAATGTGATTTTGCCAATACTCAAAAACAGGTTTTGTCGGTAAAATATCGTCGGCAACAAATTCTCCAGAAAATTGGGCACGGGCTATGGGTTTTGAGTGAATTTTAACACCCAGAATAGATACAATTGGCGGAATTCTGTTACTGATATCATAACGATAATCGTATTTAAGCAAGCCGTTGTTGGTGGCAAACCACAAATTATCTTCGTGATCGACTATTGACCCATTCAAGTTCATTTCGATAGTTTGTAGCCCATCGTTGGTGTTGTAGTGTCTGATATCGATTTGGTTTTGCGAATGGTAAGCAATGGTGTTGAGTTTATCTAAGCCCAAATTGGTTCCTATCCAAATGTGCCCATTTTTATCGGCTTGCAAAATATAAATCAGATTCGACGATAGGCCTTTGCTTTCGTCTATCCAATCCACTTGTTTATTCGATATGCATAGGATCCCTTTTTTTTGCGAGGCAATCCATATTTTTCCGTGCACATCTTCACAAATCGAAGTAATAGGCGTAAGGTACTGATTTTGAATTAAAACTGGTGTTGCAATTTCATTTAAAATCTCGTACAATCCATAATTTTTGGTTCCAACAAACAACTTTCCAGCCGAACTCAGTAAAAGCTTTTGAACAATAACTTGCCCTGTGTCATGATCGAATAAGGGAAAATGAACAAAGGTTTTTCCATCGATTGAACGATACAATCCAACGGAAGAGGCCACCCAAATGGAACCATTTACACTGGCTTTAATATCGTCGACACGGGTTTTGTCGAACAATGGATTCACTTTTACAATCTGATATCGTATTTTTTTATCGTTGGGATTGATGGAGGCTTCAACTAAACCACT
Source organism: Acetofilamentum sp. (assembly GCA_020720565.1). GTDB lineage: Bacteria > Bacteroidota > Bacteroidia > Bacteroidales > JAFGXI01 > JAFGXI01. Next base: position 2,115 of record DYOK01000204.1, read on the forward strand.
GTGTGCTGTACCTATTAAAAACGAATTGGGACGATGCTTGTAAAATGTTGAAATATAAGCATCTGGCATCTTTGAATCGGGAACATAAGCTATAATTGAGTCTTTGTCGATGGTCGAGAAGCCTTGGTTAATGGTGCCAGCATAGATGACATGATTTGGGTCTTGATATACGCCCCAAGTTTTGTTACCAGCCATGCCATTAGCGGTGGTATAACTGACAAATGTTTCGCCTTTAAGCACACTTAAACCGCTATTTGAGCCCGTCCAAATATTATTTTCGTGGTCGATTAATAACGAAGTTGGGTTATCTATCAAACCATTTTTGACACTTATTTGCTTGTAATATTGCTGGTTTTTCAAACTAATACTGACCAAAAACAAAGCTTCTTTATCTGATTTATCCCATTGACCAATCATCCATAGTTTATCGTTTTTAAATTTAATTTTAAAAACTTTAAAGCCCTTTAATTTTGGAATATCTACGGCTATAATATTCTGATTCTGAAAAGTATACAATCCATTGTTACTTCCGAATATAATTTGGTGTTGGTCTGTTTCGCAAGCCGAATACAACTCTATGTTTTCCGGCAATTCTATAAATTCGCTTTCTAGATTTTGAACCTTAGTTAATCGTCCATTCTTACCCACAAACAAAAGGTTGTTAGCTGTTTCTATTAAAAACGTGTTCCATTTAATATCTTGAAATATTTGTGAATCGTTTGCCTTTCCGTAATTAATTTTAATTGAAGTACTTGTAAATTGTCCGTTTACAAAGCCCATTTTAAACAATTCATTGGGCGTAGAAATCCACATTCTACCGTCGGCAGACTGCTCTATGGCTTCAATTTTCTGTGTTCTGAGGTTCTTTTCAGAATAGATCGAATCGTCAGACCATACATTTAAACCATAAGCTGTTCCAATCCATATTTGATGTTTTTTATCTTCGGCTAGAGAAAGTAATCGAGGGAAAAGCAAGCCGTTTTTTCCTGTAAAATTGGTAAATTCCACCCCGTTAAACTGACTCAGACCGCCACCAGTAGCAAACCATAGATTTCCCTTGTAATCTTGTACAATTTCGCTCACAAATGGATGCAACAAACCATCTTGCACGGTATAGTGCTTTATATTATAGTTTTGTGCCCACAAATTGAGCGGAAACAAAAAGAACAAAAGATAATATTGAATGCTTTGTAATCTCAAAAAAATGACAATTTAAACAGAATAAACAATTGAACTGATGTGAGTTGAAAAATCTATAAATAATCCAAAAACCTAAACTTCATGATTAAAAAACAGTACCTATAAAAATAATAAATGACTCAATGACCTTACAATATAGTCATAAAAAAGTGATATACGACTATTTCATCAAAATGTCAGAAGAAATTTCGACATATCTTACACTCGATGCATATCCGCACCAACTCCCCAAAGCATCGGGAAACACGTTGGTTTGAACTGTGGTTGGAGCTGCAAAAGGATTGTCGCTATTCACCATCACTTGTTCGGTGGTATTCCAAAATCTAAAAGTTTGGTAATCGATTACACAATGTTTTACAAAAATTTTATCGCCCATTTTAAACGCCCACCAATCATCTTTATGATCTTCGTAGTATTGAGTTGGCCGCATTGGGTTTTTACCATTGTACATATTCCAAACGGCTTGCTTACCGTTGAAGTAACTATCGTCGGTAACCGAAAATTGAGGATGTACCCATACCGGTAACATTTGTTCTTCGACAAAACTCATATCCAGTGTAAAAGCTTTGTAATAATTGGTTTGATTGACTGGGTCTTGTGTATAAAACCATAAATATCCAAGACTGTCGCTGCCTGGAACATATTTATAACGAACACTATCGATATTTAAAGTATCGAGGATTTGAGTGACCGATGTATACACTTTATTTTCGTACTCAATTCGAAGGGTGTATGTGGTGTTAAGCTGGCCTTTAATTTTCTTACCTTGAAAACGCAGGGGGGGATAAAACATGACCGTATCAAACTCCAAAGTATCAATCATTTGACCATCGGAAACCGTAACCAATGCGTTGCTAATAAACATTTTAGAAAACGAACTCGAATCGACGGCAGTAAAATACGGTGTGCTTTTCGACAAAACAACATAGGGGTACTCCCCATTTTCTATCACGCCTTCGACCACCAATTTGGGTTCAATTTCGTCTAATTGAACTTCAATACTTTTTTCGCACGACAAAACAAAAAGTGCTCCTATCCAAACAACGAATAAAAACTTCGAACCATTTAATAACTTCATAACATGCATATAATCAAATTTTTGATTAACAAAGTATTTATTTTCAATTAACAAAATCAACAATATAAAGTTTCCCCCTTTA
>DYOK01000205.1 GCA_020720565.1 Acetofilamentum sp.
AGATGAAACAACTCAAAATTTTTAGTGATGATTGCCTTGCTTATTTCATTAATTAAACAAACCTTATTTCTTCTGGGTTACCTCTTGGAAAATTTGTTCAAGCGTTTTTTCGACTAATTGCATCGATAATATTGAGAAATTCTCTTTGATGGCTAAATCGAAAATTTGTTGTCGGACATCCATTTGGCTTCGGATGACCCAAATTTGGTCTTTTATGTTTTGTGCTTCGTTAATGCCTTTGATTTGCTTAAACACACTGCTGTTTATCGTTTTGCTAAGCTCTATCTGGGTTATGATTTCGGTGCTATGCAATATATTTGAGGCATTTTGAGTGCTTTCTTCGGCAACAATTTGGCCTTTGTTAATGATGATAATACGCCCGCAAATGGCTTCGACTTCTTGCATAATGTGGGTCGACAACATGACGGTTTTTTTTAATCCGACTCGTGCAATTAAGTCGCGAATTTCGACAATTTGATTAGGATCTAAGCCCGAAGTAGGTTCGTCTAGAATAAGCACCGAAGGGTCGTGGATTAAGGCTTGAGCCAGTCCAACTCGTTGTCGATATCCTTTCGATAATGCTCCTATTTTTTTTGAACTTTCTATTTGTAAACCAGTGAGTTCTATCATTTCTTCGACCCGGTCTTTGATTTTATCGATACGATATAATCCACCAACAAAACGTAAATATTCTCTGACATACATGTCCAGATAAAGCGGGTTGTGTTCGGGTAAATACCCAATTTGTTGTCGGATGTCGATGGCTTCGGCATCTACTATTTGATCGTTAACAAAGACTTGCCCAGATGTTTGAGGAATAAAACCAGTGATGATCTTCATCATGGTCGATTTTCCAGCGCCATTGGGACCTAAAAAACCAACTATTTCGCCAGAATTGATTTCGAAGCTGACTTGGTCGAGAGCTTTTTGTTGACCATATAGCTTGCTGACTCCTAAAACTTTTATCGACATAAAATATTACGTGTTTGTGAATGATAATTTTTTTTCTGTTGTAAAAGCAACTGTGAGCTTACAATGTTGTTCGAAAATAGTATGGTCTCACTTTATAATAATACAGTTTACGATACTTATAATAGTCCAACGAGCTTAATAATAGAACACTTTGTTTTCGTTTCGGCTCCTGATTTCGAAGGCATAACCCAATGTTAACTGGAATACCCTGTTGTATGTTTTTTGATAATTACTCGGTTTGATCTCGTAATTAATAATATCGGTAAATCCTTGCGAAAAACGAAACGAGAAAAACATGACCCCTTTGCTCACTTTAAACGTACCCCCTAAACCGACTTTAAAACCAAATTCGTGATGATTAAAAGATCGGCCAGTTGAGTCGTTTGGAAATTCTAATTCAAATTTTTCGTTCAAAACTTCGGTGTCATTGACATAGGCATTGCCTTTGTATTGAGCGTAAAACAGGTAGCCATAATAAGCTCCAAACTCGATAAATGGGTCGAAACCCTCGTTGTTTAACGACAATTTAATCATTAGTGGGGTTTCGAAATAGTCGAGTGAATAATGCCACTCACCTGTAATCATAGTATCATTATTATTGTGTAATGCCTGATCAATTTTTGACTTTAGACCCTTTCTGGTATATAAAATTTCGGGCTGTATTCCTACATATGGTCCAATTTCGAAATATCCTAAAAGCGAAACTTCAGGAGTTAGTTTGGGTGCAAAAGTTGAAGCAAGATTGTATTGTACCAATTCGGGTTGAATGGATAAATAACTCATGTTGATTCCTGCTCTTCCGCCAAAATGGACTTGAGCATGGCTCGTAAAACTAATTACAAAAAGATAAAGACCTAGTATGAATGGCAATCGTTTGATCATAATGATTTCTATGTTTGTTATTTCAAAAAAATGTGTTAATAAGATGATTTGTTGAAGGTTGCAAGGTTTTAGTTTGAAAGCCTGTCTACCGACAGGTAGATTGAAAGTTAAAGGTTAAAAGTTGCTGGTATTATTAATTCTCAATTCTCAATTTGAGAACCTATTCTAAAAGTACAAAAATATTAAAAAGGATAACCAATACCAAAGTTGAACATAGAATAGTTGCTTTTAAATGGACTATAATCGTGCTTTGCTATCACCCAGCGTTCATTGACGGGTTCTTTTGGGTCTCTAATTTTAATTCCGTAGTCGATTCTAAACACTAAAAAACTAAAATCGAAACGTAAACCTAATCCACTTCCGACACCAATTTCGGAAATAAAATCGGAAGCCTCAAATAATGCACCACTACGAGGGTCTTCGGTGCTCAAAGCCCATATATTACCAGCATCGAGGAACCATGCCCCTTCGATAATACTAAAAAGTTTTAATCGACTTTCGATATTGCCTTCAAATTTTAAGTCGGCCGCTTCGTTGTAATACTTCCGATCTGGATTATAATACGAACCAGGGCCAATACTTTTTACGGGCCAAGCTCTTAAACCGTTGGCTCCTCCCGAGAAGAATTGTTTAACATAGGGCATTGCATCAACATTGCCATAGGGTTTTGCCATGCCGCTGTATATACGGTATATTAGTTTCGATGTTTTAGAAATTTTTTGGTTGTAACGAATATCAAGTTCTGTTTTCCAATATTGAGCATAAATGTTATTGAACATTTGGTACTGACCGTCAATTGTTTCGAAATTAAAAACTTTACTTATGGCGTAATATGTATTTCCTGCCACTTCGGCCCCCATTATTATAGTAAAAAAGCTTTGACCTTTTCGTTCATTTTCGTTGGTAAAATATAAAGTATAATTACTGGCCGATATCAAATAATCTTCGAACGATTTTTCGAGATAGGTGTTTTCGATGGTTGAGTAATAATCATCGGCCATATTGAACACTTTAACGGCGCTCACGTCGGCCAATCGGAATTGATGTCTAAAAAAGTTTTGACTCACCCAAAAATACCCGAACGAACCTCCAGTTACACTTCGTTCGTACTCAGGGCGGTCTTTATAGTTGATGTTAAATTCGACCGAAGTTCTAGGATTGTTTTTTTTGATAAACTGTTCAGTTTTAAATGGAACTAAGAATTTTGGAAAACTTAAACTAACGCTACCTCCGATTTCTTGACTGTTAAAATTTAAATCGTCTTTGTTTGCAGCTAATGAATTTTGCGATTCTATCTTCCCATAGATTTGAGCATTTAAAATTTCGGCTCCTCTAAAAAGCGAGCGGTGTTGAAAGCTTAAACGCCCTCCAATCCCAAAATTGCCAGATGAATTGGTTCCTTCTAATTCGGTGATATAGTTTTTCTTTTTTAGAGGAGATAACTGAATAATAACGTCGAGTTTCGAGGTGTCGGGCAATTCGTTATACCGAATATTCACCAATTCAAATTCGTTAAAAGAGGAGAGGCGGCGATAAGTTGTTTGAACATTATATGCCGAATACAAAGCGCCTTGATAGAGGTAACTCGAGTTGGAAAGCGTTTTGGCTCTAATCATTGGTTTTTTCCGATTTAAGAAAAAATCTTTTTTGTATTGGGTGGTATCGAATTTATCGTAATACTGGTCTTTTTGTCTGAGGTATTCTTGTGCTTCGAAATCGTTGATATAATAAATGTCGTTTATTTTATATTGCTTATGTACTTGACTATCGGGATTAACAATCCGTATTTCGACATTAGCTCTGTTGATATTTAAACCTGTATCTATCTGATAATAAATGTATTCTTTTGTGAAATTAAAATAACCATTATTTTTTAGAAGCTCAGTAATACGTTCCCTTTCTATTTGAAAAATATCGACATCAACAGGTTTCCATGCATCAATTTTTCGATTCGGTTTGTCGTCGAAAATAATTTTTGCAATGGTAGAATCTTGAATCTTGTATGTAACCGTATCGATCAAAAGCCGCTGATTGGGCGAAATGATGTAATAAACTTTGGCTTTATTTTTCTTTCGACCATAAATCTTAATCGAGTCGCTTACATTCGAGTGGTAATATCCTCGATTTTGCATGTACTGCTTAATTTGGTTGAGCGAAACATCGTTTAATGTACTGTCCATTAAAACAGGAGGCTCTCCAATTATTTCGCCCATTTTTTTGATGCCCAACCACTTTTGTACTTTTTGTGCTTTGTTGTTTTTACTAAGCGATAAGTTGTAAATCCACAAGTGAAAATTAAAAAACATAGCGGTTTTGGAGTTCTCTTTTTGCTTTAAATAGCTGTAAATGGGTTCGGTATTGAGCGATTTGTCGGTCGATACAATAATGTTTTTAACCAAAAGTTGTCTTTTTTCGGGCACATGCTTGGTTGCATTACAAGACCATAATCCAGTAATAATGACAATGATCCAAAGAAACTTAAAATATCTGTTTTCTACCATCGTAATAGTCCTTGTTGTGTAGGACATTTTTTAGCAAAGATAAAATGTTTTATCGAATTGATTCATTTGCTTTTCATCTCATAAAATTTGAAATTACTATACCC
>DYOK01000206.1 GCA_020720565.1 Acetofilamentum sp.
TACCGCCCCGCGGCTGCTTTTGACAAATTGCTCGGCATTGTGTCCCATTTCAGTGCGTTTGGAGTTATCGTTAAATAACATGTCAGCAATTTGTTCCCAGTCGTTCGTTGCTTTCAATTGTATGGCTCCACCGGCTAAAATTAAATTTTGGGCTTCGGGGAATTTTTTGGTTTTGGGGCCGAATACTACCGGAAGGCCAAACACAGCAGCTTCGAGTATATTGTGTAAGCCCGATCCAAATGCCCCGCCAATATAAGCCCAGTGGCCATATGCGTATAAACTCGACAGATGTCCAATGGTATTTACAATCAATACTTGGTAGTTCTCCGGATGTGCCTCGTTGGGCAAATCGGTCCATAAAATGGATTTGAGTGTCAAACTTTTTTGGATTTGTTCGATATGTCCCATATCGATTTGATGCGGTGCAATAATATATTTATATTGCTTGTGGGCATTAAGATAGGGCAAAATAAATGCCTCATCGACTGGCCAAGAACTCCCGATAACCAATGTGGTAGCTCCGTCTGTAAAACGATCGACCATGGTTTGACGTTCGATTTGCTCGGCGGTTTGACAAACGCGATCGAAACGTGTATCGCCAACCACTTGATAGTTTTGATATCCCAAACGACTTAGATAATCGGCCGAAGCTTGGTTTTGTAAAAAAAACATTTTAAATGCCGACAATTGAGAAGCAAACCATCGTCCGTATGGTTTAAAAAACACTTGTCGTTCGTGGAACACGCCGGAGATAAGATAAAGCGGTATGTTTTGATGTTTGAGCTCGGCCATGTAATTAAACCAAAATTCGTATTTGATAAAAAAGACCAATTTTGGATGGACAATTTGAATAAATTGGCGTGCCGATTTAGGGGTGTCGATGGGCAAGTAACACACATAGTCGGCCAAAGCATAGTGCTTGCGAATTTCGTATCCCGAAGGTGAAAAAAAAGTGAGTAAAATAAAAGCGTTAGGATGATTTTTGCGATAATGCTCCAGCAGAGGTCGCCCTTGTTCAAATTCGCCGAGCGATGCCGCATGAAACCAAAATACTTGCGGATGTTGATTAATTTTGATTTTTAATTTTTCTTGCCAATCTTTTCGCCCATCGATCCACAAACGGGCTTTGGGATTAAATTTCGATACGATAAAAATCAGGCTTTTGTATAAATAGATGGCACAGTTGTAAAAAAAAGACGTCATGCGGATTATTTTTTTTGAAACTCTTGTTGAATCATATCAAAAAGCGAAGTGGTTTGAAAAGTGTGCAGTAAATTAATTTTGTTTTGTTCCCAAACCGAGTGCATGGCACACGGATGATCGGACGAGCATTCGTGGAAACCCAAAATACAGGAATTGAAACGCTCCATACCTTCTACTGCATCGATAATATCGGAAACCATAATTTGTTCCGACGGGCGAATCAACTTAAATCCACCGTCGCGGCCTTTAACACTGAGCAAAAGATTCTTTTTGCTTAAGTCGGTCATAATTCGAGTGAGGTACTTATACGGGATGTCCAATTTTTCGTGCAGATGGTTGGCCGATAGCAATTGTAAGTCGCTTTTTGCGATGCATATCAGAACCCTAAGTGCATATTCTGTTGTTTTGGTGAATAACATATTTGGTACTTTATAGTTTTGATGTCATTTTAAAACACTAAGCTCACTAAGAATTAATCATCGAAAAAAGTACACCTTCTTTTAGGGCATATTTGACCTGAAATAATTGCGACACACTAAGTGCGTTTATCACAAATCGAGTGAAGAGAATTGCTAAAACCATCATTTCGACACGTATTAAATCCATGCCAGGCATTTTGTGGCGTTCTGCTAAAGTCGATTCGATAAGGGAATTGGTAATTTGCTCTAATTCACTCAAATTAATTTCGGTAAATAAGCTCGATTTAAATTCGCTTGCACTATAAAATTTGTTTGCAATAAGCGACAACAAGGTGTCGAACGAGCCCGACGAACCAACTAAAGTATTTATGCCCTTTATTTTTAATTCACTGATAAACCCATCTAATTCTTGATGCAAATAGGTTTCGATTGTTTGAATTTCGGTCAAAGTGATAGGGTCGGATGGCTGAAATTTTTCGAGCAATCGGGCCATACCTAGTGGAAAGCTATTCAACTTGGTCATCTGTCCATTTTCCACCACAATAAATTCGTTACTACCACCTCCAATATCAAGTATTACATAAGGTTCATTGGGCCGGATTCCTGTTTTTAGAACCCCAGCGCAAATCAGTTCTGCTTCGCGTTCTCCCGATATGACATCGACGCGATAACCGGTTTCATCGGCAATTTTATCTACAAATTTCTGTCCATTAGCTGCCGTTCGTATGGCAGAGGTAGCGATAGCTCTTACTGTTGTAACTTGATGTTTATCAATAATCTGCTTATAAGTTTTCAAAATCTGAATCCCTCTTTGGCACGCATCGGCATGAATTTGATTTGTGTTGATCCCGTTTTCGCCCAATTTCGAAGCCATCTTGGCTTTGTACAAAAACTCGACCTTACCGGCCAATTCTTCGGCTATCAGCAGGTTGAATGTATTGGTTCCTAAATCGATTATGGCGTATCGCATCAAATTTGTTTTTTTTGAAATTCAAAGTTAAGTCCTTAGAACTATTTAATGACAGTTTTTTTTAAGCAAAGAGCTTGCTTTAATGTTAGTTAGTCGAATATTAAATAGGTCGAAGACCTTTAGTTGTATGTTATCAATGGTAACGAATCCATTTCCAAAGTTCTTTGTAATTCACTTTTTTACCATACATCAGAATACCTACACGGTAAATTTTGCCCGATAGCCATGTAAAAAACAAAAAGGCAATCCCCAACAAAACCATAGAAAGGGCTAATTCCCAAATGGGGACACCAAACGGAATCCGAATCATCATTACAATGGGCGAGGTAAACGGAATAATCGAAAACCAAAACGCTAATGCACCATCTGGATTTTCGACTATGGTTTGCATCATAACCAAGCCGAGAATAAGCGGAATGGTTACTGGCATCATAAATTGATGGGTGTCGGCTTCGCTGTCGACCGCAGAGCCAATGGCGGCAAACATAGCCGAATAGAGTAAGTAACCTCCTAAAAAGAAGAATAAAAAGCTGAAGATAATCAAACCCCAATTGATCGAAAAAATAACTTTCTCGACCTCTGTAAACATTTTATCCATATCCACTTGATCGTTGGTTGCCATCGCACTTGGGGCAGATTGCATAATCGATCCTGAATGGTTTGTTACAACAGGCTTGGCTTCGGGTTTGAAGAACTGGTTGGCTACATTCACCATCGCAAAGGTAAGAATCACCCAGAGTAAAAATTGTGTTAATCCGACCAATGCCACACCGATAATTTTACCCATCATCAGTTGGAAGGGTTTAACCGAAGAGATGATTACCTCGATAATACGATTGGTTTTTTCTTCGATAACGCCTCGCATCACTTGCGAGCCATACATAAAAATGAACATATAAATCAGAAACCCGCTAAAGATGCCAAGTATCATATTTAAGCCCGAATTCGACTCTTTTTCGCCCCCATCTTCTTGCAAAATTTTAGTCTGAATATCGATCTCAGTTTTAGCATTTTGTATCACGTCGGGGTCGACCCCTTTGATGCGTAATTTTTCGTTCTGAATTTCTTTTTCGAGGTGTTCCTCCACAAAAGTGGTCAAGCTCATCACCGACTCTTTTTTCGAGTATAGTTCGAGCATGGGCTGTTTCACCAAATTGGCGGGAATAAACAAAAGCGCGTAGTTTTCGCTGTTTTTAAGAACTTTTTTGCCTTCTTCCACACTCATTTTCGAATCGAGAAAATGAAATTTTATCAGTTCGGAATCGGGCAATCGACGAACCGACATTTTGGTGCTATCGAAGGGCACCGAATCGGCTTTAAGCGGATAATTGGTAAGGTAACCCGTGTTGATTCGGTATTGCGAAAAGGCACCGGTTTGGTCGATTACTAAAATATCTTTGGGCTCTTCCTCGTCCCATTTCGAGAGTAATGCCGGAGCCACCATAAGGGCTGCCATTAAAAGCGGCCCTATAATAGTCATGGCAATAAACGACTTTTTGACCACTCGGGTCATATATTCTCTTTGTATAATTACGCCTATTTTTCCCATTGTTTTCTGATGCTTATTTTAATTTTAATTTCATTTTCTTTGTTAAATAATAGCCTCCTGTATGAGCCGCCTCTCCTCTAAATTCTATTAATCCTCCATCTTTTAGTTGCTTTATATATCTTTCGATACTGCTTGATAAACCTGTAGATTCTTTATAATCAGGCACTCTTTTGCCTTCATTAGCCGCAATAGCAATTAATAGAATAGTTAATTTATCTCTAACCCCTTTAGTTGCTCCCTCAACAGCTCCCTCAATAGCTCCCTCAATAGCTCCCTCA
>DYOK01000012.1 GCA_020720565.1 Acetofilamentum sp.
CCTGCTACTGTACCTGCGTTGCCTGTTAATTTCCAATCGCCACCCATCGAACTAAATGGCGTCCAGCTACCACTATTATTTTTGTATTCTAGTGTCCCTGCATTATCACGAAAACCATAGCCGGTTGTACCCAAAGTGCTACCAAAATTTAAATAGCTGTCGTTTTGCACCAAACCTAAACCTGTAGAAGCGATTCTAAAACGCTCGGTGCCTTGGGTCTGAAAACCAAAGTATCCGGTTTCCCAATTGTTCAGAAAAAAGTTCGTTCCATCGGAATTAAACATCAGACCATCGTTGGCTCCAGTGCCTGTGGTGTTGTTGCTCAATTGCATAATATTGCCATTGGCTGCATTTTTATACAAATGAAGCAATGTTTGGGGCGTAGTAAATGTGGAATGGTCGGTAATGGCCACATTCTGCGACAGCAAAGAACCTACTGTCATAGCCATGAAAAATGTAATTAATTGTCGTTTCATAGTTTGTGTATTTAAAGACTTCGTCTTATTTGATAATTATCTCTATTTATTCGTAATAAGTAAGCGTTTTTTTGTTACAGACACATACAAATTCCTTATTGATTTTATAACCCTTAATTATTCTTACTGCGATACGATCACTTTAAAGCTCTCAGAAATCTGTTTGTTACTAATTAAAAAAAGATAAAGTCCATTGCTGAGATGCTGGCTATCAATTTTAATATTTTGGATTCCTTTTTGAGCATCGAAATGGCCTTTCGTAATAAGCTGTCCCAAATCGCTCAAAATTTGATATCCAAACTGCCCCGATTGATTGGTTTTAACTTCGAACCACACCTCGTTTTTAGCTGGGTTGGTTAACAATTCAATCGATGTTTCTTCACTTTCGGCACAAGGGTTGGCTTTGGTATAATACGCCACCGTTTTGCCATTTAAGTCCAATTGATTAATCTGATAATAAATGGTTTGATTATCGTACCACGAATCGTCGGTAAAAAAATATTTAGACACATTCGAAGCATTTCCTTTTGCAGGCACATTCCCGAGTTTAAAATATTGCTGTCCATCGAGCGAAGCCAATATATCGAAGCTGCTGCTGTTTTGTTCACTGGCTGTACTCCAACTTATGGTGCGAATATTATCTTCGCAGCTTGCATTGGTACTGATCATCTCCACCGGCAAGGGTTTCACTTCGCTGCCAAGTGTTAGGCGAATGTAATTTAACGTACCATTGTCGAGCGTTTTACTGATGGGTAAGGCTTGCCCCGACAAATTATCGGGTAGTGGGTGCCAATACTCGTCGCCAGAATTATACAATTCGTACCATTGGTACATGATTAGTTTCGTAGGGTCGTGTCCGTTAAGCTCGGCAGTAAAACAAGTATTGAACGTGATATTTTGTCCGCCCCCATTATTAGCGTATGGCGATATTTCGAAATACCTTAACACACTGTTATTTGCCGTAAACGAGCCTGTTCCTGCTTGGACTCGATGGCCACGTGCCACCGTAATATTATTTCCTGTTAAATTGACTGTCAAACCCATGTTGGCAATGTTTCCACTCGGATTGTCGCGAATGGTATAAATGGTTCCAGTGCCATTGCCGTCAATACCTGAACCATCGGTCGATTTAATTCGGTTGGTGTTCGATTCTGAGACAACATTTGCATTTTGCCCTAATTCTATGTGGTTCGCTTTTAAATCGAATTGCCCAGAAGTCATGGTCAAATTATAGTACAAATAAGCATCTTGGGTAAGATAAACATCGCCTGTTTTATTAAGGGTAATATTTTCGAAGGAGGTAGAATGCGAACCACTTATTAACTGTGTTCCTGTACCCAAAAATACCACTGCCCCATGGCTGTTAGGGGTTTCGAATACTGTATTATTGCCATTATTAATCCAATCGCCCTCGAGTTGTATTTGTCCATCGGTTAAAATCCCGGCATTTCCCAAGTGGGTGTAATCACCTTGAATATATATATAAGGTGTGTTGATGGTTACTATTCTAGCTCCATCGTTGACAATCCCTTGGGCATTGGTCAACGTATAAACGCAACACAGCAATATGACTGTAAAAATACGACGAATCTGCATGATATTCTTATTTTTTGTGATGTAAATATAATCCTTTAAATCAATTAGTTCAGATTATGATTCTTTTTTTTGACGAACGTTATAATTTTAACGACAAAAATTTATTTCAAAACGTCTCAAGCTCTTACTGACTCGTTGTTTGAATAATGGTTAATCATAAAATTAGTTAGATTAAAGTGGTTAATTTGTTTCATAATTTGCGCTACAGAATGGCCACACGACATGGCAGGGTTTTGCTTCAAAAAATCGGATAAATGAATTTTAAAGTAGTCGCTAAAACGAGGTAGATATTCTAAAGTCCAAAAGCCATTAACTGGATTAATAATTCCGTCGTAATCGCTGCCAATACAGATCTGCATCCACGGATCGAGCCCAAGCGGAACGGTCAATCGGACCATATGCTCGACGTGATTCCAGATCAGCTTAGAGGTGGCGGTGTAACGTTTTTTAGCACAAGTAATATGCTTAGTGGCATCGAGGGCTTCTTCGCTCGACATCACTCGCTCGTCCATATTTAAGCCAAATATTCCTTTCGATTGAATCAGGCGTATAATTTCGTCGTCGTAAAACCCAATTTCTTTGGCCTGAAATAACCCACTGGTAACAACCGGATTATCGAAAGAAGCCATTCCATTGCACCCTCCGTGACTAAAAACTATGGGTACAAAATCGCCTTGAGCGGCCAATTGTTCAAGTTTTTGATAATAGGTATTGCGTGCACGTGGGTTCATGTGTTTGACATCGATTAATATTCTCGGACCATTTTCTCGACTAAGTAAGCTATCGATAAGCCATTCGCCTTGGGGTAACAAGCCTAAATTACTACCAAACTTTTGCGGGCGTAACTCTTGCAAACTGTCGGGTAAACTGATGCAATGCCCTGTGAGTTGATTAAAAAAATGGTGTGCCAATGTCAAATAGACGGGCGATTTCGATTTGATATAATCGATACTATCAGGCTCAATGGTATCGCTACTCAACGCTTGGGTTTCGACAAATTTAAATAAATTATGACCACCTTCGACGGTATAAAACAGACCTATAACTCGGTTATTAGGCGATTGAATCAATTGCTCTAAATCCGTTTTGTTGTTGATAATTTTATATTGGAAAGGCTTTCCTTTAATCGTGGTAATCTGCCCATCGAGTACGTCTAAAAACTGAAATTGGTCTTTTAAACCTTCGTAATACGAGGTGGCCGGATCTTGAATCTTTTCGATCCATTGGGTTCCAAAATCGGTTATTAAATTTTCGATGATAGGCACATCGAGCTTACCAACAAAAAAATCGCGCTCTGGGGCATAAACCGCCAAGCCCAATAACTTGGATTGGCTTAAAAACGCCGCATACAAATCCGATTGTCTATATGGCGTTAAGGTAAGCCAATTTTCGAGCAGTTTATTCCACCAATTTAGCGGCTTGTGATGAAACAAATTGGCTTCGTTTTCAGCCGAACGAGAGGGTTGAAAATTATTCTTTCCGAAACTTTTCAGAATGGGATGACAGTGCAAATCGGCAAACATCATGTGGTAAATTTAGGGGGAACACCCAAAAATAAGTTTTTATGCCGAAATACAAGTCGAAATAATTAAAAAAAAGACTGCTCCAAAAATTTGAAGCAGTCTTTTTTTAAAATAAGGTAATTGCTTGAATTAATGTGCAGCTTGAATTGAATCGTTTGGAGCTACAGCATTTTCATCAACTAATTTTCTGACTCCAACATATACCTCGTTTCCTAAAAACACAGGGGTATCGTCTGAAATTTCGCCTTCGGCACGTTCTTCAACGATAACTTTACCTTCAACAACACCATGATTTTCGTGTGGCAAAAATTGTTGTTGTCCCCAAAATGTGGCAACACCGGCAAAATAGCCGATTAAAGCCAATAGCGATATTTTTTTAAAATACCATATAAAATCAATTTTTTCCATACCCATTGCAGCTACTCCAGCGGCAGAACCAATAATCAAGATGCTACCTCCTGTTCCTGCGGTATAGGCTAATAATTCCCAGAATACGCCATCTTGAGCAAAATTTCCGGCATGAGCAATTTCGTACATACCCATAGCACCCGCTACCAATGGAACATTGTCGACAATACTAGAAAGTAATCCTATCACAATGTCAATTAAGAAAATATTTTGACCTGTCACCTCGTCTAACCATTGGGCTAATAAACCCAAATGGCCAGCAGATTGCAAGCTCGACACTGCCGTTAATATCCCTAAGAAAAACAAAACTGTAGGCACATCGACGCGTCGTAAAATACTAATAACAGACATTGATGAACGATTTTCTGCAGGTTTCGAACGGTGTAAAATTTCAGTCAGTGTCCATAAAACGCCTAATCCTAACAACATACCCATAAAAGGGGGCAAGTGTGTGACTGTTTTAAATACTGGGACGAACAAAAGTGCACTAACTCCCACTATTAATAATAGTTTTTGCTCCCCTGCCGAAACCGATCCATGGCTGTGCGATTCTGCAAGTTTGGGACGACTAGTCGTTCCTTTCATCGAGAATGTTAAAATAATAAGCGGAACCAAAATATTCATTAGGGATGGTAAAAAAACCATACTAATAATTGCCCCAGCAGTTATCTGCCCGCCAATCCACAACATGATGGTAGTAACATCTCCGATTGGCGACCACGCACCTCCAGCATTAGCGGCAAGGACAACCATTGCTGCAAAGAACCAACGGGTTTGTTTATCGTCGATAAGTTTTTTAAGCAATGTCACCATTACAATTGTAGTAGTTAAGTTATCCAGAGCAGCCGACATAAAGAATGTTAAGACACTTAATATCCAAAGCAATTTAACTTTGTTTGTTGTTGTTATCTTATCGGTAATCAATTTAAATCCTTGATGATGATCAACCACTTCTACAATGGTCATAGCCCCCAACAAGAAAAATAAAATTTCAGCTATTTCAACCAAATGATGACTCAATTCATGCTTAAGAAAGTGCGATGCAGTTTCTTGCAAATTTTGCCCACCCAATTGCAAGCCATGTGTAATATGATTCCACTCGGTATTATGTCCTAGACTTAGAATATCAATGCTATTGAGTGCATAGACCGTCCAAGTTAAAACACCAATAAGCAAAGCAGAAGCCGTCTTGTCAATTTTTAAAGGATGCTCCAAAGCTATCATCGTATAGCCTAGAACAAATATGACAACCATTAAAATAAACATAGAGAAATGATTAAATGTGAATATTTGAATTGATTAAAATAGAAGCTGCAAAATTAACGTTTTCTAATTACTGCAAGGTGCTCTACAACACATTTTCAATAAAAGTTTATTTTAATAGCTTTTTAATTTCGTTGAGCTTATTTAATGCCTCGATGGGCGTTAAATTATCGACGTCCACCTTAATCAATTCTTTGCGTATTTGCGACAAAACAGGGTCGTCTAATTGGAAAATACTCAATTGATAGCCTTCTCTGTTCTCGGCCAAATGTTTAACCGGTTTGGTTTTGTCACTTTTCGACTGGCCTTCGAGCTCCGAAAGAATTTCGTTGGCACGTTTGAGTACCGACTTGGGCATGCCCGCCATACGGGCTACATGAATTCCAAAGCTATGCGAAGTGCCACCAGGGATTAATTTCCGAACAAACAACACCTTGTTATCGACTTCTTTCACTTCGACATTAAAATTTTTGATGCGTTCGAATTGAGTGGTCATTTCGTTAAGCTCGTGGTAGTGGGTGGCAAACATCACTTTTGCTTTGTGGGTAGGCTGTTCGTGAATATACTCTGTCATAGCCCAAGCAATGGAAATACCATCGTAAGTACTGGTGCCTCGGCCAATTTCGTCGAGTAAAACCAGACTGCGTTCGGTCAGATTATTCAAAATGCTAGCCGTTTCGTTCATTTCGACCATAAAAGTCGATTCGCCTGCCGAAATGTTATCCGAAGCGCCCACGCGGGTAAATATTTTATCGACCATTCCTAGCTTTGCCGATTGTGCTGGTACATACGAACCCATTTGCGCCATCAAAGTAATTAATGCAGTTTGTCGCAACAAAGCCGATTTACCCGACATATTAGGACCAGTGATGATGATAATTTGCTGTTTGTCGCGGTCTAAAAACACATCGTTGGCCACATAAACCTGTCCAATTGGCAATTGACGTTCGATTACGGGGTGTCGACCTTGTTGAATATCTATTTCGAACCCATCGTTAAGCTCTGGTCGTACGTATTGATTTTGACGTGCTGTACTTGAAAAACTCATCAACACATCGGTTTGTGCCACCAACTGGGCATTGAGCTGAATCGAAGGAATATATTGTGCCACATCTTCGACCAAACGATTGAACAATTGCACTTCGAGTTGTTGAATTTTATCTTCTGCACCGAGTACTTTTTCTTCGTACTCTTTAAGTTCTGGGGTAATATAGCGTTCGCCAGTACTCAAGGTTTGTTTGCGAATCCATTCTTCGGGCACTTTGTCTTTATGGGTATTACGCACTTCGATGTAATATCCAAACACATTATTAAAATCGACTTTTAAACTGGTAATCCCCGTGCGTTCGGCCTCTCTATCGCGAATTTGCTCAATATATTGTTTTCCCGAGCTGGACAAATTACGAAGCAAATCGAGCTCCTCCGAAACCCCATAGCGTATCACTTGCCCTTTACTAACTAAATTGGGTGCGTCTTCGTTGAGCTCTTTGGCAATGCGTTCGTTCAGTCCTGTACATAAGTTAATTTGCTCTCCTACGCTCATCAAAGCATGGGTTTCGGATTGTACTAAAGAATTTTGTATAGGAACTAAAGCCAGTAAAGCCCGGCGTATCTGAACAATTTCGCGTGGTGTAATGCGTCCGACAGCTACTTTCGAAATTAATCGTTCTAAATCACCAATTTTGGCCATTTCGTGATGCAATTCATCGGTAATTGTTTCGTTTTTCAGAAAAAAGCTGACACCATCTAATCGATCGTTAATAGCCTCGACTTTTTTAAGTGGTAAAGCCATATACCGTCGCAATAAGCGGCCGCCCATGGGTGTGATGGTGCTATCGAGTACGCTATAAAGCGATTTGGCTTCGTCGCCACCGGCATAAAACAATTCTAAATTACGGATGGTAAATTGATCGAGCCCCACATATTGTTCCTCGTCGATTTTCGAGATTTTTACAATGTGCTGTAATTGGCGGTGTTCAGTTAAATCGAGATAATGCAAAATGGCTCCTGCGGCTGTAATTCCATGGATTAATTGATGGACACCAAATCCTTTGAGCGATGCCGTTCCAAAATGTTTAAGCAATCGTTCGTGGGCACTATCTTGCTGACACATCCAGTCTTCGAGCTTATAGTTATAGTATTGTTTACCAAAGGTTTCGTTGTACCAAGCTTGTTGGTTCCGGTCGAACACCACTTCTTTGGGTTGAAACGATTGCAACAGTTTTTCGATATAAGCCGTTTGGCCTTCGGTAATTAAAAATTCGCCCGTCGAGATGTCGAGAAAAGCAAGTCCAATTGTTTTTTGATGTAAGATGACAGAAGCCAAAAAATTGTTTCGTTTGTGATCGAGAACCTGATCGACCAAAGCCACGCCAGGGGTGACCAATTCGGTGACGCCCCGTTTAACGATGGTTTTAACTGTTTTAGGGTCTTCCAACTGTTCGCAAATGGCAACCCTTTCGCCCGCCCGAACCAATTTGGGTAAATAGGTATCGAGGGCATGGTATGGGAAGCCAGCCAATTCGACAAAAGTGGCTGCTCCGTTGGCACGTCGGGTCAGGGTAATACCCAGAATGCGACTGGTTTTAATGGCATCTTCGGAAAAAGTTTCGTAGAAATCGCCTACACGAAACAGCAAAACAGCATCGGGATGTTTGGCCTTAATGCTATAATATTGCTTCATTAACGGTGTTTCGACTGGCTTGGTAGTACTCACAAATCTATTTATTGGAATGGTAATTAATGTGGTTTCAAATTAGTGTGGTAAGCTAAATCAATAGTTCGTTAAACTTTTCAAAAGTATTAAATATTTTATTTTATGCTGATTATCAGATGCTTGTATCTTTGAAAAATGAACTTTTAAAAAGTTTAACGAAGTATTGCTAAATATTAACGGATTGCAAAAACGAAAAACAGCTCGGTAATCCAATTTTGTGTTCGATAAAAGTATAAAGTATTTCGAATATTTTATCGTCGTATATTATTAATATATAATATTGATAAATTGACAGTTACATAAACAAGAAATAGGTCGAAGAGCTTATTTTTCGAGCACTTTTAGATTTTCGATGTTCTTTTTTTGCAGAAATCCATAAATATCTTCGAGATGTTCCTTCACACTTCCATTGCCAAATTCGAACACCTTGCTGGCCAGACCATCGAGGAAATCGCGGTCGTGCGACACCAAAATTAAAGTTCCATCGTAGTCTTGCAAGGCACTTTTTAGAATGTCTTTGGTGCGCAAATCGAGGTGATTGGTAGGCTCGTCGAGAATAAGTAAGTTAACCGGTTCGAGCAATAATTTGATCATGGCCAATCGGGTACGCTCTCCACCCGAAAGTACTTTTACTTTCTTAGTCCAACTATCGCCCCCAAACATAAACGCACCGAGTAAATCTTTTACTCTTGTACGCATATCACCTTTAGCCACATCGTCGATGGTTTGGAACACGTTAAGTTCTTCGTCGAGAAGCGAAGCTTGGTTTTGTGCAAAATAGCCAATCATGGTATTGTGTCCTAAAGTCACTTGGCCTGTGTAGTCAATTTCGCCCATCAACATTTTAACCAGTGTCGACTTTCCTTGCCCATTTTTCCCCACAAAAGCAACTTTTTGACCACGTTCTATGGTAAAGCTGGCATCAGAAAAAACTTGATGTTCGCCATAAGCTTTTCCTGCTTCGTGAACAATTACAGGGAACGAACCAGAGCGAGGAGAAGGGGGGAATTTTAACTTCAAAGCCGAAGTATCGACTTCGTCCACTTCGACAATTTGTAATTTTTCGAGCATTCGTATCCGAGATTGAACTTGCAAGGCTTTGGAATAAGTTCCTTTAAAGCGTTCGATAAACTCGGTATTTTCGGCAATCATTTTTTGTTGTTCGTCGAATGCTCTTTGCTGTTGTTCGCGGCGTTCTTTACGCAACTGCTGATAGTGGGTAAAACTTACTTTGTAATCGTAAATTCGCCCCATGGTCAATTCGATGGTACGGGTGGTGATATTGTCGACAAAGGCCCTGTCGTGTGATATGAGAACCACTGCCTTGCCGCTATTGACCAAGAATTTTTCGAGCCATTGAATCGAATCAATGTCCATATGATTCGTCGGTTCGTCGAGCAAAATTAAATCTGGTTTTTTGAGTAGGATTTTAGCCAATTCGATTCGCATACGCCAGCCCCCACTGAAATCGCTTGTGGGACGGCCGAAGTCGGTGCGTTCGAATCCGAGACCAAGTAGTATTTTTTCGACATCTTCGGAAAAGTTCAATTCGCCATGGGCATAAAGTTTTTCCGATAGTGCCGACACATCTTCGATGAGTTTATAATAAGCTTCCGATTCGTAATCGGTACGGGTTTCGAGTTGAGAATTAATATCGTTAATTTTTCTTTCAAGCTCCATTAAATGTGCAAAAGCTTGCGAGGCTTCATCGAAAAGTGATCGTTTATTTTCGGTGATTAAATGCTGAGGCAAATAGGCTATGGTTCTGTCTTTTGGTATCGAAATAAAGCCCCCTGTAGGCGTGCGTTCGCCAGCTAATATTTTGAGCATGGTCGATTTGCCTGCCCCGTTTTTACCCATCAAGGCGATACGGTCTTTTTCGTTAATTACAAATGAAATGTCTTTAAAAAGGGTAGTCCCCCCAAATTCTAAACTAAGATTGTCTACTGATATCATGTATTTGAGCGTATTAAGTAATCTATATTGGAACGTAAATTCGGATGAAACAAGGCGTAAACATCCGTCGAATTGGTCACTTTAATTGCATGGGTTCGAATTTGTCTAATATCTTAAATGGCATTTCGACAGATGGCAAATTAAACTCTGCTTTTTTCACATCCATCTTGAGTTCGACATGCTCTTTCGAATTTTGAGCCACAAACCAGATGGTTTTAGGGTATTTTTCCGATTCTGAGGTTTGGTATTTCGGATAATCGACTTTAATGGTTTGCTGTTTTACACGATCTTCGATGCTAAAAGCTGCAATCTGGAATAAATCGTTTATCCAAACCTTGTGAATCAATTGATCTTCAGATTTTTGTCGACGATTTCTATTATATCGATTCTTTTTTACGTTTTGCATCACATATACTGTGCTGTCGCGATATACTTTGTATGAAGCAAATGATTGTGCCAAATCTTTGCCTTCTTCTACTTGAAACAATCGGGCATTAAAAACCGACTGAACCATTTCGAAACTAATGTCGTAACCTAAACGAGACGAGGCTTCGTTAAAACTAATCAGCAAATATTTATTATCAATTCGGTTAATCAATTTTAAGCTGTCGGGCGTGATTAAAATTCGTGCAACAGGAATACCTGTAGTATGCGACAAATTAATCCATATGGCTGAATCCAGGATATTGCGATAAGTCATGTTTAAACTAAACGATTTGTCTTTAAACTCAATTTCGGCGTCCATTTTATACGTCAAATTTTTATAATTCTGATAATGTTCTAAAACCTGAGTCGCTAGTTTTTTTTCGCCAATTCGCTTTAAATCGATGGTGTCGTTTTGTGCATTCAGTTCTGACAGACCAACAAAAGCCAGTATAAACAACACCCCTATTTTAGTAAGATATTTCATCCGTGTATAATTAGCCCCTAACCCACGAAGGGTGAATTAGAGAGTCGTTTGTGAAATTTTTTAAACATTCCTTTCCCGATGAATCAGCCTGCCCCGAGTATCGGGGGGACAAGTTATGTGTCAATGCTGATTTGTCGTCCTCGTTTCATTTGATATTTAACTACTGATAACACCTTGTGTTATTCAACTAGCCGCTGTTCTGCAATTTTTTTGTCGAGCAAATTAGAGCCTTTTCCAAGGCTTTTAGCTTCTTTCCATTTGTCGACAGCCTCAGCTACCCTGTTATTTTGATATAAAATATCGCCATAGTGTTCGAGCACTTCGTCGTTTTGATCGCCCCCATTTTGGTAAGACTTCTCGATTAGTTTCAATGCTTCGGCAAATTGTTTCTTTTGATACAATACCCAAGCGTAGGTGTCGAGGTAAGTCGAATTGTTGGGGAATTTGGAAATACAAACCTCCATCAACTCTGTCGCACGATCCAATTTGTGTGCACGCAACGACAAAAAATACGAATAATTATTATAAACATAGAAGTTCTTCGAATTCAGTGAAATAGCTTTTTCGTATGATTGATCCGATGCTTCGTGCTTTCTAAGTTTATGAAACGCATCGCCCAAAAGGGTGTGAAACTGCGAATTTAATACCGAATCACCTTGCGAAAAGGGCAAGCCAGATTCTAAATAATCGACACTTTCTTGATATTTTTCAATTTGATATGCACCCAATCCTGCAAAAAAATAGGCCATGCTTTTTTCGGGGAAATAATTTAACATTTGTACCGAATGGTCGAATAAATCTTGAAAACGGTCGAGTTGATTGTCGATATACATCAATTGTTCCCAAACGTCATAATTGTCGGGCACGTTCTTAGTAATTAGAATAAGCTCACGTTGTGCTTCTTCGAACAATTTATCTTTGACCAAAATATCGGAATAAAGCGAATGCACTTTCATATCGTTCGGATATTTTTCGAGCATTAAATTCACCAAAGTATAAATTTGTTTCTGTTCTTCGTCGGTAGCGTCTTTTATGCCTACGTAATTGAATAACAATTTTATTTTTAAGTCGAAATCGACCATGTCGGATGCAAAAGCCAATTTGAGTTCTTCGAACGATTTTTCGGTATCACCTTTTAAATCGTAGTATTCCGAGAGCGAAAAATGGACCTGTCCGTTGTTAGGCTCAATTTTTAGTACTTCTTGATAAATCTCAAAAGCTTTGTCGGGTTGACGGTCTTCGAAATACAAATCGGCCAGCAAAATCTGATACTGCATGTTTTCGGGTTCCAATTTAAGAATCTTTTGTACCTCGAGCCGAGCCGCTACATAATTTCCCATTTGAATATGAATGCGGTTTTTTTCAACCATTAACTCTTCGGAAAATCCAAATCTATTTTCGAAATTATCGAGTGCTTTCAACGCCTCATCTGGCTTGTTGATTTGCAAAAAGCTGTTGGCCAATTCTAAATAAGCATCGTACTCGTCGGGATTCTTCTCTAAAAAATCTTGTAGCCATTCTGCTGCTTTTTGATTCTGTCCCAAACTTTGAAAAAGACCAATACACAAGGTCTGATACCATTTGTTGGATGGGTCGAGCGAATAGGCATTTTGTGCATAGTTAAGGGCAGGTTCAAAATTTTGAGTCATGGCATATAAGGTGGCCATTTCGTAGTTAGCTGCCGCACTTTTGGGGTTTATTTTTAAACAATTGTTATAATTGGCGCTGGCTTCTTTAAAATTACCGAGCATTTTCTGGCGATTGCCCTCAAAAAAAGAATACTGAAACTCGATTTGAGCCTTTTCTATTTTATCGGCATACATTTTTTTATGTTCCGAATTCTTTTTGCTCGTTTGGCAAGCACTGGCTAACTGTAAAAGCGACAAAATGCTTATAAATGGCAGAATGTATGTTGCAATCTTATAAAGCTTTATTTGTTCTTTGATATGAGCAAAAGTTGATTTCAATCGAAATAATATTTGAACGTTAAGGCCTTTGACCTATTTATTGATTTGTAACTAGCCATATATCAACCTGCTAGATTAATTAAATACGACAATAAATTTTACATAATTCTTACATTTACATAAGCCCTGTAAATTGTGAAGGTTGAACTCGCTACTTGATATCGAAATCGATTTGAGCATAGTCGCCTACATTCATTTCCACTGTAACATCCTTCACATAGGCATGGTTTCCTATCATCGAATTGGTAATGGTAATCGATTTGAGCGAGGCATTACGTTGAATAATGCTATTACTCACAATTGCTTTTTCGATTGTAGAATCTTTCCCAATCGAAACGTGAGGGCCGATAATCGAGTCTTTAATCACCACATTTTTACCGATAAAACAGGGTGAAATAATGATAGAATTATAAATTTCGGCCGAATCAGAAATAAGCTCGTCATTTTTGTGATATTCTAAAATTCTTTGGTTGGTATGGACGGTCGCATCTTTGTTTCCGCAATCCATCCATTCTTTTATTTGACCTGGCGAGAACTTTACCCCATTGTTTTTCATATTTTCAAGGGCATCGGTCAATTGGTATTCTCCATTCACTTTAATATCGTTGTCGAGCAAATATTTGAGCTCTTTGCGTAAGTTGGCACCATCTTTAAAAAAGTAGATTCCAATAATTGCTAAATCTGACACAAATTTTTTTGGCTTTTCGATAAAGTCGGTAATAAAACCTTGTTCATCTAATTTCACCACACCAAAAGCACTAGGGTCGCTCACTTTTTGAACCCAAATACTGGCTTCGGTTTCGACATCGATGGTAAAATCAGCTTTAAAAAGAGTATCGGCAAAGGCGACCACAATTTCCCCGTTGAGCGAAGGCTCTGCACAATAAATGGCATGAGCAGTTCCTAAAGCTTGTTGTTGGTAATATATTGTACCTTTAGCTCCAAGCGACTCGGCAATTTCGATTAATTGTTGTTCGATTTCGGTGCCAAAATCGCCAATAATAAAGGCGATTTCGTCAATTTGACGGCTACTCACCAAAGCAATTTCTTCGAGTAAACGTTGAACAATAGGTTTCCCTGCAATGGGGATAAGTGGTTTTGGAACTGTCAAGGTATGGGGGCGCATGCGTTTGCCCATGCCTGCCATTGGTACAATAATTTTCATCTCTTTATATTTATCCCTCTAACCCCCGAAGTTGGATTTAGAGAGTGGATTGTTAATGTATTGAGTTGTTAATGCGTTGATGAGTTACAGGTTTCAGGTTGAAATTTTGAGTTTTGAATTTTTAATTCTTAATTTGAAATTTATAATTGAATTATTTTACACCTGTATGTCCAAATCCACCAGCACCTCTTTGGCTTTCGTCGAGTTGTTCAACGGCAAGCCAGCTCACAGTTTCGTAACGAGCTACCACCATTTGGGCAATACGTTCGCCATCGTTAACCACAAAATCTTGATCCGACAAATTAACCAACAACACACCTATTTCGCCTCTGTAATCGGCATCGATCGTTCCTGGGGCATTTACAATCGAAATGCCGTTTTTAAATGCTAAACCACTTCGCGGTCGAATTTGTGCCTCAGTGCCAAGTGGCAACTCAATAAACAGACCCGTTTTTACTAATGCTCTCTGCAAAGGCTTTAAAACGATTGGGTTATCGATATTGGCTTTTAAATCCATCCCTGCCGACCATTCGGTGGCATATTCGGGTAGCGGATGTTTTGAACGATTGATTATTCTAACTTGCATCAAACTAATTTTTCAATAAAAAAGTTAATAGTATACTTTTTTCATTCCTTGAACTTATGATTGTTTTCCGATTCGTGAAGTCATCATAAAAGCATACAAAGATAAATAGAATTATCTTATTTCGTTCAAGGCCTTGTCAAAACCTTTGTGTACCTTTGTGAACCAAATATTAACATAAAATGTGGATTTCGTTACCTCAAGATAAACGCATTAACATTGAAACTATCGTCTTAGATTTGAATGGTACGCTAGCAGTTTACGGACAAATTTCGGACACTACGCAGGAATTGATTCAAACCTTAAAATCGTTAGGTTATCAAATTGTATTGGTATCTGGCGATATTCGAGGTAACGGACAAGAGTGGGCTAGTCGGCTGGGCATCCAATTTATTTCGGCTCAGAACAGTGACGAAAAATGGGCTGCAATGCAACATTTTAAGAAAGAGCACACCGCTGCAATTGGTAATGCACGAATCGATATCGGAACATTTAAACATGCGGCACTTTCTATCGCAACTTTGCAAGACGAAGGCATCCATGCGGGCATTTTAAGTTACGTCGATATCATTGTACCAAGTATCGATGCTGCACTCAATCTATTTATTCAAACCCAGTCTTTAGAAGCTACATTACGAGAATAACTTATCAAGCCAATTTGAACAGTTCATCATCATATCACTAATAATACTCGACGAATTTTATAAAACATGATGTTTTCAGCTATCTATACCAAATATATTATCGAAATTTTACTGGCTATTTTTGCGGGCATGAGTGCCATTCAAGTATTTTATTATGCTTTTTTCTATATCAGGCTATGGTTTATAAAACCTAAACCTTTAAACGAATCGAGCCCATGGCCTGCCGTGAGTATTATTGTGGCGGCTCACAACGAATCGGACAATCTAAGAGCGTTTTTGCCGAGTATATTGGAGCAAGATTATCCAGAATTTGAACTTATTGTCATCAACGACCGCTCCGAAGACGATACCGATACGGTGATTGCACAGTTGCAATTAATATATCCCAATTTGCGATCAACTTTTATTAAAGACAAAGGCAAATTAGAGCATGGAAAAAAACTAGCCCTCACATTAGGTGTTAAAGCCGCAAAATACCCCATATTATTATTGACCGATGCCGATTGTCAAGTATCCGATAAACAATGGATTAAGCAAATGGCTCAGCATTTTACGAATGCCGAGATTGTACTAGGTTATGGCCCTTATATGAGCTTGCCTGGTTTGCTTAACAAATGGATCCGATTCGAAACCTTAAGCATTGCTATGCACTACTTTAGTTTTGCAAAAGCAGGGGTTCCGTACATGGGCGTGGGTCGGAATTTGGCCTATACCAAATCGATATTCGAGAAAAACAGAGGTGTTTCGTCGCATGCCTACCTCAGTTCGGGCGACGACGACTTACTTATTAACCAAATCGCCACACCTCAAAATGTAGCCCTATCGATAGACCCCAGCTCATTTGTCTATTCGATGCCCGAAACCACATTCAAATTTTGGTTAAGACAAAAAGGACGGCATTTAAGCACATTTAAATTCTATAAACCCCTACACCAATGGCTACTTTTTGGAGAGTTATTCTCTCGTGTAAGCTTTTATGCTTTGGGGTTCTTTCTGATTCCATTTTTATGGCAAAACCCTACGTTTTGGTTGGCTTTTAGTCTTAGGATTATACTGGTTTTTGTGGTGCTCACACTCAGTGCAATGCGCCTAAAAGAGAAAAATTTGTTTAGTTTTTTAATTGTGTTCGATTTTGTACAACCTTTTGTGAATTTCTTCGTATTTCTGAGTTACAAAAATACTAAAAGAAGAAAATGGTAGACAACCCTAATTTATCCGAAAAGGCTCAACACGATTTTAAATTAGTACTAAAAGCAAGAGGCGGCGAACAAAAAGCGTACGCCGAGTTAATGCATCGTTATAAAGCGTCGATTTACTTTATGGTATTAAAGATGGTTAATAACGCCGACGATGCAGACGATTTGACTATAGAGGCATTTGGAAAAGCATTTAAAAACATCGACCAATACACCCCTCAATTTGCTTTCAGTACATGGCTATTTAAAATTGCCACCAATAATTGCATCGATTTTTTACGAAAAAAACGAGGCATTACCATCTCACTCGACCGAACCGACGAAGAGGGCAACGAGTATCAACCTTCGGTACCCGATACAGGTCTGACGCCTGAAGAGCTTTTTATTAAAGAACAGAAAGCTGGAATTTTGCGAAATATTGTAAAAACGCTTAAGCCTCGTTATCGTAGCTTAATCGAACTACGCTATTTCAAAGAATATTCGTACGAAGAAATCTCTGTTGAAATGGACTTGCCACTAGGGACTGTAAAAGCCCAGTTGTTTAGAGCTCGTGAATTGCTTTTGAATATCTTAGAAGCCAAAACCGAAAAAATTTAAGGACAAATTAACTCAAGCCGCTCATTCTAAAAAAATACAAATCCCGTTGGTTTATCCATGGGATTTTTTTTTGGCTTTTGACAAAAGAGATTATTGTGCTTGATGTTCGTCGACTTTAGCCACAATTAAACTTCTGACTTTTTCGGCAATTGCTTCGGGCGATAATTCGGCAATATCCTGATAAGGAATATAATCGAGTACCTCAATGGTAACTTGGGCTCTAAAATTAAGTTTCCAGTCGCCTTTTTCCATAATATTTTTGGTTCCATTAATCACAATAGGCTGTACCCCTACTTTTTGTTTTTTAGCTATCACAAAAGCCCCAGCAGCAAAAGGCCCCACAATACCATTGAGCGAACGAGTACCTTCGGGGAAAATAAAAACTGAGCTCCCCATTTCGAGGGCTTTCATGCTGTCTCTAACCATTTGAACAATGCTTTTACGGTCGCCACGCTTTAGTTCGATATACCGATTTAATCTCATATTCCAACCAATAATTGGGCCTTTGAATACTTCCGATTTTGAAACCCATTTAAAGTTTGCCAATAGGTGCCCTACCACCACAATATCGAATTCCGATTGGTGATTCGATGCGAAAACTTTGGATACAGAATTGTCAATTTTAGATTGGCCATACACTTTAATTCGCCAGCCTGGCACAACTAAAAAAAGAAAAGCACTCCATAAAGAAGTATACCAATGCAGCCAATACAAGCGTTTATCCCACCAAATTGTAGCTGCCCAGATGATCAAGGCAATTAATATGAGTGGCACACCAGTAGTAAAAAAGAAAATGTAATACGAGATACTGGTCAATTTTTTCATGAATGCAAAAATAATATACTTTATCTAAATCTTGTAATGGCTTCCAAAGAATAGTAAAACTTGCTTCAAAAAAAACGCTTTGATTTTGTTGTATAAAAATTAAAATAAGCTTTGTTTTTTACCATTCAATCACGACTCAAGCATAATCATATGGTTAAAAAAATGCACGCTCAATGCAAAATCAGCCCACAAAATAGATGACAATGCAAATTGGTATTATAAAACCAATTCAATTATACACTCAATCCGAATACATATAGGTATATTATTGACACACATGTATTTACAACTTACAGCATACAACAAAAGACACATAAGAAATATTTTAATTTACAAATGGTTTTATGTATATACATTGTTCATCTTAAATTACCTGTTCGACATGTTAAAAAATATGTTATTTCTCGTTTCAATGTGTCGAAATGGTTTAACTTTACAACTTCATTTTTTGATAGTGACTTATCGTGATATTTACATGAGTCAAATACAGCTTGGAATTATATAACTTTCTACATAACAGATCTATTTTGATATGAACAACAAAGCAAATGTCGTTGAAAAAGAAGCGGTCGTAATCCGATTTTCGGGCGACTCCGGCGATGGAATGCAATTGACAGGGAATTTATTCACCGATGAATCGGCTTTATTCGGAAACGATGTAGCGACATTCCCAGATTATCCAGCAGAAATTAGAGCCCCACAAGGAACCGTAGGCGGCGTATCTGGATTTCAAGTGCATTTTGGACAAAAAAAGATTCATACACCAGGCGATTATGCCGATGTATTGGTAGCCATGAACCCCGCAGCTCTAATGGCCAATCGCCGTTGGATTAAAAAAGGGGGTACAGTGATAACCGACGTGGACACTTTCAACGAAAAGAACTTCCAAAAGGCTGGGTTTAAAACCGAAGACCCAATCTCGGAGCTTAAACTTGAAGACTATAACGTCATTTTAGCTCCCATTTCAACTTTAACCAAAGAAGCTTTAAAAGATTCTGGTTTAGATACCAAAAGTATTTTACGTAGCAAAAATATGTTTGCTTTAGGTATTTGCTACAATTTGTTCGACAAACCTTTCGACAATACGTTTAAGTATTTCGAGAAAAAATTTGGAAAAAAACCACAAATTGTTGATGCCAATAAACGTGTGTTACAAGCTGGGTTCGATTATGCATCGAATGTTCATGCTTTGCCTTCGTATCGTGTAGAACCTGCTCAAATCGAGAAAGGTAAATACCGAAGCATCAGCGGAAATCAAGCCACTGCTTGGGGGCTTTTAGCCGCAGCAGAAAAAGCTAATTTGCCTATATTCTGCGGTTCCTATCCTATTACACCTGCAACTGAGATTTTACAATATATAGCCGATCGCCAAGACTTAGGGGCTAAAACATTCCAAGCCGAAGACGAAATTGCAGGTATTTGTACCGCTATTGGAGCATCATTCGCCGGAAATTTTGCCGTAACAACCACTTCGGGCCCAGGTTTAGCTTTAAAAACTGAAGCGGCTGGTTTGGCTGTAATTACCGAATTACCTTTGGTTATTGTTAACGTTCAACGTGGTGGACCATCGACTGGTTTACCTACCAAAACAGAACAAGCCGATTTAATGCAAGCATTGTACGCTCGTAATGGAGAAAGTCCTTTGCCTGTTATCGCCGCAAGTTCACCTTCGGATTGTTTCGACTATGCTTTTGAGGCTGGAAGAATTGCCTTAGAACATATGACCCCAGTTATTTTGCTTACCGATGGTTTTATTGCCAACGGAACTGCACCAATGCGCATCAGACCCATGTCTGAATTTCCTGTAATTACACCAAGAATTGCAAAAAACAACGGCTCAAAATACTTGCCATATGCCCGTCCCGAAGATGGTTCTATGACACGTGAATGGGCTATTCCTGGCACGCCAGGTTTAGAGCACCGTATTGGCGGATTAGAGAAAATGGCGACTACGGGGACTGTGTCATACGTTCCTGAAAACCATCAGGTAATGACCGACCAACGTCAAGCAAAAGTCGATCAAGTCATCGTTAAAGTCCCCAATCAAGAAATAATTGGCGATCAAACTGGTGATTTATTGGTAATTGGATGGGGTGGTACAAAAGGCCATTTATACGATGCCGTTGACGAATTGCGTATTCAAGGTTATAAAATTGGTTTGGCTAGCTTTAACTATATCAATCCATTACCCAAAAACACTGGGGATATTTTAACAAAGTTCAAAAATGTTATTGTAGCGGAAATCAATAGCGGACAGTTTGTTAATTATTTACGCATGAACCATCCTAAATTTGATTATCACCAATACAACAAAGTTCAGGGATTACCATTTACTGTGGAAGAGTTAAAAGACGCATTTAGAAAACTATTATAATCGAACATCATGTTAGAGAACAATATAGAAGTACAAAAGTACACAGCAGCAGATTTTAAAAGTGATCAGGAAGTCAGATGGTGCCCTGGTTGTGGCGACCACGCAGTGCTCAATGCAGTGCAAAAAGCCATGGCCGAAATTGGACATCCAAAAGAAAACTATGCCGTAATTTCGGGAATTGGTTGTTCTTCTCGCTTCCCATATTATATGAATACTTACGGATTTCACGGCATTCATGGTCGTGCAGGAGCCATTGCATCGGGTGTTAAAACGGCCAACCCTAAATTAAGCGTTTGGCAAGTTACTGGAGACGGCGATGCTTTAGCCATTGGTGGCAATCACTTTATCCACGAAATTCGTCGTAACATAGACCTTAATATTTTATTGTTTAATAACGAGATTTATGGCCTTACCAAAGGACAATATTCTCCAACAACAAAATATGGCCAAAAAACCAAAACTTCGCCTTATGGAACAATAGAACAGCCCTTTAAGGTTGGTCAATTGGCTATGGGAGCTGGTGCTACGTTTTTTGCTCGAGCTTTAGACAACAATATTAAACATGCTACAGAGACATTTGTAAAGGCAGAAGCTCACCGTGGTACATCTGTAATCGAAATATTAGTCAATTGTGTTATCTATTCTGACCAAACACATGCGGCTATTACCGATAAAGAGTTTAAAGAAGACCGTCAATTGTTTTTAGAACATGGCCAAAAAATGATTTTTGGAAAAGAAAAAAACAAAGGGATTGTTCTAAATCAAGGGGGTTTACAAGTAGTTACTATTGGCGAAAACGGAATTACCGAAGCCGATATTTTGGTTCACAACGCTAAAAACCAAGATCCTATTGTTCATATGATGTTGGCCAATATGCAGGCTCCCGAAATGCCAGTGGCATTGGGTGTGATTCGTGCTGTTGAAGCTTATACCTACGAAGTGGCTCTTGAACAAAAAATCGAAGAAACCAAAGCCGCTTCGAAAATACATTCGATGGACGACTTGCTTAATAGCGGAGAAACTTGGGTCGTAAAATAAGGTTTTTGAACAATTATTTTATTAAATCAGTACTTTTGTATTCAATTTGCATAAATACCAAATAAGTACTCTGTTATAAATTAATAAATAGGTCGAAGACCTAAAAAAGCGGGTTCAAAATTTTGAATCCGCTTTTTTTTATGACAAGGCCTCAAGCAGTGAACCGTCGCGTTCAAAAGCAGTTCCAACCACTACGACATCGGCTCCGGCTTTCCACTTGCTTTCAATTTCGTCGAGGGTTCGGATGCCTCCACCCACAATAACAGGAATTTCGACCATTTGTTTAACCGCTGTAATCATGCTATTGGGGACACTTTGCATGGCCCCACTGCCAGCCTCCAAATAAATGCATTTTAAACCTAGCTGGGTGCCGGCAAGCGCTGTGGCAACCGCAATATCTGTCTTTTCGCGTGGGATACTTGACGTTTGACTCATGTACTCAACCGATGTGCGAGTGCCTCCATCAATTAAAATGTATCCGGTAGGAATGGTTTCTAGGTTCAAATTTTTAATTATTACAGCAGAGCGAACCTGTTCACCAATTAATAGTTCGGCATTGCGTCCCGAAATGAGCGACAAATTTAACAATGCGTCGGCATAAGCACTGAGTTGCAAACTATTACCGGGAAACAATAGAACTGGCTTTTGAGTATGCTTTTTTAATAATTGAATTGCATCGTCGTAAGGTCGACTGCTCAAGCTGCTCCCAAGCAATACAAAATCAATATGGGCCTTATCTATCTTTTTAGACCAATTTTTAAGCTGAACATCGGTCCATTTTTCGGGATCGATTAATATGGCTAAGCGCTTCTTTGAACTACTTAGATATTGATTATAAATTGATTGCATAAGATTAAAATCAAATTTGGATTTGAAACTGGCAAAAATTAAAAACGAATCCTTTGGAGGAATAGTTCATCCGATTTTATTTGTATAAAGATAATAGATTATCGATAAACAGAAGCCTTCTCGATTAGAATAAGGTCTCCGACCTATTTAATATTTTTCTAACTACGATTAAAATAACTAAAGAGCAACCGCAACTGTAGTTCGGGTAGCTTTAATTGATTTCCGATTGATGATTGTTAATTATTGATTTGTAGAAAGTTATAGCTTTTTATTTTATATCTATAAATCTGGATTGCTTCGCCTACGGCTCGCTATGACGAGAATGCTATCAACTTGAAAAGATATTTTTTGTAAGCTTTTGTTTGATGTCATTGCGACGGTTTATCCCGAAGCAATCCATAAAGCCTTTGTCTTGCCCTATTGTTTAAAAATTTCCGAAATATAATATTTTAAAAAAAGTGTGCGGCCGCCCTGTGCTGTTAGCACTAAAAAAAATTAATTATTTTTTTAAATGTGTATGCAACCTTTTCGGAACTTTTTGCATCTGGTACAATACCCGACCGTGATATCGATATTTTAATAAAAACACCTAAATTTTATACTTGGTATTTAATATTTAAACCATCAAAATAAACACTTCACATTAACCCAATATTTTATGAAAACAAATCTACTCATTTCGGCCGTGCTATTCTGGGCTTTAGCGCTTAATGCACAAGTTAACACTCCGCAACAAATTACACCCGATAGTCTTTCGTTTTTCGAGATGTCGATGTGTTCCGATGGACAAACCTTTTATGCCATTGGGAGAAAATTCCCCAGTTCTTTTTATTTGTTCACATACCAAAATGGGGTTAAAACCTATAACCTGATTACTGCATTTACCCCCACCTCCTCTACAAGATTGTACAAAAACAACGGAATGATTTATGCACAAACTAGCCTTGGGATGATGGAATCGACCGATGGTATAAATTGGTCTTATTGTCAAAATTTACAGTTAAAACCTCAATTAAATACCATTTTGTTCGATGCCGATAAAATTTATGCCACAACCAGAGACACCCTCAACTACTTCGACGGCACAAGCTGGCATTACTACTTTATTCCCAACATGGGTTATTTTAGCACCCCAAAAATAGTTAAAGGAGGAGCGGATATCTATTTTAATAGCTCACAAAAGCTATATCGATTCGATGGCATACAGGTTGATACCATATTCCATAGCGGGATATACGATATGGAGTGGAACATCGATCGCTTATATTTTTCGGTCAATAATGTCGATTCTATTTATAATTTTAAAAACAATACTGTTAATACTTGTTTTTCCAACGATATAGGTTTTGATAATTCTAATGAGTTCAAGATTAATACAAAAAACGATACTTTATTTATATATGATGATGAAGCATATGGATGGAATAGGCAGCATATTTTTATTTTTGTTGATCATCAGTTTATACAACATAATCACTTCGATCAGTTTATTGGAACACAAATAAAAATTTGTAATAACAAATATATTGGTTACTTCGGTGGGCACTTGAATGAATTCGATTTAACTCAATACGAAGATTTCGGCATTGCGCAATCAGGCGTATCTTATCAGAATTTAGATATTAATCAAGTAGATGCTTGGTATGGCAATCGCGGACAGATGTTTTGGGACGAAATTGGAACAGCGAAATACTATGTGCCCAAAGGCAGCGGCAAAACCTCCATGTTTGCCGGCGGATTGTGGCTCAGTGCTTTAACCAGCGAGGACACCCTTGCTGCCGCCATGAAATTCGCTACGACTGGCTACGATTTCTCGCCCGGCCCGCTTCGCACTACGGGAGCCTTACAAGGTACATCTGATACCGCTTATGCTCGAAATTTTGACCGTATTTGGAAGCTGACCCGCGACCAAATTAACTACCACCATTGGCATTACAACGATGCGGCTTATAACATGCCCGCCGATATTGCCCAATGGCCTGCACATGGCAACACAGCCGAGGGTTATGCCCAAAACTTAGCCCCTTTTGTCGATGTCAATTCGAACGGACAATACGAACCCCAATTGGGCGACTACCCCGAGATAAAAGGCGATATGTCGTTGTATTGGATTTTTAACGATGCTTTAGCACCTCATGGCGAAACCAATGGCGGCATCATGGGGGTCGAAATACACGCACAAGCCTATGCTTATGCTTGCGATACCCTATCGGGCACAGACTCGGTTCTTAATTATACCACTTTTCTCGATTATACGGTATACAATCGTGGTCTAAATAACTATTCCAATTTATCGTCCGGATTTTGGACCGATGCCGATTTGGGCGATGCCTATGATGATTACATTGGCTGCCATGTGGGTTTAAACAGTGCGTATTTCTACAATGGCGATGATATCGATGGTGATGGGAGCAATAATACCTATGGTGCAAATCCTCCGGCTCAGTTTGTAACTGTGCTTTCGGGCCCCGAAGCCGAACCCGCCGATGGTTTTGACAACGATAACGACGGCACCATCGACGAAAACGGCGAAAAACTTTTAATGAATCGGTTTATTTATTTTAATAATAATGCAAGTGCCTTAGGTGACCCCGAGCTGGCTATACAATATTACAACTATATGAACGGCTATTGGAAAGATGGCAGACCTTTGATATACGGAGGCATGGGTTATCAACCTACCGGCGGCACACCAGCCAAATATATGTTCCCGGGTACTAGCGATCCTTTGAATAACGGCACCTACGGCATCGATCCGCAATATGCTTTGCCGGGCGGATGGACCGAAGAAAACGAAAGCAATCCACCTAAAGACAAAAGAGGCTTAATTAGTATTGGCGATAGGCAATTAAATTCGGGTGAGCATTTGGAATACACCTTGGCTTTTGTTTGGTCGAGAGGTGACAATGGCGCTTGGTCGAGTGTAGAAAAGGGGTTTAACGATGTGGCGCGTATTACCGAAATGTATCAAACTGGCCAACTCAATGGCTGCAATTACGATGCTCAAAAAGTCGAGAAAATACAGTCTGTTTCGAATCTTGCGCTGTATCCCAACCCCACAGACCGTGCTTTTGTGATCCAAAACGCTTCAAATCATGCCACTTACAAAGTTTATAACATTGGTGGACAAGCGGTTTTGAGTGGTACAGTCGATGGACAAGCCATTTCGGTCGAAGGTTTAAGCAAGGGGTTGTATTTGGTTAAAATCACCCAAAACAGCGGAACACAAACGCTAAAATTGAATGTAGAGTAAAACCATTGTAATTTCAAAAGCAAAAACTA
>DYOK01000207.1 GCA_020720565.1 Acetofilamentum sp.
CCATTGAAATTACACCCCACAATTCCAAGTTCAATGCACAGTCGCCATTTGACTTAGTCAACTCCTATTTTCTTTACTATGGCTTAGAGCAAAGTTCTTCGATTTTTAGTAAATTTGCCGCCATGAAACGATATTTGCCACTTGTTGTTATATTCTTGATTATTTTCTTCGACCAGTGGTCGAAATTGTATATTAAAACCCATTGGATGTTGGGCGAAGAGTTTCGTGTTGCCGATTGGTTTATTATCCATTTTACCGAAAATAACGGCATGGCTTATGGCATGGAGTTCGGTGGGGAATGGGGTAAACTGGCTTTGAGTTTGTTTAGAGTTGTGGCCATCGGTGGTATCGGGTATTATTTGTTTACATTAATCAAACAAAACGAAAAACCGCTGGGATATGCTGTTACAGTGGCCTTGGTATTTGCAGGTGCCTTAGGGAATTTAATCGACAGTGCCTTTTATGGAATGTGGTTTAACGACAGTTATTTTCAAATTGCTCAATTTGCACCAGCCGAAGGAGGCTATTCGAACTTTTTACATGGCAAAGTAGTCGATATGCTATATTTCCCCATTCTCGAAGGGCATTTCCCCGAATGGATGCCTATTTGGGGCGGCGAGCATTACATTTTTTTCCGACCCGTGTTTAATATTGCCGACTCGGCCATTACAACCGGCATTTTCAGCGTACTGTTGTTTTACCGTCGTATGCTGACCAGCGACTAATGAGTTAACTAAGAAAATGCTTATTTCGATTTGCTCATATAATTATATTTTCGCTAACTCTATTTGGACCATGTACGGTGTATAATTGATATTATTTACCTAAACGCCTGTTCAAATGCCAGTTGCAAAATCAACAAACAGGTCGAAGACCTTAGCTTAAAAGTTTAATAGCCAATCGAACCATCATGCCTATGGCGTTTTCGAAACCCGCTTCGTTTAAGCTAAATTTAGACGAGTGTAAAGGATGATTTTTCGATTCATCGGCATGACCGACACCAATACGATAAAAAAGAGATGGATACGCTTGCGAATAGTACGAAAAATCTTCCGATGTCATGCGGTAATCTAATTCAACTAATTGTTTTCCGCCCACAAAATCGAGCGCTACCGCCCTCGCTTTTTGATACAAATCCTCGTCGTTTCGTAACACTGGGTAGCCTTTTCTAATTTCGGTTTGACAAGTACAGCCATACGATTCGGCCGTTGAGCCGGCAATGTGGATAATATGTTCGTGTGCTTTGCTTCGCCAATTTTCGTCGAAGGTGCGGAATGTACCTTCGATTTGCACTAAGTCAGGAATTACATTGGTCGCACCATTGGCAATAAATCGTCCAAACGACAAAACCGTAGGAATGGTAGGAGGGGCCAATCGTGCCGAAACTTGTTGTAGGTTAACAATCATCTGGGCACTGGCCAAAACCGTATCGTTAATATGTTGTGGCAATGCCCCATGCCCACCTTTGCCGTGAATTTTAATATAAATCTCATCGCTCGAAGCCATGTAGCGCCCTGATTTTAATCCAATTGAACCTACGGGTAATTCGGGGGCGACGTGTTGTCCAACGATGGCGATGGGTTGAGGCCCATCGAAAGGGTGATCGTTTAAAACGGCAATAGCCCCACCGGGTAGTACCTCTTCGGCATGTTGAAAAATGAGATAAATGGTGCCATTCCACAACGACTTGGAATCGTTTAGAACCTTGGCTGTAGTGAGCAAGGACGCTGTATGAAAGTCGTGTCCGCAAGCATGCATTACACCTGCATGATGCGATTCGAAAGGCAAATGGGTTTCTTCTTGTATGGGCAAAGCGTCAAAATCGGCCCGCAAAGCAATGGCTAAGCCTTGTTCTGGATTCGATTCGAGTTTTGCAATAATGCTATTGCCGCCAACGCCCATTCGGTGTTCAATTTTCAATAGTGTAAGTTGCTGCCCAATCCATCGGGCTGTTTTGTGTTCCTGAAACGACAATTCAGGATACTGGTGCAAATGCCTACGAAAATCGATGGCTTCGTGTAAATATTTCTGTGTTAAAGTATCGATTTGATTGTATTTCATGATGTGTGTTCGTAATGATGAGTCAAACAAAGATAGTGATTCTGTCAGATTAAGAGAGCCGAAATATTGCGGTGGAATTATTTTGCTTCTTTCATCAAATCATTGATACGTGTTTCGATATCGGTTTGGTCGACCAATCGTGGGAACTCGCATTTTAATGCTTTTTTGTAGGTTTCAAGCGCTTTAGCGTTTTGGTTTTTTGAGGTATAATAATCGCCAAGCACCTTGTAAATATGGAAAAACTGTGGATTGGATTGTTCAAACTTTTGCAAATAAGGTTCACTAACTTCTTTTTCGTCTGACATGGCTTGCGAAATTTCTATAACGCCCTTTCTGTAAATTTGAGATTGTTTGTAAGCATCAGAATATAGAAAAGCGTCGGGAGCGATACTTAAACTATCAATTTTAATAGGACTTTTGTAATCGGCCGATTCGTCGAATATTTTATTTAAATCGTAACAAACATATTCGCCGAGCTGAAATGGGGCAGAGGAGACCCATACCAAAAGTTGCTCTGGTTTAAAAATAATACTATGGTGTGCAATGAGTTGATTCACTGCTTTTTCGTTGCACATGCCAATATCGGAATTATCCATTCCTTTTTGGTCTCTCAGTATTTCGGCAACGTTCAAATAATTGATTTTTTGATATTGATTGAGCAATTGCTGCATGCGTTTAAAACGATACAAAGAAGCACTTTCTCTAATGTTTTGTACATTGAGCGAATCCGAATCAAAATATGGACTTTGAAAATGGTTGGTTCCAATAATTTGATGGCCGTCTACTTTAAACAACAAAGTCGTATCGGGTGTTTTCTCTATTATGGCGGCGTATCCATCTTTTGCAGAGCCAATCATAAAACTTTCCGACACAAATGTGCGATATTTCTGAGCTTCGGCATAGGCTTGTTCGATGGTTGAAGCATATTGCAAAATTTGGCGAGCCACAATGCTCACCGGAGTACTCGAACTGGTTGGAATATCCGATTTGGCCGAATTTAACGTAATGCTGAGGCCGGCTTTGTTCATTCCAGACACCACACCCGTTAACCCGCCCCAAGTGATGTACATAAACGGATAACCTTGGTCTGGCTTAATAAAACCCACAATCTTTTTTTCGGCAAATTGGTCGCCGACATAAAAATCAAAGTTTCGACCTAAAATTAACGCTCCATCGTCCGATTTTTGACCCCAAGCACCAAATGCAGTACATGCCACCAAATTCATATTCTGAAGGGTATGCCCTATGTCGTGTGCACCATGGTAGTTGAGAATACGTTGGTATTTTGGAGCGATAAAATCGTAAGCGTCGTCGGTATATTGCGACACCCCGTATATTTCTATTTGACGCTCAAGCGGGATGTATTGAGGCATGTCTCTGTTGAACCACCCAATAAAGTATTTTAAAAATTTAAGGTAGCTTTCCGAGGGCACCTTTTTTCGGATTTCTGATACAAAAGCGGCTTCTTGATAAGCAATTAAGTCTTTTGCCAACAATCCGTGCAATGTGCCGAGTTCGTATGGATTTCCCGAAATTGACAATTCGTAAAGTCCCGAGTGGTCCAGTTTTATCCAATTGTTTTGATAGGTACTAATCGAGTCGTTGATGCGTGTAAGCGAAGCATGCTCCAAAGGGTTTTGCCCTACTTGTGGGGGCGAAATTTGAATTCGGAAATACGCATAAATCAGAAAAATGATGATAATGCTTAAAAATGTACCGAAAATATAAAGAATTATTTTTGCTGCTCTTTTCATTCGCAAATGTTTTTTTAATATCAGATTTCGTGTTTATTACGTCGTAAATTTTTTTAATGCACATTCGGTATAACACAAAAATTTAAACAAAGTAACACAAATATTTTTAATAAAACCTCAACTAAAGCATTAAGCCAAGGCAGACACATTCTTTATAATCAAATATGATATTTCAGATATTTTAAACATGATTCGACAAAGGCTTTATGGATTGCTTCGGGATAAACCCTCGCAATGACGTCAAAACAAAGCAGAACGAGTAAAATCTAGACAAGGTGATAACGTTCTCGTCATTGCGAACCGAAGGCGAAGCAATCTAGACTTATCGGGAGGAAAATTAGAATCGTAGTAATTATAGATTGCTTCGGGATAAACCCTCGCAATGACGTCAAAACAATGTCGTGTCGAGTGTTCGCGAAGCGAATGTATCGAGACATAAGTGCGTACTGCTTCGGGTAAAGCGTTCTCGATACGCTTTCTAACGAAAGCTACTCGAACTGACATAGCTAAAAAAGCTATAAAAAAATGGGTGCGCTTGCCCTGAGCATTAAGCGGTTTTGTATAAAATTC
>DYOK01000208.1:0-2903 GCA_020720565.1 Acetofilamentum sp.
TGCAACTTGAAACTTTTAACTCGCAACTTGAAACTTGTAACTTTCAACCCCGCTTTGCGGGACAGGCAAATCAACAATCATCAATCAAATATCAACAATTAAGACAGCTTATCGAGCACGTCTTTAACCAATTGCTCCATCATGGGGTGGTAATCGCTTACTGCTTTTTTGGTAATTCGGTTGGCAATGATTAAACAAATAGTTGCGGCATCGTGCCCCAACATTTTCGAAAGCCCAAGCAAAGCAGAGCTTTCCATTTCGTAATTGGTAATTTTACGACCTTCGAACTCGAAACTGTGAATTTTATCGTTCAATTCGCCATCGGCAGTTTGTAGCCTCACTATCCTACCCTGCGGGCCATAAAATCCGTTTGACGAAATGGTAATGCCTTGCAAATATTTCTCGCCATGGAATAATTTTAAAAACTTAGCCGAACCATCGACCAAATAGGGTGTTGCCAATCGTTTATTCCAATTGACATATTCTGTAAATTCTTTTTCGAATTTGGAATTGGTAATATCAACAATGTCTTTATAGTAATTCAACATACCGTCGAAGCCTACCGACGAAGCGGTTACCAAATACGATCCGGGCTCAATTTCGGCTTGCAAGCCTCCCGAGGTTCCTATTCTGACCAGATTGAGTTTCGATAGTTCGCTCTTGGGCTCTCGGGTTGTAAAATCGACGTTAACCAAAGCGTCTAGCTCGTTGATTACAATATCGATATTATCGGTGCCGATTCCGGTCGAAAGTACGGTCAGACGTTGTCCTTTATACGTGCCTGTGACGGTATAAAATTCGCGTTTATGTTTTTTTAGCTCGATTGCATCAAAAAAGGAAGCCACCATTTCGACTCTATCGGGGTCACCTACCAAAATAATGGTTTGTGCAATGTCTTCTGGTTTGAGATTTAAATGATAGATACTACCATCTTGGTTGATAATTAGTTCTGACTCGGGGATACGCATAAAAAATATAATTAAATTTTTGTGTGAGTTTTATGTCAATTTCACATGCAACAACCAAATAATATAGCATCTTACGAAAATCACTGGCCACTCGTCAAATTTAAAACTATTGTGATATTTGAAATATTTCGATGGTAAAAAAAAGACTTCAAAATTGTAACCATTCAACAATAAAATGACTTTGTGAAATTCACATACATAAAATACAAAAACAAGCTCGCTTTGGTAAGAAAATCTTATTTTTGCGTTCGAATACTTCAATTGAAAGTACCCATATTTTAAGGTTGAAGCGTAATTCGTTTTATGGTTCAAATTTACAAAATAATGTTATCTTCGATATCTTTAGTAATTAAAAAATTAACAAAACCAAATTTCTGATACAGTGCACGATACTATTTTAGTCCCAATCGATTTTTCTGAACAGTCTCTCATCGCACTCGAACAGGCTCATAATCTTGCTCGCTCAAGTCAATTGTCGTTAAGCATAATGACAGTGGTTAAAACCAATTCAAATTTCTGGGGCATATTTTCGGATAACGAAAAAAAAGATCTAGAGTTTAAAATTGAACAAAAGCTTAAAACTCTTGCCAAAGAACTGAGCCAAAAAGCCGATGTCGATGTGCACACAATTATCCGTAGGGGAAAAGTTATTGAAGAAATAATGAGGGTTTCTGAACACCTTACTCCCAGAATGATTGTGATGGGTACTTCGCCAGGGAATCATATTGCGACTAAAATAATTGGCTCTAGAGCATTACAAATTATTAAAACCTCTGCTTTTCCTGTGCTTTCGATAAAAGGAAAAAGCCATACCAATGGTTGCGAAAATATATTATTGCCTATCGATTCTACCAAACACACCGAACAAAAGGTTCATTTAGCCATAGAAATGGCAAAAGTTTTTAAATCAAAAATCACAATTTTAACAGCTATCGACAAAAACAATCCGGTAGCAATTGAAACTGTTAATCAGAAATTTGAAATAATTAAAAAAGAAATCGATAGCCATGCAATTCCATGCGAAACTGGCTATTTGTATACCGAAAGCGATCGTAGTTTAATGGCTTTATCCATTTTAGCTTATGCTCATCGTGTACAAGCAGACTTAATCGTAATTATGACACAACAAGAAAACAGTATTAATAAATTCTTTTTGGGATCTTTGGCACAGAATATTATTTTCTCTTCCGATATTCCCGTATTGACATTAAATCCTAAAATAAATTGAATTATGGCAAATAAATTAATGGATCCCATTGGTCGCTTAATGGGACTAAGGTACAAATCTCATCCTTGGCATGGTGTTGAAATTGGAAATAAAGCACCTTTGGTATTAACTTCGTATATCGAAGTGGTTCCAAGCGATACCGTAAAATACGAAGTCGACAAGGTTAGCGGTTATTT
Source organism: Acetofilamentum sp. (assembly GCA_020720565.1). GTDB lineage: Bacteria > Bacteroidota > Bacteroidia > Bacteroidales > JAFGXI01 > JAFGXI01. The sequence goes on from DYOK01000208.1 coordinate 2,373, forward strand.
AAAAATTGATCGCCCTCAAAAATTCTCCAATGTAGTTCCCGCACTTTATGGTTTTATTCCACAAACATATTGTGGCGATAATGTGGCCAAATACTCTTCTGAGAAAACAGGAAGAGCTGAAATAAAAGGTGATGGCGATCCACTCGATATTTGTGTACTAACCGAGAAAGAAATTACACACGGCGATTTATTGGTACAGGCTATTCCTATTGGCGGATTGAGAATGATAGATGGTAATGAAGCCGATGACAAAATTATTGCGGTGCTTAAAGACGACGCTGTTTATGGGCAATACAAAGATGTAAGTGAACTTCCGCTTCTGATAGTCAATCGATTGCGACATTACTTTTTAACATACAAAAATATACCCGGCGAATTAAACACCCACTGCGAGATCACTCACGTGTATGGTCAAGACGAAGCTCATCAAGTGATTATCAATTCGATAGAAGATTACCAGAAACGTTTCGACTTTTTAGAGGCTGCACTTTCGAATGTTTAATTGAGGGTTTTTTGATTGATGATTGTTGA
>DYOK01000208.1:3003-4361 GCA_020720565.1 Acetofilamentum sp.
TGATTGTTGAAAGCCTGTCCTCCGCCTTAGGCACGTTGAAAGTTTAAGGGTGAAGGTTTTAAAATTTTTTAATTTCTTTCGTTGAATTTCGAACCGGCCTTCTTAGCAAAGCGTATTTAATGTGTATTGAGAACCTGATTGTTTAAAATTATAAAATAAAGAAAATGCAAGCTAAAGTTAGTATTATTATGGGCAGCACATCCGACTGGTCGGTAATGGAAAAGGCTGCGCAACATTTAGATCAATACCAAATTCCATTTGAGATACATGCTCTTTCTGCACATCGCACCCCCGAAGCGGTCGAAAAATTTGCAAAAGAAGCTGAATCGAGAGGTATCAAAGTTATTATTGCAGCGGCAGGTATGGCCGCGCATTTACCAGGTGTGATTGCCGCAAGTACCAATATCCCTGTAATTGGCGTGCCAATAAATGCATCACTCGACGGAATAGATGCTTTGTTGGCAATTGTTCAAATGCCTCCAGGTATTCCTGTGGCAACGGTCGGAATAAATGGGAGTTTGAATGCTGCTATTCTAGCCATGCAAATCTTAGCTCAAGGTGATAATTCGGTTGCCCAAAGTGTAAAAATATACGCTTCGAGCCTAAAAGACAAAATTGAACAAGCCAATGTTGAATTTTCGAAAATAAAGTTCAATTACAAAACAAACTAAGGTCAACGGCCTAGTTTGTTTTGTGCAATACCATTTGTAGTCAATTTTACGCACTAATTAAAGTAGGTGACAAAGTTAAATAAATAGGCACTACAAGTTTTTGAGTGAAAAAGCAAATCTAAGTTTTAGCAGAAATATAAATATATTTACAATTTAAAACGAAACATACAAAAAGAAGAATTTATAACTCGCTTATTAAATTTCGAAGACGATTGGAAAATAACAGATATTAGAGTTCATACAGATTTTAAGGAGATAGATATTTTTTTAGAATATATCAAATCCACCAGACTTTATCCGAGAACTAACGAGGAATGTAAAATATACGATTATATGAACAGCCGTAGGTTACGTCATTTAGATATTTTTGAATATAAAACTGGTTCTTTATAAAAGTGGGTTCTTTATAAAAGTGTGTGGTATAGCACAATTTGGATTAATCATAGAGAAATCAAGTTTACCTGTTAAAACATAAATTATAGTTTTAATGGTTCGGGTCTTTTTATCCCCCTTGCTTTGGATTTTGCTGCTCGAAATGGAAATGAACCTTAATGTAGCTTTTGCAGAACTATACAAGTATCAATAATTTAGTCATCACATTGTGGTTGAAGTAGATTATTCAACCACGATTTTTAACCCAACTTGAAAATCCATTTAGTTAAACGCATAAATACAAGCGTATTATAC
>DYOK01000209.1 GCA_020720565.1 Acetofilamentum sp.
ACATTTCGGGAGGGTATAATTATAACAAAATCACCTATTATTTAGATATTAAACCTGACGAGGATGCTCTGACGTTTTCACCGTCGAGCGATAACGGGCCGTATGACAATCAAGAAATTTTAATACACTCTGTAAGCATTCCATTTAAATTGTTTATTGTTAAGCAATTGAATAATTTTTCATTTGCATTGGGCAGCGGTTACAATTTGACAAATTCAAAGGTTGAGATGATTGGAAAATACCCAGTTTACCAAACCGACCCATCGAATACTTTACAAATTATTGTAACCGACATCGAAGACCCTTTTCAATACACAAGAGATTTTAATAAAATTTCATTAGATATCGGTGTAAATTACAGGATAAAACATTTTTCAGCAGGACTAAAATATACCTATTCTTATTATAAAAACATCGATTTATCGTTAGGGTTTTTGTTCTAACTTTTTTTCTCGAATAAAAGAACAAAAACCTGATAACTCTTTGTATAAGTAATGGCAGGTAAGGGGCTAAATATCAAGGTTTGTAGCCCGCTCAAAAACAACCTTGTGACACTTGACACAAAAGAGGCGGTCTTATTAAGACCGCCTCTTTGTTCTATGATAACTTACGGTTTAAAAGGCTTATTCGATAACCAATTTTTGAACCATGTTAGCATTTGAACTGCTGATAACTACAGTATAAATGCCTTGCGAAAGATGATTTACAGAGATGGTTTGGTTGTTAGAATTCAAGGCTTCGCTGTGTACAACTTGTCCCGATAAATTAACAATGTTAACTTGGGCTTGAGCTGTTTCTTTTGGCATTTGAATGGTAATTTGTTCGTTTGCTGGATTTGGGTACATTGCAAAACTCGTTTTTTCGGCTGTCGAAATTCCCATTGTTTGATAATCGATATGGACTCTTGAGGTGTATGTTTGCATATCGGCAGAGCGGTTGTTGGTACAATTGACGTAGAAACTGATAAGGAAGTAAAATATGCCATCTTGATTAATCTCATAATTAACACTTTCGAATTCGAAAACTTCGCCATTTGAAACAATTACCCAAGTCATCAAAACATTATTAGAGTCTAATAAGCTCCATGATCCAATATATACGCTGTCGATGATGGTATTAAAGCAAGTGTCGATAGGATCGGTTTCGTAGTAGTCGTATACACAAACTTCGTTACCATATTGCGTAGCAAGTGGATTAAAGTTAAGTGCCATACTGTCCATACAACCATAAATTACACCCGATGAATCGTTGGTATAGAAACAAGAGTTATCGTCGATGGTGGCATATGGGTTGTAGTTGGCCGATGCAGGATCTGTGCAACCAAAAATCTCGTTGTTGTAGTTGGTTGTGTCACCGCTATTGCCGGCTGTAATTAAAAAAGTAAGGGTGGTAGATAACTGAGCATTGTCGTATATGTTAACAGTATAGTATCCTTCGCAAAGTGAATTAAGATAAGTACTGTTTTGACCATTAAATACAATTTGATAAGGTGGGGTTCCTCCAAATATATTCAATTGTGCCCAACCGTCGCAAACACCTGATGCACTGGTTTGTCCGGTCTCGGCATAGGCGTAAAAAGTTGAATCGTTTTGGTTTCCGTTACCCGTAAGAATTTCGAAAGTTGTAGTGGTAGCCAAACTATCTGCATCTAAAACTGTGAAGGTGTATGTACCAGCACAGAGTTGGCCATAGTAAGTATCGCTCGAAATTTGTCCATTGAACATAACCTGATAGGGTGCAGTACCGCCATAGATGTTGATTTGTGCCCAGCCATCGCAAACGTTAGGGTTACTGGTTGAACCTGTTTCTGCGTTTGCAAAAAAAGTAGAATCGTTTTGGGCCATTGTTTGCACCGACCAAAAACTGATTAAAGTTAAAAAGTAAAATAATTTTCTCATGACATCAATTTTTAAAGTTATTATTGTTTAATCTATATCAGTAAAACACAAGTTTTCGAAAAGGTTGTCTGTAAGGGAATAAAATTAGTTAAAATAATATTGCAAGCCTACATTAAGTCCATAAAAATCAGACTTTTGATTTGGAGATACTCCCGATTTGTAGATAGAATTAAGTTGGTATTTGTAAAAAGCATCCATTCTTATGCCCCATCGGTTACGAATTTTATACTCGATACCAAGTCCCAAGTAAGCCATAAAATGTACTTGTGCCCAAGGCAATACCGAACTTTCGACCACTGTTAAATCTTGATCAAAAACAATTCCTTTACCTTGCGAGCGGATATAAATTCCATTGACTAAGCCCACCGAAATTGGAAACGAAAAGTTATTTTTTCGAAGCTTGTAGGAGAATATAATTGGAATCTCGAAATATTTTACGCGATTGGCCGAGTTAATTTGGTGGTCGACCACCGATGTGTCTGTAATTGTTTGCGACGAAATAGAATCGTAAGCATGCCATACCGAATCGACGTTGTAAATGGGAATAGAATCGTATACCATCGAATTGGAATCGGTCAGATAGTAATAGCCGTCAAAAACCCACTCGTTGGTGTAATATTCAAAGTGTGTGGTATCGTATTGTGTACTTTGTTGAATTTCAAAGCTTTGATAGGTATATTTGAAATTTTCGTTGTGTAGGCTGTACGCAAAGCCCAAACCGAATCGCCAACGGCGGTAATCGACCTGACCCAACAGTTGAGCCGAATACGCTTCCAAATTTTGATACGATTGTTCGAGTACGTTTTTTTGTACGTCGGTGCCGCTGTAGTGTGTGATTCCCTGTTGATAAGTGGCCAATAGAGCTATTGAATAACGGAGTGGTATTCTGTGAAATCGCTCGATACCGGCTTGCTCAATCCTTGATAGATTTGTTAAGGTGGGTTCGATGAATTGATTTTCGAGCATATGAACCCTCAAATTAGACATGGGTAAAATACGAGACACTTGAGCCAAGTTTTCCGAAAACGTCTGTTTTCTGGACTGATTCTCGAAGCCACTTAAACCAGTCGGAACAGCTTCGAATGCACTTGCATTTTCAAACGATGGAGCGTGGCTTGAGACCGCCAGTGAGCTGTTGGACTGAGAATAGGATTGGTCTGCATTTGATGGTATCATTTCAGACTTTTGTGCCCGATTGGTTTGCTCAGATTCAGGCTCGAAAGCAGTTAATTTGGAGCTACGAATTATCGACTCGGTTCGTTCCAGTTTTGAGTCAGTAGGTGAGCCTGTGCTTAATGCTTGTTTTTTTGATCCGGAATTTGACAAAGGCTGTGTCGTAGCCAAGCTTGTGTTAGAATAATTGCGTTCAATATCGTTAGATGGTTGTGATTCGCTTTCTGATGATGCTTTTGGGGTAAACCCTTTTGTTTGGCTAAGCACTTGAGTTTGGATAAAAGGTTCATTTGCATGACCGTCGGTCTTCGACAATGATAATTCTTTGTCATTCAAGCCAGTTTTTGCAGGGTCGGTAGTATGTTTTGCCAGTGTTTCGATAGCAATTGGCAAATTTTGATTTGAAATATTTTCGCTCGATTGTGCCGACCAAAACAAAAATGCTAAACTACCAATAATGGGTAAAGCAAGGCCTCTTTTGATGAGCCAAAAGCGAATCAACTGCATGTATTTGTGGGTAGCAGTTTGCTTTTGCACCTGCTGCCATACCTGTTCCGATGGGCGAATTTCGAAATCATTCAGCTCGTCGTAAAACAATTGGTCTATTTTATTTTCGTTTTTCATAACACAAGGCTGATAGATTGTTTTGGTTTAAGGTTTAATAGTGCTCTTTTTAAATATGCTCTGGCTTTTGATAGTTGCGATTTGGAGGTATTGACCGATATTTTTAACTCTTCTGCTATTTGTTGATGCGTATATTGTTCAAACACATATAAGTTGAACACCAATTTATATCCGGGCGGTAGCTGTGCTATGAGCTTAAGCAAATCCTCTTTTTTAACATCGGTTCCAAGTTCTAAATCGGCATCGTCGTCAGCCTCCGCCAGTTGAACATCCGAAATGGAATCAAATTTTAAGTTTTGATTTTTACGGATGTAGTTCAAAGCCGTATTGACACAAATCCGACGGATCCATGCCGCCAGCCCACCTTGAAATTCGGATTCGAACTTATCGATATTTAAAAACACTTTAACAAAACTGTCTTGAAGCATATCTTCGGCTTCGCTTCGGTTTGAGGTGTAGCGCATACAAACCCCCAGCATTTTGGGTGCATAGCTATTAAAAAGCTCAGTATGAGCCTTTGAATCGCCTTTTTTACAATTCTTTATTAAAATATTTTCACATTCATATGCGTCCATACGTAGTATTAGAACCCCAAAATTACAAATGGTTGCCTGAATATTTTAAAAATAATTTTGGCTACACAAATAAGACTTGAGCGTTTTG
>DYOK01000013.1:0-12877 GCA_020720565.1 Acetofilamentum sp.
CATTATTAACAATTCCTGCTTGAACCGGATTATTATGAAGGTAATTTAGTTTGCTTTTGATCATGTAATTATCCCATAGTTCTATAGGATTATTGTTTTGTTGCCATAATTGCCAATTCGAATTGTTATTGTTATTGTTTTTCTTTCCTGCTCTTTCAAACATCCATATTAGCCATTCTTTTCAACTTTCTTGAGGATGATTTTGAATGTCTTCTCTTAATTTTCTAGATGTGAAACTTTTTAAATCTCGCAAAATATCCTGCATATTTTTACCTTTAGTTCCAATAATCATATGCACATGACTACTCATAATAACCCATGCATATACAATTAAACCTTTTTCTTTTTGGCTGTATTCTATTGCATTTATTAAAATGTATGCAAACTCTTTTCTTGTAAATAAATCTATCCAGTTTACAACAGCAAAACTTACAAAATAGGGCTTGGACTGGTCTTGAAATTTGTATACACTACTCATCAAGAGCAAATTTAGGTTCTTTCTTAAGATTTTCTAGTGTGCTTTACTTTCTATTTTCTCACAAGCGGACGCTTGCGAGAGAGGATGTATCGTTTAGATTTTTCTTTAATTTTTATTTTGTGAACTTGTGTATTAAGGAAAAATAAAAACAATGTCGCATTTTAATAACGTAAGAGCCAGATAAAAAGGCAGTTACACAATGAAGAAATAGGTCGAAGACCTTAAAACTGAAACTTATAGCTGAGTGAAGGTAAGATGCCCAATACATAAGTTTGGGTGCTGACCATTTGTTCTTGGTCGTACACACTAGATGGAATAATGTAACGGCCTTGGTCGTCTTCCACTTTGTTGTGCTGCATCTGAACCATATTTTTCCGATTGTAGAGATTGTATATCGAAAAAGCAATCATATGTTTAAACCGTTTGTCACGTCGGTTAAGCTGCCAATTGACCGATACATCCATTCGGTGATAAGCAGGCAAGCGTTCGTTGTTGCGCTGGCCATAAACGGGTATGGTTTGACCCGAATAGGTATAATAGCCCACGGGTGAACTGACCAAAAGTCCACTGGCATAAGTCCAATTGGCCGAAAGATGCCAGCGAGCACTCAACTTGTAATTAAGATACACCGAAAAATGATGAGGTCTATCGTAGTAGGCATCAAAATCGAAGCCTTGATTCAAATCTTTAAACTGATTCCAAACCCTTGAATAGGTATACGACAACCAACCATTGAGCCTACCTTGATGTTTACGCATCATCACTTCGAAGCCATAAGTTTGTGTGGTTCCAAACCGAAGTTCGCCTTCGACTAAGGGATTTAGCAACATATTGGCATGGTCGGCATATTCAATTTGGTTGTGCATAATTTTGTAATACAATTCACCTGAAAGTTCTAATCGGCCTCGATTTAAATTTCTGATATGCCCCAAACTCCACATTTGTGCCCTTTGCGGTTTAATATTTTGGTCGGAAGGTAACCACACATCGAGCGAGGTAAATGGGCCAGCCGAATTAGAAATTAAGTGGATATATTGGTGATACATGCTATAACTTAATTTAAAACTGGCATCGCTGCTTGCTAAGTACTGAAAACTCAGTCTGGGGTCTGCATTAAAAAATGATTGATAAAAACCCGTCTGATTTATAATAGTGGTGTCGCTTACATTATAATTTTCGTCGAAATGATACAAGGTGGTCGGTCCAGAGTTGGCCCAAAGCGAAGCCCTTAGCCCAGCATCAACACGCCAATGCGTGCCCCATTCAATCTGGTGACTAAGATATAAAACCGCTTGCAACGATTGTTTATAGGGCACTTGAGCCACTTGATCTGTATTGATGTTGCCCGGATTAAACGAATGTAAATTGAGTTCGTAACCAAAGTTGGTTCGGTGGTTGGGACGCCAGAAATAAGTTAAACCTGTTTTCAGGGTAATATTCTTGATAAACGACGACCACTGAATTTCGTTTCGTTCGCTCACATCGAGTTGGTATTCGTACGCACTAGCGTAAAAAGTAGTGTTCGAGAATAATCGGCTGTTAAAAATGTGATTCCATCTCAAGGTCGAAGCGAAATTAGACCAATAAATCCCAAATCCAGTCTGATTTTCGTTCTGATTCGATATTTGGTCTTTGCCAAAGTAGAAACTGTAGTACAAATAGTTGTTTTCGTTTATTTTGTATTTCAGTTTAAGATTGATATCGTAAAAAAAGATATTCATGTTAGGCATGGCTCGTTTAAAAAGCCATTCGAAGTTGCTGTGTCTAAACGACACAAAAGCCGAAACTCTATTTTTAACGATGGGGGTTTCGACGCTGATACGATAAATAAACGGGTTAATCATTCCCGTCATTCCAAACTGATTCATATGGCCGTCTCGAGTCATAATGGTGGTTAGCGAGGAAAGACGGTCGCCATGTTGTACCGGTAAATCGGCTTTATAAGTTTTGATTTCTTTGGCAATTTCGGGATTGATAACCGAGTAAAACCCAAACAAATGTGAGGGATTATAAATTGGAGCCTCGTCGAGCAAAATCAAATTCTGGTCTTTACGCCCGCCTCGGACAAAGAAAAACGAAGAACCATCGCCTAGCGTTTGAATGCCAGGAATGGTTTCAAGTGTTTTTATCAAACCCACTTCGCCCGAGAACTCTGGGAAACGTTCTAAATCTTTTGAGGTAAGACGCACTTGTGCCGACGATGCGGTTTGAATCCGTTCTTTGTTTTGGTCGACCACCACCTCAACCACCTCGGCGCTAAGCGTTTGGGTTTTAAGATTTGGTTTTAGAACCGTATTTTGTTTAAGTTCGATGCTTTGTGTAATGGTTTCGAATCCCAAATACGAAATGTTAACTTGATAAGTACCTTCGGGCAGACGAATCGAAAAAAAACCATAATTATTGCTGATGGTACCGTATGGCGTATGAGCAATGGCCACATTGGCACCAATCAAACTTTCGCCTGTTTGCTCGTCTTTAATGGTTCCGCTGATGGTATAGAAATTTTGTTTCGATTCGGGTTTTTCATCGGTTTTAATGACTTTAGTTTTGATGACCATTTGATTTTCGATTAATACAAAATCGAGATTAAAAAGCTTCGATAAATCGACCAATACCTCGCTCAGCTTTTTATTTTTAGCCTTGTAGCTAAGCGATTTCAAATCCATGAGCAAGCGGCTATCGTACGAAAACATAAGCCCCGATTGACGCTCAATTTCTTTAATGAGCGATTCGGCTGATCCGTTTTTAAACTGAATGGTAATTCTGGTACCATCGTATTGGGGCGACTGAGCCCATACACTTTGCATACCCCAAAACATTAAAACGAGCCACAAATAATGACCTGTTCTATAAAATTGGCTAATATGTGTAAAATTGATGTGTTTCAATGGCTGATTTGCATGAGCGAATATACACATTTCTGATTAAAACCAAAAGCCCGTTAAATTCAGGGCAAACGCACACTTTTATTCAAATATCATATTTCAGATATTTAATCATTGGACTTTATGTTCATTTTCTTTGCATGCCCAAAGAAAACGAACCAAAAGAAAGGGCACTCTCGCCACAGTGTTTTTTGCTTCGCAAAACCGCAGACGGCGGGCTAAATTTCCTGCAAGGCTTCGGAAATTTTTAACGCCCTTGCTGCTACACAGAAGCGAGAGACAACACAAAACAATGTCATGTCGAGATTTTACGAAGGAAATATACCGAGAAAATCAATTTGGGGCATTTAAAAGGCATATTTTATCGAATTGGAGTGATAAGTGTAGACTTAGTAACAGCCGTGAAGTTCTGAGCTTGCGAAGAAATCGCACGGCTTACTTAGGCTATACGCCATCACGAAATGAAGATAAAATTTAGCCTCGATTTTTTGTTACTTTTGTATCAGGACAAAAGTAAAAGAGAAAATATTTAGATAGATTTCAAATCACATAAAGCTTTTAAATATTTTATCATTATTAATCCTTTCAATCATATTTAAAATTTGATACTTTGTCAAAGCTTATGCAAGTCGCTATCATTCTGTAAATCAAAAATATAAAGCTAAAGTTTGAAAAAGATTAATTCCATTCTCATAAAACCAGTACTAAAAAATATATCAATAAAAAGTGAGCGTTTGCCCTGCCGTTAAATTGTGAAAAATTGTTGGGTATTTAATACCTCCTTGAATCCGCAAGTCTTTTCGTAAATGGTTGCAGGCGAAAAACCTGACTGAATTTCAGACATATAAGTATAGACTTGTTGATTTAAGGCACCTAAAAAAATGCCGAACCACCCAAAAAAGCTAATTTTGAGCATAAAATCTATTTAAAAAACAGACGAAATATATCATAAACTATCATTTTGCTTTGTTTTAACATTCAGTTAACAATAGATGATTTCATTTGTATTAAATAATTTCGAATTAAAAAGTGAAAAAGAAACGAATTGGAATTTTGACAGCAGGAGGCGATGCCCCTGGTATTAATGCCGCTATAAGGGGCGTTGCTAAAACGGCAATTTTGGAATACGACATGGAGGTAATTGGTATCTCGAGTGGTTTTACAGGGCTGATAAACAAAGAGTTTATCGAGCTAAAAGAAAGTCACGTTTCGGGGATACTTACACTTGGAGGAACCATTCTGGGCACTTCGCGCGAGAAACCATACAGCAAAAAGCAAATTCAAGATGCGGTCGACAAACCCCAGTTAATCAAAAAAAACTACCACGAATTAAACCTAGACTGTTTGGTTTGCATTGGCGGCAATGGCACCATGAAAACAGCTGGTAAGTTGGCACAAGAAGGGCTCAATGTAATCGGAATTCCAAAAACCATCGATAACGACGTGTGGGGAACCGACACCACCTTTGGTTTCGACTCGGCGGTGAGCATTGCCACTGAGGCCATCGACCGATTGCACACCACAGCCAACAGCCACAAACGGATTATGATTATCGAAGTCATGGGACACCATGCTGGTTGGATTGCTTTGCATTCAGGAATTGCTGGTGGTGGCGATTTAATTTTGATTCCCGAAATCCCTTACGACGAAGAGGTTATTTTGAGTTATCTCGACGAAAGAGCCAAAGTGCATAAAGCCTATTCGATTATTGTAGTAGCCGAAGGTATCGAAAAACCAAAAAAAGAAAAAGCAGGCGAATATATTGCTAAATTAATTGATAATAAATTGGGGTACGAAACGCGTGTTACAGTTTTGGGCTATACACAACGAGGCGGAACACCTTCAGCCACCGATCGGATTTTAGCCACCAGACTTGGAACTTATGCCGCTGAACTGATTTCGAAAGGTAAATATGGCCGAATGGTAGCCATCCACAACCAAAACATCACTTCGATACCCTTGTCGGAAACCTCGGGGCAGTCCAAATTAGTACCTGCAGATGCTGCAATTATTAAAAAAGCTCGAAAAATTGGTGTTTGCTTTGGCGATAAACAATATACCAAGTTAAAAGACATCGATTGAGATTAATCCAAAATCATATCAATTCGCTGAATATCAAACAACTAAAGAGGGGTTCTAAAAATTAGATTTTTTTAGGCGGACAAGATTTTAAAACCGGAGTTTACTATTGTAAATGAGGATTTTAAAATTGAAGTCCAACGAAGAAAAAGCAATTTTTAGGACTCCCGTAAATTATAAACAAATGAAACCACTCTCCATATCCCCTTCGGGGCTTAGGAGGCTAATAATAAACATATGAAATCGAACACAGTTACAAAAACTTTATATTTGGTTAGACACACCAATGCCGAAGCCGCTACCGAAGCAATAAACGATATCGATAGACCAATAAGCGAAAAGGGTCAAAAGAAAGCACAGAAGGTTTGTCGAAAACTTAAATCTAAAATTTCGGAAGCCTCGCCTGCATTCGTCAGTAGCCCTGCCAAAAGAGCCTTTGAAACAGCCGAAATTTTCCATGCTCATTTTGGCGACCCAACCACTACAATCGAAACCCTAGACTGGCTTTATCAAGAATTTGATACTCAAATGCTGATAGACTATGTGATGTTGGTCGACAGCCAACAGGTGTGGTGTTTTGGTCACATTCCTACGTTTTTAAATCTTTTGCGAAAATTAGGCGACAAACAACTTAAAAATTTTCCTAAATCGATGGCCGCAGGAATCGAATTAACCTTTGAAAAGAAAGATGAATCGCTAGTTTTTAAACACTCGAAGTTGGTATTTATTGTCAACCCAAAGGTTTTCTGAACAAATAAAAAAAGTTTTGAGTTAGATTTTAGTTGCAAATTCTCTTTAAGCAGGAGTTAAAAGTTAGTCTATATGAACGTCAAGCAAATTATACCCAAAGAGATATCGTGGATGGCTTTTAACGCAAGAGTATTGCAAGAAGCCGCCGATTCTGCAAATCCCATTATGGATCGACTTCATTTTTTAGGGATTTATTCGAACAATCTCGACGAGTTTTATCGTGTTCGTATGGCCACTTTGCACCGCCTTTCACATTTGGGGAAAAAAGCCTACGACCTTTTGGGCTATCACCCTCAAGATGTGATTGAGCAAATACACCAAATTGCCTTACAACAACAGAGCGAGTTTGCTCGAGTTTATAACGAGTTAATTCAAGATTTGAAAACGTTTGGCGTCGATATTGTCGATGTGGAACAATTGGACGAAAAACAAAAAACATTTGTGCACCAGTATTTTACTGGAAAAGTTCAAGCACAACTGATGCCCATTATGTTGTCGCAAACTCAAAATTTCCCCAAATTGCACGATAACGTCGTTTATTTAGCTGTGGAAATTATCAAACATTATAAAAGTGCACCAGAATATGCCCTAATTGAGATACCTGCAACTAAAATTGATCGATTTATCATTGTTCCAAACGAAGGACAGCGAACTTCGATTATGTTTCTCGACGATATGATTCGCTACGGGTTAAAACTCATTTTTAAAACATTCGATATTAAAGATTTGTCGGCTTATACTATCAAGTTTACAAAAGATGCCGAGCTCGACATTAAAGACGATGTAAGCGAAACTTATTCCGACAAATTGCTGCAAAGTTTAAAGAAAAGAAAAGATGCCGATGCGGTTCGCCTGATTTACGACAAAAAGATGCCCAAATCGATGTTGCAGTTTTTTCTTAAAAAACTCAAATTAAAACAAAATAAAAACATCATTTCGGGAGGGCGTTATCATAATTTTAAAGATTTTTTACAATTTCCTAATTTAGATATTTTCGACAAAGGCCCACAGATTAATCCGTCATTTGTGCCCAAACAAATCGAACAAGCCCATAGTATTTTTAATCACCTCGACAAAAAAGACGAGCTGCTTTATTTACCTTATAATAAGTTCGATTCTTTTATCGAAATGTTGCGCGAAGCCAGTATCGATCCCAATGTAAAAAGTATCAAGATTACACTATACCGCTTAGCCAAACATAGTGCGGTAATCGATGCACTTGTAAATGCTGCCCGTAACGGGAAGGATGTTACAGCTGTTATCGAGCTACAAGCCCGATTCGATGAGGAAGCCAACTTACATTGGAGCGAAATTTTAACAGAAGAAGGTGTAAAAATAATTCATGGCATCCCCAAACTGAAAATTCATGCTAAAGCCTGCCTTATCGAAAGGGTAGCCCAACAAAAAAGAACATACTATGCGGCAGTGAGCACGGGTAATTTTAACGAATCGACTTCGAAAATCTATACCGATGCTTTATTGTTGACTTCAAACCCCAAAATTACCAGAGAAATATACAAATTATTTCATTTTTTTACCAAAAATTTCGATGTGCCAACTTTTAATCATTTAATCATTTCGCCTTTCGATACCCGTCGAAAACTAAAGAAATTGATTTATTTCGAGATTGAACAAGCACAGAAAAAGAAACCTGCATCGATTCAAATTAAAGTGAATAATTTAGTCGATAACGAGTTGATTCAATGGTTGACCGATGCCGCTAAGGCTGGTGTCAAAGTCGTTTTGCTAATTCGAGGGATGAATGCGATTAAACCTGATGGAATAAAAGGGATGGAAGTGCGATGCGTAATTGACAAGTATCTTGAGCACAGTCGCTTTTTTATCTTTGGAAACGCTGGGCAAACCCGTGTGTTTATTGCCTCGTCCGATTTAATGACCCGCAGTCTCGACCGAAGGGTAGAGTTGATATGTCCCATTTATGACCCTAATATCCAAAAGCAAGTTATTGAATTATTCAAATTACATGCTGCCGATAATGTAAAAGCTCGTATTCACGACAATAATTTGCTCAATCAATATTATCGTGTAAATTCAAACAAGCCCATTAGAAGTCAATTTAAAATTGCCGAATACCTACTCGAATTAGAAAACAATAAATAGGTCGAAGACCTTAGGATTTTTTACCGTTAACAAACTTAACTATAAAAGCATCGCCGATACCGCAAACGGATTTCGCCTTGAGTGCTTCTTCTTTACTCCCAAAATCGCCGATATAGTATTTGTATTGTTCGCCTACTTTTTCGAAACTTAAAGGCAATGTACCTGAATACAATTTCTTTTGCTCAAGTGTCGATGCTTGCGTACTCATTGAGGCTATTTGGATGCGATAAGTAATTTTTCCAGTTGTTGAATTAGTGGTCGAAACCGTTCTGGTTTCGTTCACAAGTAGCTTAGTCGCTTGAGTTGTTGGCTTTGTTGTTTGAGTAGTTGTTTGGCTGGTTTCTATTTTACTAACAGGAGCACTTGCTTTTTCGACGGGTTTTACTGTTTGTTCGTTTTCGGTAGGCGTTGGTTCGATTATAGCTACATCAGAACTGTGGTCTAGTTTGGTTTCTTTTATTGTTTCTTCTGTCTTGCTATCAGGTTTTTCCGTAGCCTGTGACGATTCCTTCTTTTGTAATTCAGACTGGCAAATGTCGAGTTGTTTTTGCACAATAGGTTCTTCGCTTGGGCGCTTGGTTTTGTGTAACCCGTTGAGGTAGGTCTGATACGAATCGATGGCCTCTTTGTACTGTTTATTAGCTTGGTACGATTGAGCCAATGCAAAATGCAACTTCGGGTCAATTTCGGGATCGATAGATTTGGCTTTTTCGAAGTAAGGAACTGCTTTTGCGGCATCGTCATTTTTGAGATAACATGCGCCAATTTTAAAATTTAACAACCCATTGTTAGGGTTAAGTGCATGGGCCTCTAAAAAACGAGGCAGTGCTTTCTGAAAATTGCCATCGAAAAAGAAACCATCACCCGCCTCGAGAGCGGCTACAGCCTTATTAAAATCTTCTTCGGTGCTAAAATTTTTCTTTTTAAATTCGACATCTTGTGCCATTAAAACGAGGGAGGTGCTCAAAATGAGCATGGTAAAAAATATCTTCATGATTAAGTAACTTTTAGCCAAATGTAAGGGTAAAAAGCATAAATTTGATGAGTAACTTTTTATTTGTTATAAACATTTTTCTGTTAAGCTTTATGGTGATTTAATTCGAAATGTAAATAACTGATAATTAAATATATTTCCTTTTTTGTTTACCTTTTAAGTAATATACCCTTGATTAGGGAAATTTACAAACGCCTTAATTTGAAAGATAAGTACTTGAAATAAATTAATGTCTTACTCTATTACAATACTTCGATAAACTTTTCAAAAATTCATTTAATAAAGATGCAAGAATCTGATAATTAGCACACAATCAAAATAATCAACATTTTTTTGTAAATTCTGATTATTAGACAGTTAAATAACAACAACAAAGTCTTGATATTAAGTATTATCAAATAATTTAATGTCATATTTTGTAAAGCCAAAATATAGATATAAATAGTTCCACAAAAAGCAATAGGTCGAAGACCTTAATTGATAAACTAACCACCCATCAGTACAATTTTAAAATATTTACAATTACATATACAATGAGTAAATTAAGATTTATAGCGGACAATGTGCTGTTTCTAGAGCTTCCGGCTTCCGTTAATAAAATATTTATTTTACGTACACAAGTCGAGATCGAGAAATTACTTTTTCATTCAAAACTGAGTGCCGTTCCAAATATTGTTTTAGATTGCTCTCGATTAGAGTCTATTTCCCCTGAGCTAAGACGAATTGTTAACCAAATAATTGCAAATTCTGGTCTGCCTATCAAGGTGTATTTGGTCAATCCCAGTACTTATTTGCATGCATTTACAATGGTACTTAGATTAAGCAATCCAAATTTTACAATACTTATTTCGCCAAGTACCGAACAGGCATTAAAGTGCATTAAAAACCAGGTGTTTAATGAAATTACAGGCCGTAAGATTATTAAAAAATGGGAATACCATGCTCCCAGTGGTCGTTACCACTTCGAATTATATTATCTCGAAGGACATATTTTGTTGTCGCGTCCGTTTGGATTTGTGACCACCGTCGACGGAAAAAAAACGAACGAATTGTCAGCACTCGCCATCAAAGAACTGAAGTTAAAGCAATTCTATCGTGTCTATGATTATCAATATTTGGAGTCGACCACTAAAGAAGTTAGGCATATTTTTACCAATTGGACTATGCCGCTGATTAAAGACATTCCCCTTTTAATTTTTGCTCATACTAACGAGCCCATCAATACGCTGATTCGATTTGGGAAATTGCATATCGACGAACCAGGTAAAGTGATAATAGCCAAAGATTTGGAGGAAACGTTTCGTATCATTACTCAGCATCAGAATGGCGAATATTTTGTAGAAGAACACGAAAATTCTCAAAAAACAACTCAAGATGAACTGAATAGTATCTACGAAAAGCATATCGAGTTGCTTTTGAACCAAAGTTGCGAGTTAAAAAATATCTTTGAATTGCTTGGCCGAATGGGCTGGGATTCTGAACTTAGTATACCAGATACCAGCTCGCTAAATGCTGATTTTGTTCCCATCTATCACGCTATAGACTTGGCACATAGCGATTTCCAAAACTTATTAGGCGAAAAAAACGAACAAGCCCTTCGAATTCACGAAAAAGAAGCGCAATTAAGTATTTTGCTCGATAATATAAGTAGTATTGCCATTTATGCATTCTCGCTCGATGGGCAAATACAATACTGGAATAAAGCCGCGGAACAAATCTTTGGAATCGAAAAAACAACCATTTTACAAACCTTCTTATACGACCATCCGTATTTTTTACCATTTAAAGCAGATATTTTAGATTTGCTGCATCAAGCACAAAGTTTTAATCAAACCAAAGTGATGAGCGAGCCTAAATCCTATACCATCACTTTAGCTAGAAACGAACAAAAACATCTCGAAGGGACAAGCGTTTATGTAAAAAACCAATTGAGTGGTTTAATTTTCAGAATCGATGTCGACAACACCCAGAGACAAAAAAACGAAATTGAACTGACACAACACAAAACTAAGCTCGAACACTTGGTCGATCAAAAAATTGAAGAAATCAAAACCCAAGCTGTTCAGTTTAGATCGATACTCGAAAAATCTGCTCAAAGTATTTTTGTCACACAAAATTTTACTTTTAAGTACATCAACCCCAATGGAATCGCATTCTTTGCTTGTCCAATTGAGGAAATCTATCAGAACCAATTAACCGATTTTATTAAACCAGAAGACCGATCTTCGTTCGTGCAGCGGTTTATCCAAAACGAAGAAAGTGTGACCGTACTTAAAATTCTGACCCACGACAAAGAGGAAAAATGGATCGAATTGACCACAGTTCCCATCGAGTGGGATGGAATAAAATCGACCTTAAATTATATTGTCGATATAACCATGCACAAAAAAAGCGAAGAAAACTTAATGCTGGCAAAAAAGAAGGCAGAAGACGCAGACCATTTAAAATCAAGTTTTTTAGCCAACATGAGCCACGAAATTCGTACACCACTCAATGCCATTATTGGTTTCTCTCAACTTTTGGCGCAAGACCAAATTCCAGATGATCATAAAACCCGATATTTTAAATTGATCGATAATAACAGCCGTCAACTATTAGATTTAATCGACGACATCATCGATATTGCTAAAATTGAGTCGGGACTAATTACGCTTAATCCTTCGTACTTTAACGTTAATGAGTTTTTAAAAGAAATTCATGTCAACTTTAGAGAGTACATGAAGCAATACGAAAAGACCGACGAAATTCAGGCGCTGATAAAATTGCCTGTCAAAACCGAAGGCGTATTTATTAACACCGATAGGACAAGAATAATGCAGGTTTGTAACAATCTTTTACATAATGCATTAAAGTTTACCAGAAAGGGAAGCATTACGCTTGGATATCGCTTAATAGACCGTTATGGGCTCGAATTTTATGTCAAAGATACAGGTATTGGTATTCAATCCGACAGTATCGATGTGATTTTTAATCGGTTCCATCAACTTAATACACAAAGGCCTACCAAATCGAAAGGGACAGGTTTGGGGCTAACCATCTCAAAAAATATTGTTGAGCTTTTAGGCGGTAAAATTTGGGTAGAATCAGATTTTGGCAAAGGTGCCACCTTCAAATTTACATTGCCATATAATGGCAATTTGGAACAAGCCGTTAGCTTAACCCCACGAAAAAACACCCCTGCTCTGCTCAATTGGTCCGACAAAACTATTTTATTGGCCGAAGACGAGGAATCGAACTATTTATTTTTAAAAGAAGCCTTGAGAAAAACAAAAGTTAAAATAATTTGGGTCGAAAATGGGAAAGAAGCCCTCGAAGTCCTCGCCCACAACACCCCAATCGATTTAATTTTAATGGATATTCAGATGCCTGTAATGAGTGGATATGAGAGCATGGAGCAGATTAAAGCCATGGGTTATCAAATACCAGTAATAGCTCAGACAGCCTATGCCATGGTCGAAGATAAAGAGCATATGTTGGCTTCGGGCTTCGATGCCTATTTGTCGAAACCAATTCAGATTAACGTATTATTAGAACGAATAAACGAATTTATTTATAGTTAATATTTAATTT
>DYOK01000013.1:12977-25097 GCA_020720565.1 Acetofilamentum sp.
ATTCATAATTCATAAACACCTTAACCAACTAATGACTAAAACTTGTAACTTTTGATCTACCTGCGGTAGGCAGGCCTGAAACCTGTAATCTACCTGCGGCAGATCTATCGTCCGCCTGAGGCGGAGGACAGGCAAATCAACGAATAAACAATCAACAATCATCACTCAACAATCCTCAATGAACCAACAAGAAGCTTTTTCGAAAATGGCGACCATGTGCAGCCGAAGGGAATACTGCAAGGCCGATGTGTTGGAAAAATTAAAATTGTTGCAGGTTTCGGAATTGCATCAGAAGGCCATTGTCGACGATTTGGTGAATTTAAGATTTGTAAACGAAGAACGCTTTGCATTGGCTTTTGTTCGAGATAAATTCCGATTTAGCCATTGGGGTAGAGCCAAAATTAAACAGGCACTTCACTTGCGAAAAGTCGAAAAAGAAGCAACGCGTGTAGCATTAGAGCAAATCGACGACGACGAATATTTTAATGTTATTCGCGATTTAATTCAATCCAAATCCAAACAAATTAAATCTAAAACACCCTACGAGCACAAAACGAAACTGATTCGGTTTTTACTTCAACGCGGATTCGAATACGACGATGTACGCGAAGTACTTGGCCAACCAGAAGAGGATTTAAATGTAGAGTAAAAAAGACCTAGCCTTAAACCGATAAGGTTCCAGAACGATAAAACGGTTCAATTAAGGTCTTTAACCTATTAATTAGTTTTGCAACGTACGTCAAAACAGGGTCTTAGCTCAATAAAATCGGACGCTAAATTATTCTAAGTGCTTAAATAATTTCTTTTGCCAATACAGTTCCGTCTAACCGCAAAAGCTTCAATGCTTCTCCATCGAACACAGCATAGGTGTAGTTCGAAATCCAATCGCCCAAATTGATAAATTCGGCTGTATCCACAACCAAATGCATTGGCAAATGACGATGTCCAAAGATGAAGTAGTCGATTGCTTCGGTTTTTAGCATCTCGCGAGCATATAACAACAACCATTCTTTGTTGTGACCTTTGTATATCAAGTCGTCGAGACCATCGTCGTATCTTTTTTTACGTGACCACGAATGCCCTAACCACAAAGCAAAGTTGGGGTGAATTCTCGAAAACAAAACCTGTGCTATCTTGTTGGTGAATAACCATTTGAGCAACTTAAAGCCTTTATCGGCAGGACCTAATCCGTCGCCATGTGCCAAATGAAATCTTTTGCCATGCAAATCGATAGTAATGGGTTTACGAATAATTTCAACCCCTAATTCTTGTTCGAAATAGTCGAATGCCCAAACATCGTGATTGCCAGTAAAATAATAAACAGGGATGCCTGAGTCGGTAAACTCGGCAATTTTTGCCAGAAAACGGACAAATCCTTTGGGTACCACAAAACGATATTCGTACCAAAAGTCGAAAATATCGCCTAACAAATACAAGGCTTCGGTTTGCACTTTTATCGAATCAAGCCATTCTACAAGCATTTTTTCGCGTTTCAAACTTTCGTTTGAATTGGGCAGACCCAAGTGCACATCCGACACAAAGTAAATTTTTTTCGATTCCACCGTTTTTGTGTTTTAATGTAGAATTTTTAAGTATTATGTATAATTTAATGTTGTAATTTATTAAGCTAGAAGACTGATATATTGCTAGTTACAAAAACGAAAAATAGATCGAATACCTTAATCGATGTATTCGTAACGTTGATTTCGTAATCTTGGTTTAAAACCCGCATCCGATATGGCTTTTTGAATCGAATCTTTATCGTGTCGATAATTGGCACCAGCCACCGAAACCACATTTTCTTCAATCATAATCGAACCAAAATCGTTTGCCCCTGCTTGCAAGCAAAGTTGCCCTACGGCTGTTCCCACCGTCAGCCACGAAGCCTGTATGTTGGCAATATTGGGCAGTAAAATGCGACTGATAGCAATGGTTCTAATGTATTCTTCGGCCATCACTGTATTCGATATGCCTTGTTGCTCCTTCAATTCTGTTCCTTCGTCTTGGAACGGCCATGGAATAAATGAGATAAAACCAATGTGTCCTTCGGGTTTCTCGGACTGTACTTGTCGAAGGGCGATAAGGTGTTCTATTCGTTCGGCTTTGGTTTCCATATGTCCAAACATCATGGTGGCAGATGTCAGCATGTCCAATTGATGGGCGGCACGCATCACATCGAGCCATTGTTGGGCTGTGCATTTGCCTTTCGATACCACTTTTCGAACTCTATCGGTTAAAATTTCGGCGCCAGCACCTGGCAAACTATCTAAACCAGAGGATCTTAAAACTTGTAAAACCTCAAGATAACTCATGCGGTCTTTTCGGGCGATATGGTGGATTTCGGCTGGCCCAAGTGCATGGAGTTTAAGGTCGGGATATAAACGCTTTAACTCGCTAAATAAATTTTGATAAAAAGCCAAACCTAATTTCGGATGTAATCCGCCTTGCAAAAGTACCTGACGTCCGCCCAAGGCGTATAGCTCATCAATTTTTGTACGATATTCGTCCATTGTGGTGATGTACGTGTCAGGAGCATCGGCCCTACGATAGAAGTTGCAAAATTGACATTGAGCCACGCAAACATTGGTAATGTTGATATTTCGGTCAATTTGCCACCCAACCATTTTGGGAGGGCTGGCTTTTTTGCGTAATTCGTGTGCAATAAACATTAAATCTGGTGTTGGAGCCTCTAAATAAAGGCTTAAACCCTCTTCGTACGACAAAAATTCGCCTTTTAAAGCTTTTTGATATAGTGCATTAAATGTATTCATGTTCTTTTGGATGGTCGACGACCTATTGTTTTCGAAAGTAAAGGCACAAAGATATCTATTTTAGCAGTTCTATTCCAAATTTCATGATGTTTTGAAAAAGCATTTTAAGCTGCCGATTTACAAAATTGTATCCATTTTAGTGCTTATATTGTAGAACGATATTATGAATTATCGAATAAAAACTGTTTTAAAATATCAGAACTTCTTTAGAATAAATCTAAATTACTGTATCTTTGTAACTTCAAATTTAGATATTTTACTATGATAACAAAAGAACAAATTCTTCAGAAATTGAGCATCGTTCAATATCCGGGGAAAAATAGCGATATTGTCACCTTAGGCATTGTGACCGACGTAAAAGTAGAAGGGCAAAAAGTTCAAGTTAATTTAACTTTTCCCGAAGCCAAAAGCCCTTTCGAAGCTTCTTTAAAAAAAGCCTGCGAAGCTACCATCAAATTGTTAGATGCCAAGCTCGAAGTGGAGATGATAAGTCAAAGCAAAATACAAGTGCAAACGCTTAAAGTGGAGTCGAACGACCCATTAAAACGAGTTAAAAACATTATTGCTGTGGCCTCGGGCAAAGGTGGTGTGGGTAAATCGACCATTGCAGCCAATTTAGCTATTGGTTTAGCCAAAACAGGAGCCAAAGTAGGATTGCTCGACGCTGACATTTATGGCCCATCAATTCCAAAAATGTTTAATGTCGAAAAAGAAAAGCCCACCATCGAAAAAATTGATGGTAAAGACATGATTAATCCGGTCGAAAGTTACGGTGTCAAAGTGCTTTCGATAGGTTTTTTTGTTAACCCCGAAGATCCATTGATTTGGCGTGGATCGATGGCTACCAATGCACTCAAGCAATTTATTAGCGATGTACTTTGGGGCGATTTAGATTATCTACTCTTCGACCTGCCTCCGGGCACTGGTGACATCCATTTGACAATGGTTCAAGGTTTGCCTGTAACCGGTTCAATTGTGGTTAGCACGCCACAAGATGTCGCATTGGCCGATGCCATCAAAGGAATTAACATGTTTAAAAACCAATCGATTAATGTGCCTTTGCTCGGCTTAGTCGAAAATATGGCTTGGTTTACTCCCGAAGAACTTCCCAATAACAAATATTTTATTTTTGGTAAAGAAGGTTGTAAAAAACTTGCCGAAGACCGAAACATTCCACTGCTAGGACAAATACCTTTGGTACAGAGCATTAGAGAAGGTGGCGACTCGGGTGTTCCTGCTGCCTTAGACGAACATTCGCCTATGGGTAAGGCTTTTGCCGAATTGACTCAAAATGTTATTACCCAGTTAAATTTACGCAATCAAACCATGGCTCCAACTCAAAAAGTTGAAATTAAAGAAGGTGCAGGCTGCTCTACTCACTAATTCTATTAAGATATTGTACAATTAAAAAAAGAGTCAAGTTTTGATCTAAGTGTGCTGTATACTTTAATGTCGTAATTTATTAATATAGGATATTGATAAATAGCTAGTTACAAAAACACGAAATAGGACGAAGACCATATTTGGCTCTTTTTTTATAGTTTTTCTTTAAAATGACAAAAGTTAAATTAGCGCTCGTATCTTACCTGAATACCATTCCATTTATCGAAGGCATCAAAGCGAACAAGGAACTAAGTCAACAACTCGAATTAGTGATCGACTACCCGTCGAAATGTGCCGAGTATATCCGGAATGGTACCGTCGATGGCGGTTTAATTCCAGTGGGGGCCTTGCAAGAGCAAACACTCGATTTGGTAAGCAATTTTTGTATTGGGTCAAACGGAAAAGTTCGAACTGTCGTACTATTGAGTCATCAAAAATTTTCTGAGATTAATACCATCTATTTAGATTATCAATCGGCCACTTCGGTTCGCTTGGTTAAAGTGTTGGCACAACATTTTTGGAAACGTGCTTTCGAATTTTTACCAACTCGTCCAGGTTTCGAAAATCAAATCCCGCCTAATTCTGCCATTTTAGTTATTGGAGATAGGGTTTTTGAATTAGAAAAAAAATACCCTTTTGTGATTGATTTAGCCGAAGAATGGACCCGATATACCCATTTGCCTTTTGCTTTTGCGGTGTGGGTAGGCAACGAAAAAGTTAAAGCCATCGAACCGATTTTAAATCAAGCTTTCGAGCAATCGATGCAAAATATTACGTCCTACACCAATAACTTATCAACAATTGACCAGCAAACATTTATACACTATTTGACCCAAAATATCGATTATACACTAGATTCCGATAAAAAGGAGGCTATTCGTTTGTTTACAAGTTTGTTAGTTACTTGTTCATAAGTCTGCACTAAATATCAAAGTCAAATTTATAAATTTAGGGTTCAAAAAAAACCACTTAATAATATGCAAAATTTTAAGCTTTTTATGTTTGCGTTGGCCATTGCAATGAGCAGTACGATTGGCTACGCTACCAATGTGAACTCTGACCGTCAAAAACCCGACGACGAAAACGACGAGGGCATTACCGTAGGTATGGCCAGAGCATGGGTTTTATACAATAACAAAGATTTTTACGGGGCATTGCGTATTTATAAAGCGCTTTACGCCAAAGCACCAGGGCATGCTAAACTCAATTACCGCATGGGTATTTGTTACGAAGCACTTAATGTGAGCGACTCGGCTATTACCCATATCGAAAAAGCACTTACGCTCGATGTCAATGTAGGCGAAAAAGCACATTACTTTTTAGGAAGAGCTTATCAATTTAATGGTAATTTAGATAAAGCCATAGAGCATTATTACGAGTATAAAAAAGTAGACGATAAAGAACGCACCGACGTTAATCGATTGTTACGTCAATGCGAAACCGCACGCCAAATGATGCAAAATCCTGTCGATGCTAAAATATCCAATATGGGCAATCAAATCAATACTGAGTTTGTCGATGCTTCGCCTTCGATTACAGCCGATCAAACCATGTTGATTTTTACTTCGCGCCGACCCGAAAATGCAGGTGGTAAAATTTGTGAGTTTAACGAACAGTATTTCGACGATATCTATTATACCAATTTCGACGAAAACGCTAAAACATGGTCGAAAGCCACTAGCATTGGATCACCTATCAATACCGAAAGTTTTGATGCCAATTTAAGCATCACCCCCGATGGACAAAATATTTTATTGTACAAAAATGTCGAAGGGCTTACCAAAAGTGGCGATATCTATATTTCAAGTTTCAACAACGAGGGAAAATGGTCGAACCCACAACCCATCGACGATAAATATATTAACTCAAGTTATTTCGAGAGCTCTGCTTCGATGACTGCTGACGGCAAAACCTTATATTTTGTAAGCGAACGTGAACGCGGAGGATTGGGTTTTGGCGATATTTGGGTTTCGCACAAACAAGCTGGTGTATGGCAAAAACCATTTAATATTGGGCCTGTAATCAATACCGAATTCGACGAGATTGGAGTTTATATCCATCCCGATGGTAAAACGCTCTTTTTTAGTAGCGAAGGTCACAATTCGATGGGTATGCACGACATCTTTATCAGCACCTTAAACAGCGACAATACTTGGTCTACACCGATTAACTTAGGGTATCCTATCAATAGCACCAAAGACGAAATCCATTTTGTTCTCAGTGCATCTAAAGATATGGCTTACATCTCGAGTAACCGCGAAGGTGGTTTGGGTTCAGTCGATATATATGAAATTGACATGAGCAAATATTTTCAATCAAACAAGAGCATTCCTAAAGAATTGGCCGATCAATTTACAACCAGTAAATTGTCTATCTTGAAAGGCACTGTGGTCGATGGAGAATCGGGCAAACCTATTGCTGCACAATTAACCATACACAATTCTAAAACAGGCGAAGTAGTCAATGTCGAAACTAAAGAAAATGGCTCTTACTTTATCACACTCGACGAAGGCGTCAGATACGAAGTGAGTGTAATTAGTGCAACGTACAAAACATTTACATTCAAAATTAAAGGCGAGTTATCGACTACAGGCGGAACCAACACCACCACAAAACACATTTTAATGAACAAACAATAGACTTTGCTCTTTGCATCACACCTCAAAGCCTTCGAATAATATCGAGGGCTTTTTTATTGCAATCAATTCCATGTCGCTATTCGGTTCGTTTTCTATTAAGATTCGCTTTTTACGTAGATGGCAGCTATATCCGCAATACTGCTTTCTATAGGTTTAAACGAAAAATTTAAAAGCGTTTTTATTTTTTGATTGTCGTATTCTAGCACTTTGTAGGCTGTTTTAGCAGAGTTTTTAGTTATAACAGGGGCATTTCCTGTAATCCTACTTTTAAACCATTCCATTCGCCATGCCAATTGACTCAGAAAAAACGATGCATATAACGAAGGTGCTTTGACTTTTAAATGGTCTGCAATTCGGTTAAATGCGTTCTGGTAAGTCCAATTTTCTGAACTGACTATAAACGATTGACCAAAGCTGGATTCGTTATCCATCAGATCAATCATACACTTGGCCACATCGGAAGCGTCAACAAATCCGGTAATTCCTTTAGTGTAATATTTTAACCCTTTGGCAATGGTTTTAAAAAGCGATGGACTGCCTTTATGCCAATCTCCCACGCCTAAAATCACCGATGGATTTACAATTACGGCATTTAAACCCTCGGCAATGGCTCTCCAGATAATCAATTCTGACTCGTATTTGCTCTTAGAATATGGCGAGTTGCTTTGCCCCTCTTTCCATAGGGTTTCTTCGGTTATTAATGTCTCGCCATTGGCAGAACCTAAAGCTGCAATCGAACTCACGAAACAGAACTTTTTCACTTGATTGTGTATGGCTGCTTGAGCTAAATTTGAGCTTATCTCTGTATTACGCTCGATAATACCATAAGAATTGTTCGGCGATAAAATTTCTGCGGCACAATGGTAAACTTCGTCAACCCCTTGCATTTTTAAGCATAACTCGGCGTAATCTGTCAAAACTACATCGACCCACTCGATACGATTTAAACGCTCATCGGCATCGCTTAAAAAAGCGTTAAATACTTTTTGAGTAATATTTAAGTTACTGTTTGGTCGTTTAAATGCAACAATCCGATGGTGTCGAGCCGTAAGCTCGAGAAGCAAATAGCTGCCCAACATTCCCGTTCCACCAGTAACTACAATCATGCTTTTTTTAGCAAAGATAAGATTTTAGGTTTTAATAAACACCGCCGAATGCTTAAAACCAATAGCCCAAACTTATAAAGTAGTGGTTATAATACGATTGAAATGAGTAATCCCACGCGAGCTCAAGTGGACCAAACATACTGTTGAAACTATACTTTAAACCAACCCCAGTATAGAATTTCTCGGCTTGATAAAACATTTCTGTTGTTTCGTTATCCATGCCCGAAAGAGCAACCGTAAATGTTAAAAAGTTGTTTTTATAAAACTCGTAACGTGGCATTGCTTTTAATATCCAGACATTATTAGACCCATGATGTAAAAAACGCATACCTGGAAATGAATTATACCACTGAACCCTTTGACTGGCCATACCGCCTGTTTCGAATCGGAACATGGTGTGGTCTATTTCGATTGAGCCTACACCCAGAAAGCCTTCGGTAAGAATATGAACGTTCTTTGAAATGGGCCAAACTTTGTTAATCCGCCACCAAGCCTGCCACATAGTTGTGCTGTTTTTATCGCTAATTAAATCGCCTCTAACTTTCATTTGTAAGCCTTTTTTTGGAAAGTACGCGTTATCCCAACTATCCACGACATACGATATAAAAAGATTGCCATAAACGTCGTTCATTTCGCCTAAATCGTTAAGTGATTGTATAGGCTGTAGACTAAACATTGAGGCTTCAATTCCTGCCACAATTCGGTTATACTTACCAATATATGAATGGATAAAAAGATCCCAGACTGCTCTGTTCCATTCGTATGTATAGTTTATTTGATCGCCTGCATAAGTCGAAGCATTAAAATTATCGAATGTAAAAGAAGAGCCAAAGCCGATGTTACTGCCTCGGTCGGTCGTATAACGAATTTTACCATGTGGCGACTGTCCTATTGCAAATTTGAGTTCTAATAATGAACCATAAAGCAGTAAGTTTCTAAATTCAGATCCTATTAAAATATCTACACCATATTCTTGGTCGTAACGTGCTCCAACATTGAAACTATTTTCTGTTTTTTCGTCCACAACAATCACTAAGTTATAGCCCGAATCGACAGGAAAAAATTTCATACTCACTTTCGAAAAGAACTCAGAGCCATATACTTCATTAATTTTTTGACTTAATTCATTTTCGCTTATGGTTGCAGGTACATCTAAACGCAATTTGCCTTTAATCAGACGTTTGATAGATTTTAAACGTAATCCATCGGAACAATTCGCTTGATACTCGATATGGACTATACGAATTGAATCACGGTCTCTTGCAGGTGGTATGCTTTTAACCATACTCGGATAAACAGCTATCAAACTGTCGAGCTGATTGGCAACTTTTTCTGCAGCAATTACGCCTCTATTTATTATTTCCAGATCGTTTCCAAAATCCATTGCACTCACACCACTAATATCGGGTCGGATATAAATCGTACACAATGCTTTATTTTTAAGCGAGATTCGTGAGTTATGAAAACTAGCCGATTGATCTAGAATTTTAATGATAGAATTAATTTCGTCTTTTTGATACAAATTGGCACCTACGTCGGATCCAATAATAATATCGGCACCCATATTTTTTATTACATCGGTAGGGAAATTATTGACCAATCCACCGTCGACATACAGGTGGTTGTCAATTTCGAATGGTGTAAATACCGAAGGAATCGACATGCTGGTACGCATAGCCTCAGCCAAAAGGCCAGATTCGAAGATCTTTTCTTCACCCGAAACAATGTCGGTTCCAATACACTTAAATGGGATAGGCAAACTGTCAAAGTCTATTGGCCTATTGAACTCCCGTGTTAAAATATTGATTAAGGTAAGTACATTTTGCCCAGTGTTTAAGCCGCTGGGTAATGTGGGAAAAAGACCATCGAGTTTTAACGAAAGAAGTGCTTTTTTGTCTTTTCGTTCTTGACCAATGAGTACATTTTCGCGTCGAATTTGATCTGTAAGTAAAAAGTCCCAATCGCGAGCTAAAATTATTTTTTCTAGTTCTTCGGCATTATAGCCAATTGCATACAGTCCACCCACTAAGGCTCCCATGCTGGTTCCTGTTATATAATCGGGTCTGATACCACGCTTTTCTAATTCTTTAAGCAAGCCAATGTGAGCCAGACCTTTTGCTCCACCACCGCTTAAAACCAGCCCAACTTTTGGACGTTCCTGTGCAAAAAGAATTTGAGCACTAAGTATTATAATTAATAATATTCGCATGGTCGTTTTGTTATTTGTTGATGTAACTATTAATGTTGATTTTGTTGTGATGCTCATTTGCTTACCCTGAGCAGCTCGGCAAGGCCCATTGACCTCGTCTGTGTCTATTCGCCTGTCCCGAGAATCGGGGTTGGAAGCCAGCCCACCTTCGGACAATAAATCTATCGATAGATAGATCTGCTTCAGGTAGATTAAAGATTGCTGATTTGCTTGTTAATTTGTTGCATAATAAATTATCAATCATTAGTTTTCAATTATGAATTAGACCTTAAGCCCCAATATCAAGACATCGTCCACTTGCTCCTCATTGCCTTTCCATTCGGAAAAAAACATTGCAAAACGCTCTTTTTGAGCTGGTAGTGGTAATGTGTAAACTTTTACTAAAAGTTCTTTAAAATGTTTGCGTTTCATTTTTTTATTTTTCGCTCCCCCAAATTGGTCTACATATCCATCGGAAAATAGGTAGATTAAATCTTCTTTCTGAACTTGTATTTCGTGATTTGAGAATTGCTTTTCGGCTTCGAAAACTCCCACCGGCATTCGGTCGCCATCGAAACTAATAATTTGGTTATCTCGAATAATAACTAAAGGATTGTAAGCCCCTGCATATTCAAGCATCAAGGTCTGTTTATCGAACATCAACAGCGATATGTCCATGCCGTCTTTTGTGAGTTCGTCGCCGTCCGATTGCGATAGAGCCACAACTACTTTTTCGCGCAAATAATTTAGAATCTGATTGGGATGCAAATTCTGATGGGCCAAAACTATTTCGTTTAATGCCGAAATACCTAAAACACTCAACAATGCAGCAGGAACACCGTGACCAGTACAATCGGCTACTGCAACAATAATTTTACCTTCGTATTGCGTAGTCCAAAGAAAATCGCCACTCAAAATGTCTTTGGGTTTGTTTAAAACAAAGAAATCGTCGAAAAAGCTGTAAATATTCTTCCCTTTTGGAATCAGTGCACTTTGTATTTTTTGTGCATAGGTGATACTTTGAATAATTTCCTGATTTCGACTTGCAATTTGGTCGCGTTGCGAACTAACTTCTTCTATGTATGCTTGTAGCTCTTCGTTTTGTTGGTCGAGCTCGGTTTTTAAGTCCTTTAATTCCGTGTTTTTTATACTTAATGCGGTGTTTTTTTGAATAATCAAATGGTTCTTTTTAATCATTTTTCGTGACAAGCGTAATTGTAGCGACTGAGCTTCTCTATACTTTCGGAGTACAAAATATAGGATACCACTAATGGTAAAAAACACAATAAAATAAGCCAATTCGATAACAAAATAATCGCGTCCCCAATCTTCGCGTAAATCGATAGTTTGAAAACTAAGGTAATATATATCGTCGGTAAACACTAATGCGAGTATCAAACTGAGCATTACAATGAAGTAATACACGATTTCTTTTTGAAAATAAAAAATTAATTGAGCAAAAGCACCCAGAAGAAATATAAATATCGGATAAAGTACATATAAATCGTACCCATCGTAATTAAAAAAAACAGGAAAATAGAGTAAGGTGAAAAGTGCCGAATATATTAAGATAAGTTTTGCCAGTGTTTTGTAATTGAGTTGAAAAATGAGGTATGCCCCGAAATAAACAATAGCAATGATAAGAAGCCTTCCGAGATCCATAAATGGGTTATCGAAATCGGTTAAATAGTTTCTGAGAAAAAGCACGATATACGCTACCAAAGCCGAAGCACCACCCGTCAGGGCAATAAATGCAGTTGCCTTGCATTTAATGTCGTCTTTTTCGCAGGTTTTTCTAAATAGTAGATTCATTGGAGTAGCCATTCGTAGTTTGGGAGCAGTTGAGGTAAATACAATGTTGAATATTGAGTCACAGGCCAAAAAAACTATTTTCTAGGATTGAGCTCTTTCGATTCAACGCAAATTCAAATAATTAAACAAGACCTTCGTCACATTGTCGCTTTTTCAATCAAAAAAAACGATGATTTTAACACCTAATTGGTCTTAGGATTCAAAAGTATGTTAAATTTTAT
>DYOK01000210.1 GCA_020720565.1 Acetofilamentum sp.
TCTGAACAGATTTTACCACAGTAAATTCTTTTGCGGGATTTGGATAAACGCTAATGCCGTTCGCTTCAATGTAATGCACTTTTGTATTAATAATCCCTTCGTCTTCGAGGTTGGAAGTCGATTGGTAATATGGCCCACCCGAAGCACGACTCAAGTGATACATGGGCGAACACCCTTCGGGGCGCTGTACTACAATGATAAAGCGCTCCCCAGCTTCGAACGATGGAATGTTATAATTGTAATCGCTTAATCCGCCCGAAATGGAAGCATAGTAACTTAAGCTTTCTACACCACGGTAAATTTGGTATTCGGTGGGATTGTTCAGTCCACCCTCGTCGATATAAGGTGTCCAAATCAATGCTAAACTAGAACCTACAGCATCGACAATGCTAAGATTCATGGTTTGATGATAGGCACTGTATGCTCCAATTTGTCCGCAATCATCGACCGAAGCAATGGCGTATTGGTCGGAATGGATATTAGGTTCCGAATTAAAATCGACAAATTCAGTTGTGTCGGTGTAAGCTACATTTCCGATTAATTGAAAACTACTACTGACCAATTTGTAAATATTGTACGATTCGATTCCTTGTACACCAACTGGATTTTGCCATACAATTAAATTTTTATTGTAAGCCGTGTCGACACTCACCATACAAATGGGTGGGGTTTCGACTAAAACCTCTGTAATTGTTATCTGGGTCGTATTTTGGCAGCCATTTGCATCGCTCACCGTCAAGGCATAGGTGCCTGGTGCACTCACGTATGTTTGGTTTTGAGTTGAGCCATTCCACCATTGATAGGTGTTATAAATAACTGTGGTGTTCAATAAAGAGGAATCGTTCACACAAAAGGTTAAAATGTTGGATGATTGAATTTGAGCTTGTGGTAACGGCAACATCTGAACAAATGTAGCATCGGAAGTATTCATACAACCTGTCGAATTATCGTAAATATCCACTTGAAATGCCCCCGATTGTTGCACCACAAGTTGTGAAGTATTGGCGCCGTTAATATCGTTATGATTGCGTTGCCACTGATAAAAGTAATTGGGATTTTCGACAGCAAAAATGGTATCGGTACTGCCTGTACATAGTTCTATATCGCTCGATGGTAATAAACTAACATCGGGTAACTGATGAACCGTAATGGTTTTGTCTACAGAATTTGAAACACATCCGTAAATATTGCTGACCACGACATGATAAGTGCCGCTTTCGGTCACAATTAATGCATTCGAATTTTGCAACAAGGGGCTTGTGTTTTGATACCATTGGTAGGTATTACCCATACCCGCTGGCACAAATAATTCGGCGTATTCGCCTTGACAAAATGCGTCGTATCCAACCGTGGTTAAGGCTACATTGGGAACCGCATGATAATTAATGTAAATTAAGTCGCTTTCCGACGAGCAGCCATTGCTATTTTCCGTAATTACCGAATAGGCTCCACCTTGCGTAATGCTCAATTGGTTTTGAGTAGCCGATGCTAAATTGCTAAAATTTCGCGTCCATTGGTATGTATAACCTATTTGAGTACCTGTAAGTGTTAACATCAAAGTTTGGCCTTGACAAGCATCGGTACCCGAAGCTGAAACAATACTAACATTGGGTGTTTGCGAAACGGTTAATGCAGCAGAGTTAGAATTGATATTTGCAGAGCATCCGCTCGAAATCACACAGCGGTATTGCGAACCTGAGTTCGAAGTATTGACACTGCCAATGTTTAAACTTGAATTATTAACATTGCTGTATTGACCGCCATTCGATAAATACGACCATCCCGAACCGCTATTGGCTTGCCATTGATACTGCAAGTTATAGCCCTGAGCATTTACATTTAAAATGACATTTTCGTTCTCGCAAACAGTCAGACCCGTCGGATGTGAATTTAATGTTGTAATGGCATTGACCGTTAAACTGGCAGCATTCGAATTAATGTTGCTCCCACAAGTTCCCGATACCACACAGCGGTATTGGTTTTGGTTGAGGGCAAGCGCTGCATTGGCAATATTTAACGATGAACCAGTTACGCCCGAATAAGTGGCATTATTCGATAAATTGCTAAAATTGGTTCCATCTGTCGACATTTGCCATTGAAAGTTTAAACCAGATCCCACGGTCGAAATGCTAAATGAGCCCGAAGTACCCTGACATATTGCTGTGTTCGAAGGTTGGGTTTGGATGTTGGGATTGGGGTTAACCACCAAGGTTGCAGGATACGAAAATAATTCAGGCGGGCAAGCGCCTCCGACTTGGCATTTGTATTGAAAATAAGATTGCGAAGGCTGAATGTTGTTAATCGTCAGTGTTGCGGTTTGTGAACCTGAGTAGGTGGCATTGTCGGTAATGGGGGCAAATGTTCCGCTGCCATTGTTAAGTAACCATCGATACGAAGTGGTATTGGAAGCTGCAACAGAAAAACTGACATTGGTACCTTCGCAAGAAGTCTGATTCCCCGGATTTGATGTGATTTGTGGTAATCGATTAACCTCTACATCAATATCGTTACTATTTACCACATCATAACATGTGCTTATGACATTACAATCATAGGGCATTCCGCCTGCGTATTGTGTGATATTATCTATTCTAAATATATTTGAAGAAGATCCGCTAATATCTCCAAATGTATTTGAACCATTGCTAACAGGATCACCGTCAATCTGCCATTGGTAAGAGATATTGTTCCCTGTTGCATTTACATACATATTTAAATCATCTCCTTCGCAATAAATATCATTGCCTGTAGGTTGTGTTGAAATAGTTGTCGGTGCACAATGGTCAAAAACTGCTAAATAACGCCCATCTTGATATGTAGCCGGATTTAACATGCTAACTCTATATCCGGGATCGAAATCAACAATTTCTTTATACTTTCCATAGAGTACATATTTTGTACTGTTTTTTGAGCATCCCAATAAAAACAAACTATTGAAAGTTGCTGGATTATAAAAAATGCCGTTAGTCGCCATATCTTCGTCACCACCTAATGCTTTCATTGTAATAACAATACCAGAACTGTTGTACTTTCCAGTATATAAAGAATAGCGGGTACTATATTGGGAATTATTTGATATATTAAGGGCGGTACCTTTAGGATTAAAATTTTGAGTTCCGGTAAATCTTCCGTTGACAATTACATTTCCTGATGCATCTATTTTTGCGATTCCTTTAGAATTAGGCAAATTGATATTCCATTGATATACTAAAGTGCTTGAATATTTTGTAACAAAGCCTCCTGTACTGTTTTGAGTGCCACTATTAATATCTAAATCAGCAGCATATTGTGTAAACCCCGATAGATAAACATTGTTCGATGCATCTACGTCGATCCCTGTTGTATAATCGTCTCCGGTAGTACCAATACTACCAGTATATGTTGAACTGTACCAAGTTCCATTTGATGTGTTGTACATTCCCAAATAAATATCATGATAGCCCAAGGAAGAAACTAAATCAGTTGCCGAGGTTGAAGGATTTAAATCAAATGTTGAGCTATTATTGAAATATCCAGTAACATATAGATAAGAGCCAGCAGCAATACCACTGACATATTCTTTATTATCAGCTGTACTAATTAATGCTTTTGCCCATTGATAATCGCCATCTGAACTAATTTTCGCATAAAAAACATCCCCATATGCATCATTTGAATATTCTAAAGGTGATCCATTTAAAAGTGAAGGTATTCCTACGTAATGTCCAGTTAAAAATATTTCAGTTGTTCCTTTAATAGTAATTTTTTCACCTATAATATATTCAGAGTCCATATCTTCGAAACAACTGTATGGCTCTTTAGCCCATAAAACATGGAAATCCGATGTGTGTACCTTAGCCACAAACATACTATTTGGACAATCCTTGGTTAATGTAACATCTACATCTTGCCAGTAATCATAAAAATAATAATCAGATTCGAACGAGCCTGTAATATAAAGGTATCCATCTGAACTTAACACCATATCTTTGGCTATTTCGTCAGAATTCATCGATGATAATTGACCTTTATTAGATGAAACATACACATTGATTACAGAACCTGATTCATTGAATTTAACTAAAAAAATATCTTTTTTTCCGGTACTTGTTAAATTGACTTCTGGACTTCCCGGAGCAACATCAACTGAACCTTTAAAGTTCCCTAATACATATACAAAGCCAGCATTGTCAATTTCGACATCTACTACTTCGAAAGCATTTGGATCAGATCCATCTATGTCAGTGGCATTTTCTGCTAAATCTTTTACCCATAGTAAATCTTGAGCCATTGTGCTAACGCTCACAAAAGCGAGTACTGCTAAAATAATTT
>DYOK01000211.1 GCA_020720565.1 Acetofilamentum sp.
ATGTAAAGTGGTTAAGCGATTGCTCTGCCGCTCTTGAATTTTGAACTATTTATGAAGGAAAGTGGCTTCTTTTTCCAGCGTTTTATGTCGCCGTCCGTTAAGAATCTGCCGTGTACTTTAATTCGTCATTTTAATACTAAATCGGATGTCCGTTTTGGGGCGGTTATTACGATCGCCTTCGGCTTTTGCAATTTTGTCGAGCACGTCGAGCCCCTCGTAGATTTGACCAAAAACACTGTAGTCGCCATCTAAATGGGGTGTTCCGCCCACTGTGGCATACACTTTTAGTTGTTCGGCATTATATGGCTTGTATTCACTTCGTGATACAGCAAGCTGATTTAATGAATCTAACAGTTGCTTATGACCCGCTTTATCGTTGTTCTTTTTGGCTAAGTCAAGTCTTATTTTTGCCGATTCGAATTCGGGACTGGCCATCATTTTTTGAAATGCTTTTTGCTTAGCGTTTTCGCTAATCTTTGTGGTCATTTGCTGCATTTTTAACGAATCGTAAACATTACCCTGCACAATATAGAATTGCGAGCCCGACGATGCTTTTGTCGGATTCATATGATCGGATGTTCGTGCTGCGGCTAATGCACCTTTTTGATGAATCATACCAGACACAAACTCTGCAGGTATGGTATAATCGGGGCCACCATTGCCGAGTGCTACACTAGGTTTAGCATATTTCGAGTCGGGGTCGCCGCCTTGAATCATAAAATTTGTGATCACACGGTGAAATAAAAGGGAATCGTAATAGCCCGATTCAACCAATTTAATGAAGTTGTCGCGATGCAAGGGTGTCAAGTTCGACAAACGACCTTTCATTTGCCCATATGGTGTTTCGATTACAAATGTGCGCTCTTTGCTAGATGCCTTGTCGTTTGAATTGGCACTGTTTTTTGATGTAGTTTTGCAAGCCGCTAAAGTAAGTAGTAGCGTACCAATTAGTAAAAAGCGAAATGGTATTTTCATAAATTTGATCAGTAATTGGTATATATAAGGTCTTCGACCATTTTTTTGTTTCTCTAACTTGTATTATAATAATCGCTTAGCCATATAAAACAGGCCGAAGACCTTACTTTTTAATTTTTATTTGACCTTTTGGATATACCCCAACCAAAACACTTTGATAAGCCGTTTTTTGCCCTAAGATGTCCAAAGCCGCTTGTATGGCGGGGTCTTTGGGTAGCATATTTTCGATAGATCCTTCTTCGTAATAATATCGGGTGACAATTTCTTGCTCAATAAGTCTAACAATCTGCGATTTAAATGTGATTAAGTCTTTTTGGCTGTCTTTGGCTAAGCTGGCTTTTAACTGCTCAAAAGTCGATGTGGCTGATTGATAGTAGTTTTCTTCTTTGGCAGTTTTAATCAACTCGTCTAGTAACTGTGCACTTTCCGATTCGTATTTCAAATCTTTAGTCGATACCCATTTGCAAAATGCTTGGTATTCTGCATCTGAAAAAGCGAATTTTTTTGGGACAGGAATGCTGTCGTGCTGATTGCGGTATTCGGTGGCGTAATCGAATATGTAATTTTCGACAATTAAACTAAAGGCAATATTACTTAAGGTTTCGCTTTCGGAATTTAAATCGGGCAATATACCACCGCCGTCGAAAACAGAGCGGTTGTTCTTGGTTTTAAATTCGGTCATTAAAGAATCTGGAATTTTACCTACACTACCGTCTTCGTTTCTGTGCGAGTAATCTAAGGCTTGAATACATCGCCCGCTAGGGATGTAGTATTTTGCGGTGGTTACTTTTAATTGTGCGTTATAACTCAGTGGTCGTGTGGTTTGCACTAAGCCTTTACCGAATGTACGTGTGCCAATGATAACGGCTCTGTCCAAATCTTGCAATGCACCCGACACAATTTCTGATGCCGAGGCCGACCCGCTGTTTACAAGCACGGTCAAAGGAATATCGGGGAACAATGCGTTATTTTCGGTTTTGTAGGTTTTGTCCCATTGCTTAACGCGGCCTTTGGTCGAAACCACTTCGTGTCCTTTTTCGACAAATAGGTTGACAATTTGAACCGATTCTATCAATAATCCACCCGGATTGCTCCGTAAATCGAAAACTAACGATTTAGCACCCTTTTCGACCAGTGCATTGACCGCTTCTTTGACTTCGGTATGTGCATTTTGTGTAAAACTGCTTAATACAAAATAACCCACACTATCGTTGAGCATGCCGTAATAAGGCACCGATTTGATTTGAATTTTTTCTCTTTTGAGTTGGATGGTTCTGGGGGTACTTTCGCCCGGACGTAAAATCTCGACTGTTAAACTTGACCCCGGTTCACCTTTTAGCATTTCGCTTATGACTTCGGTCGATTTGCCTTTGGTATCGATTTGGTCAATTTTAATCAAAACATCGCCAGCTCTAAGGCCATATTTGGCAGCCGGAAAATTTTTATAGGGTTCCGAAACGACGACATATTCACCGCTTTTGCGTATCATAGCACCAATACCGCCATAATTTCCGGTGGTCATAAACTTGAAATCTTCTATTTCCGATTCGGGTATGTAAACGGTGTAGGGGTCGAGTTGCTTAAGCATACCGTCGATGGCCGTTTTTATCATGCGTTCTGGGTCGGTTTCGTCGACATATAACATGTTCATTTCCCTAAAAAGGGTGTAAAAAATATCTAAATTCTTTGCAATAGCAAAGTTGGTATCGGTAAAAGCCCAAAAGCCTAAGCCCGTGATGCTTATGGT
Source organism: Acetofilamentum sp. (assembly GCA_020720565.1). GTDB lineage: Bacteria > Bacteroidota > Bacteroidia > Bacteroidales > JAFGXI01 > JAFGXI01. Next base: position 2,723 of record DYOK01000211.1, read on the forward strand.
TAATATAATGAGGCTTTTTTTAAGTCTTGTCATTTGGCGATGATTTTGTTTGAGGTCTACCGACCTATTGGTGCGTTGTTTCTATTGCTTTTACCAAAAAATATTAAATCGGCTCAGATATTCAAATGGTTTTGGCGATAGGATTGGTTTGGATATTATCAATAATTTTCTGCAAAGATAGTATTAATTTTTTTTCTATTTCGGGGTATTCCAAAATCTCATTGTGGATATAAATCACTACAATGGCTAGCCGAACCGATTGTTGGTCTAGGGCTTGGTAAAAAGGCATATGGTTTAATCGGTAAGCTTCTTTAATTCTTCGTCGGATAAGGTTTCGGTCGACCGCGCGTTTAAATCGGCGTTTGGGAACACTAATTAAAATTTGAGTTTGTTCAATTTCGTTGTGTTCAATGGCTTGAATTAGCAAACGAAAAGGATATTGCTTGAGTGCAATCCCACTATCGAAAGTGCTTGATATTAAGCTTCGTAAACACAAATGCTCCGATTTACTGAAGCTATTCTTTTTGGTCATCTGCAGGGGCGTTTTTATGTTGCGACAAACAGGTTTCGCAGATATAAAGGTCTTTAAATGTATTTTGTATTAAGTCGATGGTGTCTTTTGCTGTGGCCTTCCAAACTTTAATTTGGCTCAAAGGTACCAAATTTATCGGCTGTCGGCAAACGTAACAAATTGGTTTGTATGGGGTTTTCATCGATCCATGCTGATGCTCACTTTCCCAATTTTGCCGTTTAGCGGTGGGTTAAGTTTCGATATTTTGACCCACACATGGCTTATTGCGTCGGGGAACTCAATATAAATTGCATTGATAATCCGATCTGCAATATTTTCGAGTAATGCAGATTTGACCTTCATTTCTTCCTTAACTAAATTGTATACTTCCTGGTAATTTACTGCGTCGTCGAGTTGATCCGACAAAGCGGCTGGCATAAGGTTGGTTTCGATGGTTAAATCGATCACAAACTCATTTCCAACGACACGCTCCTCGGCAAAATGGCCATGAAAAGCATAGAATTCCATTCCTTCGATGTGAATTTTACCCATTGCTAAATTTTTTGTACAAACTTACAAAATACCCACGTATAATTATCGATACTGGAAGGGCAACCGCACACTTTTATTCAAATATCATATTTCCGATATTTTAAGGATTAAGCTTTGAATATGGCTTTAAGGTTTCGGGATAAACCTTTGCAATGGCGTCAAACCAAAGCAGTACGAGTAATATTGGGACAAGTTGTTAGTGTTCTCGTCATTGCGAAGCAATCCAGACTTATAGGAAAAAATAACAGAATCATAGTCATTGTGGATTGCTTCGGGATAAACCCTCGCAATAACGTCAAACCGATGTCTTGTCGAGTGTTCCCAAAGGGAATGTATCGAGTCATGAGTGCATACTACTTCGCGTAAAGCGTTCTCGATATACTTTCTAACGAAAGCTACTCGAACTGACATTGTCGAAAAATCTATCAAAAAAGTATTCATTTGCTCCGTCTATACTGAGCCATGCTTGATGATCTAATCAAAAAATTTCAATCGTATAAC
>DYOK01000212.1 GCA_020720565.1 Acetofilamentum sp.
CAAGTAAATACATTTTTCAGCATACTTAAAAATTCTTAAATCGAGCCATTTGTTGCAGAAACTTACATCAATCAGTGCACGCTTCGGGTATTCTTGTTATTTTTGTTAATCGAATAGATAGGCCAAGATTCATAGCAAAAGGGCTTATGTTCTTTACTTATAATGTAAACCAATATTTTTTTGTTTATGAAAAATCAATCAAAATTTTATCAGAATGCTTTGCAATATGGAGCCATTCTAGGTCTTACACTTATTTTTTATTTTATGGTTTTGAATGCCTTGGGTGCTACTCAAAGCAAAATTGCGGGCCTAGCCAATTACGTATTTGTGGTTGTGGCACTTTATATGGGTAACAAAGTGTTACGCGACCAAATTCAAGGCGGGTACCTATCTTATGCCCGAGCTTTGGGTAGTGGAACTTTAATATCGACAGTTTCTGGTGTGTTACAGTCTGTTTTTATGTTGGTGTTTTACAAATTTATATCTCCCGAATCGTTGGTTCAAATTATGAATATTGTAGAGGAGGAGATGGTATTGAGTGGCAAAACTGATCAGGAAATTGAGCTGGCAATGAAAATGTCGGGATATTTTATGAATCCAGCGGTCATGTCAGTTATGACTTTGTTGGGTACTGTATTAATGGGTTTTATTTTTTCTTTAATTGTTGCGGCCATTGTTAAAAAAGATGAGCCCATGTTTTCAAACTAATTTGATATGGATGTATCCGTAGTGGTCCCACTGTACAACGAGGACGAATCGCTTCCCGAACTTGAAGCATGGATTGCTCGGGTGATGAACACCCACGGCTTGACGTATGAGCTTATTTTTGTCGATGACGGAAGTAACGATCAATCATGGGCGGTAATTGAGCAATTGGCTCAAAAAAGCCAATCGGTTCGGGGCTTAAAATTTAGACGCAACTATGGCAAATCGGCGGCATTGCATATGGGTTTCGAGGCGGCACAAGGCGATGTGATTATCACAATGGATGCCGATTTACAAGATAGCCCCGAAGAGATACCTGAATTACATCGGTTGATTACAAAGGAAAAATTTGACGTCATTTCGGGATGGAAAAAGAAGCGATACGATCCCTTTGTGAAGCGTTTTACCAGTAAATTTTACAATTGGACATCGCGCCGAGTTACTGGTATTCACTTGCACGACTTTAATTGTGGACTTAAAGCCTACCGAAAAGAAGTGATTAAAAGTATCGAGATTTACGGCGAAATGCACCGCTATATTCCTGTGCTGGCAAAACGTGCGGGTTTCTCGAAAATAGGCGAAAAAGTAGTCGAACACCGTGCTCGAAAATATGGCGTGACTAAATTCGGATTGGAACGTTTTATTAATGGTTTTCTCGACTTGCTATCGGTTACTTTCATGACCCGATTCGGTAAAAAACCGATGCACTTTTTTGGAGTTTGGGGCGTGTTAATGTTTTTTGTCGGCGGAATCGTTGCAAGCTATTTAATTGCCGTTAAATTGTATTATAATATTTTCACTTCTATCGAACCAAGAGCCGTAACAGAACAACCGCTATTTTACTTAGCTTTGGTTTCTGTTTTGACAGGGGTTCAATTGTTTTTAGCGGGTTTTATCGGAGAATTGGTTACAAGAAATGGCTCTGATAGAAATTTATATTTGTTAGAAAAAACCATTTGAGCTCGAAGAACTTAGTATTTCGGAAATTAATTAATTTGGGTCGTTGACCTTTAAAATAACTGACATGGGTTTAAAGCAAGATATTCAAAAGAAATTAGGTCAGTGGATTCTAAACAGTAAGCTTAAGCGACACGAACGTCAAGCGGCTTTTCGCAATTATCAAAATGTGGCCAATGTTGGAGTTATTTTTAATGCAACTGAACAAGCTACTTACGAATTGGCAAGAAATTACATCAAAAAATTAGCCGATAAAGGCATTAAATTCAAAGCCTTAGGATTTGTAGACTCTAAGCAGGTTCTCGATTTCTATCAGAAAAGTACACATTTCGATTATTTTTCGCGAAAAAACATCAATTGGTATGGTCGCCCTAATAATCCCAATACGCAAGAGTTTATCGATTCAGAATTTGATATGTTGGTCGACTTAAGTGTCGAAAACGATTATCCCATTCAATATGTGGTGGCCTTGTCGCAAGCCTGCTTTAAAGTTGGTAGCAAAAAAGACGAATATCAAAATGTGTACGATTTGATGATTGACCTCGGTGAGCAAAAAGACTTGGCGTTTTTAATCGAACAAATCGATAAGTATTTGGAAATGATAAAAATAGAGTAATTTTTTCGATGGCATTAAATCATTTTGAATTTAAAAAATTAAGAATTAAAAATTTAAAATTTGAATGAAATCATCCATCATCAATCATCAAATCATCAATCAACATTCAACAATATAACAAATGAGTCTATTTAAAGGAACCGGTGTCGCTCTGGTTACACCATTCGATACCAATCAGCAAGTCGATTATCCATCGCTCGAATCTTTGGTCAATCATATCATTTCGGGAGGAGCCAATTTTTTGGTGGCCATGGGAACAACGAGCGAAGCCGCCACATTAAATTCTAGCGAAAAAGCTAAGGTTCTCGAATGTATTATTAAAACCAATGCCAAAAGAGTTCCGATTGTTTTGGGTATGGGAGGTAATAATACCATGGCTCTGGTCGAAGAGATTAAATCGTTTAATTTCGATGGGGTCGACGCTATTTTGTCGGTAGCACCATATTACAATAAACCAACGCAAGAGGGACTCAAAGCCCATTTTTCGGCAGTTGCCGAAGCTTGCCCATTGCCCGTAATTCTTTACAATGTGCCCGGAAGAACGGCATCAAATATTAGTCCTTCTGTCGTACTCGATTTGGCCAAAAAATATCGTAACGTGGTCGCTGTAAAAGAAGCTTCGGGGAATATGGCTCAAATAATGGAAATTGTGCAACACAAACCAAAAGACTTTTTAGTGCTCTCCGGCGACGATGCTATTACTTTACCTTTGGTTTCGGTAGGAGTCGATGGGGTTATTTCGGTTGTAGCCAATGTAGTGCCTCAACTCATGAGTCAAATGTTAAACTTAGCCAACCAGCAGAAATATTTTGAGGCTCAAAAAATACATTATCAAATGCTCGATTTAACCAATGCACTTTTTGCCGAAGGCAATCCGGCTGGGGCAAAGGCAGCCCTTCAAAAAATTGGAGTAATCGAAAGTGATTCGCTTCGCTTACCGTTAGTACCCGTGAGTAATGCTTTAAGAAGCAAGATTAACGAATTGATTTCCAGTTTGTAAAGCAATATCGATTTTTTAAATCTAATTGACTAGAAACCAGTTTAGATCATTATAAAAGGGCTTGAATACTAAATATTCAAGCTTTTTATTGTACCGGGCTAAGCTCGTAAAAAGTGTCGAATGACTTGAAATTCAGATCTTTTAAAATGTATTGGCTGACCCCGTTAATCTGTACATAGAAACTGTTTTCGTTTTCGGGATCGGCAAGTAAAGTGGTTTGGCTCATGTCCATTACTTTTCCTTCGTCAATCAAGAATATACCGTCTTTTTCGCTCAATATCCATAATTTCCCGTTAGTACAGCTAATTTTCTCGACACTGCTCCATTTCTCAAGTTCGAACTCGGGCGAAAAGAAATTTTTGGCTAAGCCATATTCTTTTTGATCGGGGTAATACATCAACATGTCTAAATTATTGGTCGAAGTCAAACTGATGATGGCATCGGTAATATAAAAATCTTCACCAATTTTCGATTTAAAACTACTTTCGTCCACTTTCAACACTTCGAACGAAGCTGGGATCGAATTCAATAACATTTCAAGTGCTGCAGAGTAATCGAACAGTTCGGTTTCGCTGCTTTCTTCGACTACAGTGTATGAGTACGAAAATGGTTCGTATAACTTGACAAAAATCGAATCTAAATCGGTGCTTCCGGTTGTGTTACCATCGGTATATTGAATGGCATAAAATGTAAAATAATTGGTTGCTTCCATAAAGCCATCGATACCAAGGATGTGTTGTTTCGACGCCATAATATTTTGACGGTTATCATATTGGTAAGCATGCTCGGACAAACTGCCATCGGAATTGGTTTCTTTTATGTTATGACCATTATGGTCGTATTCAAAAATTGTCGAAAAGGTTTCGGTTTCATTTTTTTCTTCTTGACGAACCATCAAATTATTGACGTAGGTATCGACAATGGTACCTGTAATGTTTTTT
>DYOK01000213.1 GCA_020720565.1 Acetofilamentum sp.
CTTTTCCTATTAAATTTTCCACTAATATTAAGTTTTGAAATTTGCTTCAAAGATAAATAAACATAGGGCACGCATATGTATAAATTATTTTGATATTCATAACAGATTTAATGTTTTCAATTTTCGATCAATCATCAATTTGATTATGCTTAAGTGGAATTTTTTCATAAATCAATCATCTTTGAATCGAAAGCGAGTATATTTGTGGTACAATTATTGAAAAACCCAAAACGTCTTAAAATATTAAAGTCATGAAAACAACATTTTCGTTATTAACAATCAGCTTATTATTAAGCTCATACGTATTCGCTCAAGATGTAACCACTGTCGAAGCCAAATCGGACGATATCAGTCAGAATCTCGATTTAGAGGCTGTTGCTTCAGTTTTTGGAGATGCCAAAGATTTGGAAGACTTCGAGAAGAAACTTAACGACCCTGAGTTAAAAATTTCGAATTTGGACATGAATCAAGATGGTTTCGTCGATTATTTAAGAGTTGTAGAAACTTCTGACAAAAACGCACACCTCATTGTAATACAGGCTGTTCTAGGCGATGATACATTTCAAGATGTGGCCACAGTTGAAGTCGACACTGACGAAAAAGGGGAACAAGTTGTTCAAGTTGTAGGAGATGTTTATATGTATGGCGACAACTATATTATTGAGCCTGTTTATGTAAGTAGGCCACCAGTGGTTATTTTCCTGTACAGTCCAGTCTATAGACCCTGGTACTCACCATTTTACTGGGGTTATTATCCATCATATTACAACCCATGGGCACCTTACCATTACCATTACTACCATAGTCATGTTTACAATCATATTAATGTACACCACCATTATTATTACAGAGACCAACGTTATAGCAGCCGTACAGTAGCTATGCGGACCACAGTTAGCCGATCAGATTACAGTAGAAACAATCCCAATCGTTCGTTCCAAAGCAGAAATTCTGGTATGAGAAACAGTAGAGAATTGAGTAATAATCGTTCGGCAGAAAGCAGAAAAGATTCTAATAGCAGAACCAATTCTTCGACTAGGGAAAGCAATAGAGACAATGTCAATCGTGCTCAAACCAACGAAAATAAAGTCCAAGCACGCGACGGTCAACACAAAGCACAGACTGAAACCAAGAATGAAAATAGCAGTACAACTAAACCCGCTACACGCCAAGCTAATACAAGTGGGTCAAATGTGAATAGAGGACAGAATTCAAATCAAAACAATCGTTCACAATCCACTCAAAACCAAAAATCTCAATCCACAAAACAGGGCCAAAATTCAAGCAAGGCAGGGAATTCTAGCGGGAGCTCAAACCGAAGCCAATCGTCGGGTAATTCTCAGAAATCTACTCAAACCAGACAAAGCTCTGGTACAAGCCAAAGCACTGGTGGTCAATCGCAAAGTAGACAAGGCGGGAATAAAAGCGGAAATTCTCGTTCGCAATCACATTCGCAAAGACGTTAAACGATGGACTTAATAAAATTTAAAATGCTCAAGATTAGACTGATAAAAATCGCAATATTTTCAAGTTTGATTTTGAGCATTTTTTCGTGCCGCTCTAGATTACCCTTGGTTTTTTCGGATTCTGAATTTTACAGAGCCGATGCTATTGCTCAATCATCTCAATTGCAGATTTCAAAAGAAAAAGCACTGTTTATGGCTAAAGCAAGATTGTCTCAAATGATAGGGTCACAAATCAATTTAACCGAACACAAATCGGAAAAACAAGAGCAAACCCAAACCCACGAATGGACAGACGTTGAGCTTAGTAACATTCAAATTACCACAGAAAAAAGTAAAAAGTTAAGAAATGGTCAATTCGAAACTTATATAGCAATCGAGCTTAGGAAAGCTGACAAATGAACTTGCATTTAATACCATAAACACTTCCAAATAATCGGCTTCTATTTTCCTTTTACCGGAACCTGAATAAATATTCCGCCGTGTAGGACTTTTTATCCTATTTCTCAAGTTTGTCAATTAAACGATATGATTTACTTTTGCTGTTAATATAAACACTTTTGAATCCAGATAATCACATCGACGAGTTTTATATGCAGCGTTGTCTGCAATTAGCCGTTTTGGGACAGCGTTTTGCGGCACCCAACCCGATGGTCGGTTCGGTGATTGTTCATAATGGGCAAATTATAGGGGAAGGGTATCATCACAAATGCGGCGAAGCACATGCCGAAGTTAATTCAATTAACAGTGTCAGAAATCCCGAATTACTCCCCGAATCGACCCTTTACGTTAACTTAGAGCCTTGTGCTCATGTGGGCAGAACACCGGCTTGTTCGACATTAATTATAAACAAAAAAATAAAACGTGTGGTTATTGGCTGCTTAGACCCTTTCGAGAAAGTAGCAGGTAAAGGAATTGAAATGCTTCGTAAAGCTGGCGTCGAGGTTCTTGTCGGCGTGCTTGACAATCAAAGTCGACATCTTAACAGACGTTTTTTTACGTTTCATCAGAAAAAACGCCCCTATATCATCTTAAAATGGGCTCAAACCCAAGATGGTTTTATCGACCATTTGCGTCGTGAGAATCAAAATACTCCGGCATGGATAACCAACGAGCTATCGAGAGCCTTGGTACATAAATGGCGTACTGAGGAAGCGGGAATTTGGGTCGGAACTCACACCGTTTTAAAGGATAATCCACAGCTCAACGTAAGAGCATGGAGCGGAAGAAATCCGGTTAGAATTACCGCAGATGTCGAAAATCAATTGAATCGTTCGCATCATATTCTCGACGACTCTCAAGCCTCCCTAATTTTTGGCCACTCAACTAAGCAAGCATTTCTGCAAACCGAGTTCCCTCCTATCGATAAAAGTCTAAATTATACCCCTCAAATGCTCGAAGAATTGTATCGTCGAGAGATTCAGTCGGTTATTGTCGAAGGTGGTAAGGAAATATTAGATTACTTTATTTCTAATAATCTTTGGGATGAGGCACGCGTATTTATCGGTCCCGTATTATTTAACGAGGGCATAAGTGCCCCAATCTTTGATTTTCAAGCAAATCATACAGAGCACATCGAAGGCACTGTGTTGAATTGGTATTATAATCAATGAAGAATGATTGAGATGCTAAGAATTCTTAATTTTGAATTTTGAGTTCTTAATTTACTCAACTGCATAGAGGTTTAAATGATTATGGCGAGAATCTGGTAACGCGAAATCGTATGAATCATCAAAAAATCGATTTAGACTATTTGTTGTGTAGTTAAAACCTTATTTTAAAATTTGGCTTAGATCAAATCCCTTGTTTAGCAAAAACTCAATAGATTTTGGTAAGGCATATTGTAAATTTCTAAATGCTTTAACAGAATCGTGAAAAACTATAATTGAGCCTGGCTTTGTGTATTGTTTAACATTATCAAAAACTTGTTGTGGCGGAATTCTATTAGAATAATCTTTCGAAAGTACGTCCCACATTATCACTTTATACATTTTGGACAATTTGTAGGCTTGCATCATTCTAATTCTGCCATATGGTGGTCTAAATATACGAGACGGAATTAAATCAGCCCCCATTATTGCATCATTAACATATACTTTATTATCTGTTTTCCATCCATTTAAATGACTGTAGGTATGGTGTCCAATGCCCATTTGGGCTTCCAAAATATCTTGAAATATCTCGGGATGCCGATCGACATTTCTGCCAATGCAAAAGAACGTACCTTTAACTCCAAAATCGTTTAATACCTCTAGCACCCAGTGGGTGACTTCGGGAGTCGGGCCGTCGTCAAAGGTCAGATACACCGCATTGGTGTCTGGCAGACTCCAAACAAATGGTCTTGTTAGAGTTTGTAAAAAAAGCGGTATTTGAATCGTGTAGTCCTTCAAAAATCAAAACTTAAGGTCGTTGACCTATTTATAAATTATGCAACTAATTGGTAATTAAAAATATACATTAAATAATGATAACGTTATTAAACCTGAAGTACGTAAGTAGAATTTGAATTAATAAATAATAAAACGGATACGCATGTGTAGTTGCATGATTTCAAGACACTTACGTTTAAATAACGTAAAATGTAATTTACTTGCACTATGTTACAAGTTCCGTACAATGCCCGCAATTATCGCATATACAATGTTAGCACGATTATATTTTTGACATTTTTATCGTCGTAAAATATTTAAAATTATTGTATATCTTTATGAAATAGATTGAGGGCGGTAAATTGGATATTTCTATTTTGTTGTTGC
>DYOK01000214.1 GCA_020720565.1 Acetofilamentum sp.
ATCTAAGCGACTCATATTTACTCCGTTTTGTTTCCAAGTTTTGAGCAAGTTACGGACTTCTATGTAATCTTGCAAATTTTCTTGCTCCAATTCGTCTTTTTCCATGCTTTGCATCAAATCGAGCACTTGCTCGGCTTCGGTATTAAGCCCTTTGGCATCGAGCAAAGCCAATTTACGGTATTCGAAACTGATATCGCCGGTATTCGAAAGAGCGGTCAATATTTCGCTTGTTCTATCGACCGTATCTTTAAGGTAGTTGCAAACCATGCCGTTGATAACGCGATCGTGTTCGGCTAAGGCTTATTGAACGGTTTTCATGCTATATCGGTATTAACCATTGTAAATTTATAAAATAGTTTGGACTATTTTTAAAAACAATTGGTGTTACATAAATAAAAAAACCAGCCTTAACAAGACTGGTTTTAATATCGTTATATTTTTAATTCTAGTTCTGAGGACGTGCGTTTATAACAAAATCTCTTTGAGCTTTTGTTAAATTCACCGTATGCAGCAACAGATTTTTGGTCTCGTGAAGTAAGCCTAAGAATAGGATACTATTTTTAGTTGCAATCTCTTCCGATTTAATTCTGACCATTTGGTTGGCCCTAAATGATTCAATCTTATCAAAAATTTCTTTTTGCATCTGATACACTTCATCCAATTTATTGAATTGGTTTTTATCAATAATCTGCAGAACAAATTTATTAAATTCTGCTACCGACTTGCTAACTGATTCTAATTCTGCAATTTGCTCAGCAATAAAAGGAGTATGGTGATTATCGAAATATTCGAACGATGGCTTAGCTATGTACGTAAAGCAATGTGCAGTTTCTCGCAGGTAATCGAGCACTTGAGCGTAATGATGACTTTGAGCAACCGATTCGGCACGCAATTGTTTCAACACCACGTAAACATTCGATTTTAAGGTTTTGGCCTGATGGTTTAGCACTTCAACTTCTTTAACTGCTTCTTTTAATTTTTTTCTATCTTCTAAAGCAATTCCATTGACCACCTTAGTATAAATATCAGAGATAGAATACAAAGTACCGTACACATTTGCGGTGCATTGTTCAACAATATTTTCGGATTTGACATTTTTTAACACCCGTTCTGCTTCGTCAATTTTAGCTTCGTCGTTTTTATGTTTTAAATTTGATTTATAGATTAAGAAAAGTGCCAATATAACAAGCCCTCCAATGGAATAGATGCCTCCCCAATGGATAATATATGCCATAACAAAACTAAGAGCAAAGGCAGCGAAGGCAGTAAAAAACCAACCACCAACTACTGATAAAACGCCAGTAATACGATATACAGCACTTTCACGCCCCCATGCTCTGTCGGCTAAACTGGTACCCATGGCCACCATAAACGTCACATAAGTCGTTGAAAGTGGTAGCTTCATACTGGTGCCAAAGGAAATAAGTGCACTGGCCACCACCATGTTAACCGAGGCCCTTAAAAGATCGAATGCGGGTGGATTAGAATCAGTTTCTTGAACCTTTTTAAAAGGCGTAGTATCGAATTGATGTTCTATAAATTGACGCACTCTAGGAGGTGTAAACATGCTTATTTGTTCGTTTAATTTAAGTGAAACTCTCACCAGATTTCGAGCGAACAAGGAAGAAGCAAATCGCTCGTGGCCATCGCTTTGACGCGCCAAACTAAGCGAGGTTTTAAGCACCGTTTTAGCTTTTTTAGATAAGTAAAGCGTTGCAACCATAATTAAACCTGCGATAATCAAGAGATATGCATCGGTCTGAGCCGATTCGGAAAGCGAGGTCATTAAAAACGTATCGGCATTGGCTCCTGGTGTAGCTGTAAAAGTTAAATAAGACGAATAACCCGCCAAAGGGACACCAATAAAGTTGACCAAGTCGTTACCAGCAAAAGCCAAAGCCAAGGCGAATGTACCCACCAAACTAATCAAAACCAACACATTAAATCGTTTAAACAAAAGAATAAGCGATTGTAAAAGCACCGTCCAAATTACAAAGCTATACAACATTAAAGTCCAACTATTTTCGATAATATATTCTCTAGATTCTTTGTCGAAAAACGAGATATGTTTGGCCCCTTTGATTAAAATAAAGTAGGTGATTGAAGTTATGGCTAAACCACCCCAAACGCCACCTAAATATTTAATACGACGTTCAAAATCGAACGAAAATGCCAAACGAGTTACCCATTGAACACTTGAACCAATTACAATTGAAAAAACAACAGAAAGTAAAATACCAGAGAAGATGGTCAATGCTTTGTCGGCATTAATCAAATCTAACATGGTGGCAATTTTTTCGTGTCCATCGACAACTATAGTTTGAGGATCCCCATTGATTTTGATTAAGGCGACGGCAACTGCTGATCCTAATAACTCCGAAACCATCGAAACGGTTGTAGAGGTTGGCAAACCCAATGTATTAAAACTATCGAGAAGAATGATATCGGTAATCATTACTGCCAAGAAAATAATCATGATCTCGGAAAAGTAAAAATAATTAGGATTGAACATGCCGTTTCGGGCTACGTCCATCATCCCATCGGAAAAAACGGAACCAAACAACACCCCAAGAGCAGCAATCGCCATTATTAGTTTAAATGAGCCCGCTTTGGCTCCAATGGCAGAATTTAAGAAGTTGACCGCATCATTACTTACTCCAACAATCAAATCGGAGATAGCTAATGCAAACAAAACCACTACAATAATCAAATAAATCGAATCCATTTTACATTTTTTAAATTGGTAATGCAAAGAAAGTGGCTTTGATTATTCTATGTCAATTTTCAATATTAAGTCTATGTTAATTTATTTTTAAGCTTCTTGTTTTTATTAAAACTATTTTAATATTCAATTAATTTTGCAAGTGCATTTCGGAATTGAAATTATGACTTGTTCGAAAAAACGGCTATGGGCTCTCCGTTGCAATATAAGGTCTTCGGCCTATTTATTGTTTTTGTAACTAGTCATATATCAACATTCTAGCTTAATAAATTACGACATTAAATTACATAGAATACTTAAATTTATAAATCATTTAATAAAAATTTAACAAATGAACCAAAAACTGCTTAAACTTAAATTCGTAATTGCCTTTGTTTTAACCAGCATACAGTGGGTAACGGCACAGAACAAAGATTCTTTATCTAACAAATCGAATGGCATTCAACTTAGAATGTTTGCCGACTACCAGTCGAATTTGGGCGGCAACGACATTGTAGAGCCGACCGAAATGATGGAGCTTAGTCGTATCTATTTAGGCTATAAATACCAGTTAGACGCCCACTTTTCAGGTCAAGCCATGTTAGATGCCGAAAATGTTTCGGGACGATACAATGTGTTTGTAAAAATTGCTGAATTTAGTTATAAAAATGGGCCATTTCAAATTAATGCAGGTGTGATTCCCACTTTACATTTTAAAGTACAAGAAGAATTCTGGGGCTATCGCTATATTCTAAAATCGTTTGGCGACCAATACAAATTTAATTCCTCTGCCGACCTTGGCGTAAGCGCTCAATATCAATTGTTTAAAGTTCTAAAAATGGACTTAGGCCTGTTTAATGGCGAAGGTTTTAAAAACTTATCGCGCTCTGGAACTTATCGTTTTAGTGCTGGGACAAGCTTCGATTGGAATGGAATCGTTGCACGTTTATATTACGACGCCAGCCTAAAAACAGATGTGGGGCGTCATTCTTTTGTGGGGTTTGCTGGCTATAAATTTAAAAAACTATTCAGAGTTTTTGGTGAGTACAATTACCAACTCAACAATGGGTATACCGATTTACACAATTTATACGGCTTCTCTGTTGGTGGTGCGTTTATTGTGAATCCCAAAATTGAAATCATGGCCCGATTCGACCAATTGGGCTCGAATATCATTATACCCGAAAACCCTCGCCCCGAAGTGGTTCCTCAAGCTTGGAATGCCAATCGAGACGAATCGACTTACATGTTGGGTGTTCATTATCAACTCACTAAAGGGTTAAATGTATCACTTAACGGACGACGCGCCCTTTCGGTCTTACCCGATTCGAAGTGGGTCAATTGGTTGTTTTTTAACTTAGAATTTAGAATCTAAAGACTTCGATCTGCTTATATATCTGTTTATAATTTGTTTTTTATTTGTCAGAACTTGTCCATCTTCGCTCAGGCTGATGCCTGCGCTGGTAGGCAGGCGAAAGGGAACGGA
>DYOK01000215.1 GCA_020720565.1 Acetofilamentum sp.
ATTATAGTGTAGCAATCCATATTATTAGGATAAAGCTGATTTCCGCTTCCATCGTCAATTAAGCCTTCTTTTCCTGTAATATTTCTTGTTCCTGTACAACCTTGAGGGTAAGCAGATGCTGGCATAATATTAACAATAATTTGATGACCTCTATCAAAATACGTTGTTTCGCCGCCAGGAGTAGTTCCAGAAACTAAATTTGTTAAAGCAAAATATCCATTACCATAACCACCCCATCCATAGTTCATGTGGTATAAATAGCCAGTACCACCATCACTTTGGTACCCGTCACAATTCCAGGCATGGCCTGCCATTTCCGAATCGAATCCCGAGTAAATAATCGGTCTTAACGCATCAATTTCTGTTCGAATCATCTGTTCCCATTGGGTATCGGTGTAATTCGCTGTCCCATCCCAATCTGTTCTGTCTCTCTCGATTACAGAAGTATTATATTTAAAATAATTTTTTAAAGCTGTAACTATATAACTAGATTGTGTACCCGAGCCATCCACTTCCCAATCCATTTGAGTAGTATGTCCACAGTGGTACATTAATTTAGCCACGTCAGAATTAGCGGCATTTATACTTATTGGCATATTGTTCCATGCATAAGTTTGCGACGCATAAGAAATGTTAGCATAATGCGTTACACTACCAGAATTGTCATAATAGCTTTTGCTACTATTGCCTTGTGCAGGATGGTTGTAATACTTCATCACTTGAGCCATAGCAACAGCTACACAACCTACCACTGCTTTTTCGCCCGTTGAATTGGCTGGACATTGATCGTTATAATAGGGGCTTTGGTTCCAATTCGTTATAATTAATGGGCTTGCAGTGCTAACCACCGATGTTCTTGAACCAGTATTCATTCGCAAACGCTGCCATTGGTTTAAATCGCTTTCTGTGGCAACAGCATTATTATCAACTCCAAACTTAATTTGTTGTCGGTATCCTTCGAGCAGAAAGTTTAACTCGGGCGACAAATTGGTGAAATCGACATTGTTTTGATCAGAATATCCTAAAATAGGTCTGGTAAAATCTTGTCCCGATACCACGACAAATCCATCTCGACCTTCGATATTAAACACATAAAAGTTTAATACTTCGGCTCTGTCGATGAAATTTACACTAAATTGTGTCTTTTCGTAATCGGCAACGTTCACTGTTTGACTTTGTTGAAAGAAAAAATTCTTTGCAACTAGGCGTGCATCTTCTACCGAAACTTCTTTGGCTATTAGGCTGGTCGAATACAACACAAACCCCCATAGTAATAGTTTAAAATATTTCATGTTTAAATTTTTTTAGCTATGCAAGTTACACATATTTACAATATCAGTCAAGCAATATAAACGAATAAACTAACTAATCCTATAAATTAAGATGCTTTGCCTCTTAACCCGTTAAATATTGCACTATTTTAACTTGTAAAAAACCAAATTGACATACTTTTTTATAGATACTACAGGCTTTTTGCGACTTGAAATTGTCGGTATTCATTGCTCAACATCATCAATATTAGATTGCTTTTGTGATGACTCTAGTATTATTGGGCTTTGAACCAAGTATTCAGTACTGATGTGATCCATCGATTTAAGTATGTTTATTTTAGCTCTGTCATATTTTGTTTCCATTTGGCTTAATATTTCGCGAACAAATTGGCGACTCGATACTTTCTCGAATGGACAGGTTTTTAACATCAATTTAAAATCTTGTGTCTCAACAAACCTCAATATTTCTTTTTCGGGTGTTTCGATGAGTGGCCTTATCACTTCCAAGGTATTGTTAAACATCGATAATTTAGGAGGAATTGACGATATATTGGATTGATACATCATGTTCATCAACAAAGTCTCAACTGC
This sequence comes from Acetofilamentum sp., assembly GCA_020720565.1. GTDB lineage: Bacteria > Bacteroidota > Bacteroidia > Bacteroidales > JAFGXI01 > JAFGXI01. The sequence goes on from DYOK01000215.1 coordinate 1,863, forward strand.
ATCGTCTAAATGATGGCCTAAAGCCAATTTGTTCACATTTAAAGAGGTACTCAAAGCAAAAAGATGTTTACGTCGGTCCCAAGAGCATACAAAACAAGGCGGTTTTACTTTCCCACTTAAATCGACATCGTCGTTTATTTGCTGATGAATAAATTCAACGCCATGGCTCTGGCACAATTGACTGATATAATCGATATTGGCTTGATAAGGAATTTTTAAAATATCGATATAAACAGCAATAATGTCGAAGGAAATTCTGCTGGCTGTTTTTTTCCATGCCAAACTTTTGAGCAGTGCAAGTGAGTCTTTACCTCCCGAAATCCCTACCAAAATCCGATCACCAGCCGCTATCATACCATACTTATCGATGGTTTTTGATATTTTGGAAAAAAATCTTTTTTCTTCAAATTTTTGGATATTTTCTTTCGACTTCGAATCTTGTGTTTTCATATTGCTATATACTTAGTAACTAGAGGAATAAAATTTGCATTTTTGACTAAAAGAATCAAAAATAAGTTATTTCGAATATCGACTACAATTGCATGCCGAAGACTTTATAATTAAACGGTTTTAAGCTCGTTCAAAATGGATAATTTAATAAAATCTATACCTTGAAGGTGTTTTTATACTGAACTCATGTTTGATATTTGTGATAAAAAAAAAGTTCGTTCTGCACAGAACGAACTTTATATTTTCAATTTTAGGTATCTTACATTAATTTAAAATTGATTGGTACTTGGTAACGAACCTTTACCGATTTACCCCTTTGTTTACCGGGCTTCCACGATGGCATAGATTTTACTACGCGAATGGCTTCTTTATCTAATGCAGGGTCAACTCCTCTAAGAATTTCGACATCGGTTACTTTGCCTTCTTTATCGATTACAAAGCCCACAAATACGCGACCTTGAATCCCATTTTCTTTAGCTACCTCGGGGAATTTGGTGTTATTTCCGATAAAGCTTAACAAAGCAGCATCGCCTCCTGGAAATTCAGGTTTATCTTCGATTACGGCAAAGTTCAATACTTCGTCTACAACTTCCTCTTCGATTGCAACCGTTTCAACCACTGTTTCCTCTTGTGCTTCTGAATCTTGCATTTCGAGTTCTTCTTCTATTACCGTATTATCTTCTACGATATTAAGAACTTCTAGGGCAACTGGTGGTGGTGGTGGTGGTGGTTTAACTTCTTCTTGACGGGTAATAGGAATAATTTCCTCTTCCATTTTAAGGTCGTCCAAACTACCTAAGGAAGAAATATTATCGTCGTCCGATCTGTACTCGAAAGCCATCACTAAAATGCCTAAAGTTACCGCTAAACCAATTAAAGTAAACATACTTTTGTTACGGTCTAAGTCGGCTTTAGGTGCTTTTTTAAGTTCCATATACTATAAATTTTGAAGTCGATAAAAATACAACAATTCTTGAATTATATAGAGATTTTTAATTAAAAAATTAAGCTATTTTTTTCTATTTTAATAAAAACTTGATTGGAATAATGTTACTGCATTTTACAGGCTTATTTGCTTGCATTCCAGGAATCCAGTCGGGTAACATTTTAACCACTCTAAGGGCTTCATTATCTAAATCGGGATTAACTCCCCTGTGTATCTCGATTTCGGATACTTTGCCTGATTTACTGATAACAAATCTCACATAAACTATCCCTTGAACTTCGTTTTTTACAGCTTCTTCAGGGTATTTTATATTCTGACTAATATAATTGATTAGCTCTTGTTCGCCCCCAGGAAAACTTGGTTTACTTTCTAATTTCCAAAACTCTACAAGCTCCTCTATTTCTTCCTCAATATTATTAAGGACTGGCATTTCGACAGAGCCAACCCCTTCGGAGCTAGCCACTTCAATGGGCTCATCAATCTTTGTGTTATTATCGACAATATTGGTTATTTGCGTAATAACTGGTTTTGGTTTGGGTATCGAAACTGGGTCTTTTTGACGAATCGTTGGAATCAAATCTTCTTCGAAATCGGAAATTGTTAATGTTCCGAGGGAATTGACGTAATCGCTGTTGGTTCTGTATTCGAACGCACTTACCGCAATGCCCAAGGAAATGACCAATCCTACTAAAACAAATGTGCTTCGTCTTTGGTCTAAATCCTGCTTAGATGCTTTCTTGAGTTCCATAATCTATGTTTTTAAGATATTTTAACCTAAAACCTTTTTTACTTTTACATAGACCTCCGCTGCAGTCAGAAGTTTTATTACTATTGAATTTTTTTGAATCGATACGCTTAATTAAATCAATAACATTTAATGCTGTAAAAATATTGTGTAAGTTTCTAATTATTTTTTGTATAAAATC
>DYOK01000216.1 GCA_020720565.1 Acetofilamentum sp.
GCCGTATTCGTCTAATTTGTAAATGTAGGCCGATTGTCCATTTTGCTTAAGTACCGATATAGACATAGCCGCTGCTTTGTTGTTGTTAAGTGCAAATGGTTTTAGCATGTCGATGGCATTCGAATCTAAGCGACTCATATTTACTCCGTTATGTTTCCATGTTTTGAGCAAGTTACGGACTTCAATGTAGTCTTGCAAATTTTCTTGCTCCAATTCTAGGGCAAACGCGCACTTTTTATTGATAGATTTTTTAGCAATGTCAGTTCGAGTAGCTTTCGTTAGAAAGCGTATCGAGAACGCTTTACCCGAAGCAGTACGCACTTATGTCTCGATATATTTCCTTCGTAAAAACTCGACATGATATTGTTTTGTGTCGTCTCTCGCTTCTGTGTAGCAGCAAGGGCGTTAAAAATTCCCGAAGCCTTACAGGAAATGAGCCATGAGAAAATTCACTCAAAGGTAAATGACTTTAAAGGCGAGTTCAATCTGACAACTTTAAAAAAATTATTATCAGATTAAATTTAGCCCGCAGGCTGCGGTTTTTGCAAAGCAAAAAACACTGTGGCGAGAGTGCCCTTTCTTTTGGTTCGTTTTCTTTGGCCCCTGCATAACGGGGCAGGCAATGCAAAGAAAATGAACATAAACTCCAATGGGTAAATATCCGAAATATGATATTTGAATAAAAGTGTTCGTCTGCCTTGATTTTCTCATTCTTTTTTTTAGTTTTATATTAAAAAAAATATAACTTGCATTTCGATTTAATAGAGTCAGATATTTACATACTTATTATAATAATTGCAAATCTTTTACAACAATCAGAACCACTGAGACAAAACATACGTAAAGGGTTTGGTTTAAAAATTACACAAATGAAAAATAGACAGATTCAGGTTTTAAAATCGGCCGTCGTTCTAGCTAGTACGATTTGGATGAGCCAATCATGTATCAAAGATAATTTCGAATTCGACAAGCTTTCGAAGACCATGGATGCCGATATCTCGGTAGCTGGAGCCATAGGCCAAAGTCGCCTTACGGTCGAGGATTTTGTTCGTGATTACGACGACGACGAATTGTTCGAAGTTGAGGCAGACGGCTCTTTGTTTTTAATGTATTACAAAAAGGTCTATTCGTCGCGTGGCGACCAGTTTGTGTCTTTTGCTGACCAGACATTCCCAAGCATGACACAATATGACAAAGCGGCCTACGATGCCAGTCCAATATCGGGAGGCTATCGCCATTTTCCACAAGCCAATATTTATTACAATTTTTTATTGAGCCATCAAGAACAATTGGATTCGGTTTTGTTCGATGCCCTCGATATTCAAATACAAGTTAGTTCTAGTTTCGAAAAAGATGGCCCACTCACATTAACCTTTCCCGCTTTAGTTAAAAACGGAACACCATACACGACCACAATCAGCTTAGACGGAACAGGTAGTTTTAACTATACACAGCTCGCTCATCTCGAAGATTATACTTTGGTTTTTAATACCAACCGTGTTTTGGTAGATTTTGATTTAAAATTACAAGACGGAACGTCTCAAACAGGCGATCAGGTCAATATAACCATTGCAATGAAAAATATGGATTATTCGGTGATTTATGGGTATGTGGGACAACGCCAAATAGATATTCCAAACGATACTGTTCATTTGGAGATTTTCGATAAAGCATTTGCTGGCGGGATGTACTTCCACGAACCCGAACTTACGCTTAAAATGACCAATTACATGGGCTTACCCGTAAGAATAGCTTTCGACTCATTATACACTTATTCAAATATTGGTAACCAATTCGACGGACACGATTATCCTGGTCAAAATCCTTTGGATATTAATCGCCCATCGACTCCGGGCCAATATGCAATAACCAGCGAACTGTTTAACACCACCAACTTCCCCGAAATCCGTAACATAATGGACAAATCGCCCAAATATATGTTTTTTGATGTATCAGCAATTATCAACCCTAGCGGATATCAAATGACCCCACCCAATTTCTTAACCGACAGTGCACGATTTGATGTGGATATGGAGCTCAAATTACCACTCTATGGTAATGCTGTATATTCAATGGTTGATACCGTTGGTCTTGATATTGAAGAAAATTTCGAAGAAATATCAAAATATTTCGTCGAGGCACAATTAAGAACAATTTTCGATTGCTTTTTACCAGCCAATGCATATGGGCAAGTCATTTTTACCGATTCGCTTTACCATCCACTCGATACATTGTATAAAGACGACAACATAGGTGCCCGATTTATCGAATCGGCGATTCTCGATGCCAATGGTCGTGCCATTACGCCTGTTAGAAAAATTACAGATATAATTTTTGGCAATGGGCCTCAATACGAACACGATATCAACGATTTAAAACACGTCAAGCATGCCATAGTTGTTGCAACTTACCAAACCAATTCAGCAGGAACTTATGGACAATATGCCCCATTAGTTAAATTCTATTCCGACAATTATCTCGACGTTAAATTCGGTTTGGTAGGCCGAGCCCGATACAACGAAGTGGTTCATTAAGACGGTTTCTATCGTAACGAGCTCTGCATTACATTTTAGAAATTGAATTTTCAAAATCAGAGTTTTAAGATAAACAAAGCAATAGATTTAAATTAAAAAAATAGGTCTTAGACCTCAAAAACGAAATACACATGAAACGTCTAATATTTTTCCTAATTGTTGGTATTGCATACAGTAACCTTATAGCACAGCAAAATAACACCCTTTACTTTTTTAATAGTTTGCCCCAAAGCAAAAATATGAATCCTGCTTATCAGAACGAATGTAAGCTGCATATTGGAGGTGCTTTGATTCCCTTAAACGGGCAGATATTAGCACCTATCCATCTCAATGTCAGCTCAAATGGATTTGCCTATAAACAGATGGTTCAGACCAACTCAAAAGATTCACTGGCCTTGCCAAATTTGGATGGTTTCGACGAGGCGACCCTCGAAGACCACTTACGCGAAGTCAATTTTGTAACCCTTGAAACCTATATCAACTACTTGACGGTAGGATATAAATACAAAAAATGGTATTTTGGATTGGACATTAACGACAAAGTAGATACCCGTTTTTCGTTTAACAAAGATTTGATGGGCATGTTCTTGCATGGTAATGGTAGCGAGGCATTTATTAATGGAACCGCCAATTTAGGCGATTTAGGCGTTACTTCAACGTCCTATTCGGAATATTCGCTTAGTGCCTCGTACCAGCTCGATAAAAAATGGACTTTTGGCATTGCTGCAAAAGTTTTATTTGGCAAAATGAACATTTGGACCGAAAAAAGCCAATTGGATCTCTACACCAACGGAAGCGAAAACTATCCTTTGACAGTAACGGCAGACTATGTAGTTCATACGTCGCAACCTTTTGTTAAAGTTACAGATTTATATTACGACTACGATGGCGACACTATGGTATTCGAAAGCGAAGAATTGGAACCAACCTTTAGTTCGATTTATGGTAACACCAAAAATTTTGGCTTAGGCTTCGATTTGGGAGCGACCTATCAGTTTAACGACAAAATGAAGTTTTACGCCAGCTTGACCGATATGGGTTATATTAAATGGACAGACAATGTTCAAACCTTTTCGGTTGATGGTGAGTACCGTTGGAATGGGTACGATTTTCAGCCCTCGATTACCGAAGACGAAAACATAATCACAGACCACAACGACAGCTTAAAGCACCACATCATCCAAATCTACGAGCCCGAAATGCAAACCTCTTCGTATGTTAGTTACATTACCCCAAAAGCGTATTTGGGTGGAACTTATCAAATTAACGAGAAAATAAGAACTGGCTTGCTCCTTCGAGGTAGTTTTTACCAACACAGCTTCCATCCTTCTTTAACTATTTCGGGGAACTTCCGAGTAACCAAATGGTTCGAATCGGCCGTAAGTTATAGCATGAATCACAACAGCTATACCGATGTAGGGTTAGCTTTAGTAGCAAAAGCCAAATGGTGGCAGTTTTTTGTATCTACCGACAACGTGTGGGGTTTTGTATGGCCACAATCGGCGCATAATGTGAACTACCGCATGGGCATTAACTTATTATTTGGTTGCGACAAAAAAGAAAGCAATACGCTTATTCACTAATCGGATTGAACGCTTTAGTATTGGATATTAAACCTAACAACTACTACCCATTCGGCTCGCTTATGCC
>DYOK01000014.1:0-10029 GCA_020720565.1 Acetofilamentum sp.
CCGTTGCTATTCATTTTATACCATTTGAAAATGTATTTGAAATAACTCAAATTTTCAGGTCATTTGTTAGTTCAATTCATTTTTCAGAAACTGGCCGGTATAACTGTGTTTGCTTTTGGCTATTTGCTCGGGTGTTCCTTCGGCTACAATTTTTCCGCCACTTTGTCCGCCCTCTGGACCAATATCGACCACATAATCGGCCACTTTAATAATATCTAAATTGTGTTCGATAACAATCACGGTGTTGCCTCTATCCACAATTTTGTTGAGTACATCGACCAAGACTTTTACATCTTGAAAATGTAAGCCTGTTGTGGGCTCGTCGAGAATGTACAGTGTTCTGCCTGTATCTTTTTTCGATAATTCTGCCGATAATTTAACACGCTGTGCTTCGCCTCCCGATAGGGTTGTTGAGGCTTGGCCAAGGGTAATATATCCAAGTCCAACTTCTTGTAATGCTTTTATTTTGCTTAAAATATGGGGTACATTTTCGAAAAACTCCGAAGCCATATTGATGGTCATATCCAAAATATCGCTAATCGATTTGCCTTTAAATCGGACTTCGAGTGTTTCGCGATTGTATCGTTTGCCGTAACACACATCGCAAGGCACATACACATCGGGTAAAAAGTTCATTTCGATGGTTTTAAGCCCAGCCCCTTTGCAGGTTTCGCAACGGCCACCAGTAACATTAAACGAAAACCGTCCCGGTTTATAAGCTCGAATTTTCGATTCGGGTAATATCGAAAATAAATCACGAATATCACCAAAAATATTGGTATATGTGGCCGGGTTAGAACGCGGTGTTCGTCCAATTGGGGCTTGATTAACTTCGATTACTTTATCGAAAAGATCAATCCCCTCAATTTTCTGATAGGGCAGTGGGGTTTTAGTCGAGCGATAAAAGTACTGGCTAAGAATCGGATAGAGTGTGCCATTAATCAAACTCGATTTGCCGCTACCCGAAACCCCGGTAATGCAAATAAATTGTCCAACGGGAATTTTTAAATCGACATGTTTCAGGTTGTTGCCATATGCCCCTTTTAATACCAATTTCTGCCCAGTACCTTTTCGTCTAACTTGTGGAACCTCGATGGCTTTTGTACCAGTGAGATATTTCGCCGTACAACTATCAGCTTTTAAAATTTGTTCAGGTGTGCCTTGAGCCACTATATGGCCACCGAATCGCCCTGCACCTGGTCCGATATCAATCACATAATCAGCCGAAAGTATCATGTCTTTGTCGTGCTCAACCACAATCACTGTATTTTGGTCGTCGCGCAATGTTTTTAGAGAATTTATCAATCTAATATTGTCGCGTTGGTGCAGCCCAATACTGGGTTCGTCCAAAATATAGAGCACATTAACCAGTTTGGAGCCAATTTGAGTGGCCAACCTAATTCGTTGACTTTCGCCACCCGATAAGGTTTTTGCACTTCGGTCGAGCGAAAGGTAATCGAGACCCACATCGAGTAAAAATTTCAATCGGTCTCTAATTTCTTTTAAAATGTCTTTTGCAATTAAATTTTGTGAGTTGTTCAGGCGTGATTCCAGATCGACAAACCAAGCATAAAGCTCGGTAGTGGTCATTAATGCCAATTCCGAAATATTTTTTTCGTCGATTTTAAAATGTAACGATTCTGTTTTAAGCCGATGTCCATTACAAACAGGGCAGGTTTTTTTTACAATAAACTGCTCGGCCCATTTTTGACCCTTGGTCGATTGTTCGTCACTTTCGGTTTGAACCACATAATTGACCACCCCTTCGAAATCGGTAATGTAATTCGAAATGCCCATTGGCGTATTTTCGAGTGTGAGGGTTTCGCCAGATCCGTATAATATGGTTTGTATAATGTCTTCTGGAATATCGCAAATGGGATCGTTAAGACTAAAGTGGTGTTTTTTGGCCAAGGCTTCCAACTGCCAGAAAATAAACGAACTTCTTGTTTTTCCTAAAGGGACAATACCCCCTTTAGCAATGCTTAATTGATCGTCGGGAATAATTTTACTAAGGTCGACATCGGAAATTTGTCCCATTCCATTACACTTTGGACAAGCGCCATGTGGCGAATTGAATGAGAAGCTATGAGGTGCAGGTTCGTTGTACGAAATGCCCGATTCAGGATCCATTAAATGCCTCGAAAAATAATGCGATTCGGAAGTTTCGAAATCGATTAGCAACATGATCCCTTTGCCGTATTTTAAAGCCAATTGAATCGACTCTCTAACGCGTTTTTCGACAGATTCGGTCAGTTTTATTTTGTCGATAACCACTTCGATATCGTGCGCCTTGTATCGGTCGACTTTATAGTTTGGGGTAATTTCTACCAATTGTCCATCGACACGAACTTGTAAAAATCCATAGCGTCTTATTTGTTCGAAAAGTTCTTTGTAATGACCTTTTCTACCTTGAATAAGTGGTGCTAAAATAACAATCTTTTTGTCTTGGTAGCGTTCAAATATTAAATCCAGAATTTTTTGTTCAGAGTATTTGACCATTTCTTTGCCCGTTTTATATGAGTAGGCAATTGATGCTCGGGCATATAAAAGTCTAAGGAAATCATAAATTTCGGTAATGGTTCCAACGGTAGAACGTGGGTTTTTGTTGGTGGTTTTTTGCTCAATCGATATTACAGGCGATAATCCAGTAACTTTATCCACGTCGGGGCGTTCGAGGTTTCCCAAAAATTGGCGTGCATATGCCGAAAAGGTTTCGAGATATCGACGCTGACCTTCGGCAAAAATTACATCAAAAGCTAATGACGATTTGCCACTACCGCTTAAACCGGTTATTACAGTGAGCTGGTTTCTTGGTATCGTGACATCAATATTTTTTAGATTATGAACCCTTGCACCTAAAACTTGCAAATCGGCACCTTCCTGGTCCATGTCGGGTACGTCTTGTATTTCTTTTTTATCTAAAGTCATTCAAATTATTGATTAAATCTTGTATTGTCAAATGATAGATTTACAATGTGTTAACTGCGAATGTTTTTTGAGCTTTTGAATAAGGCATCAAAAACTAAGTATTATTTAATATCGAATTTTATTAATCCAGAAGACTGATGTAGAGTTAGTTGCAAAAACAATAAAAGCTCGAAGACCTTACATTGAATTTATTTTGACTTTGCAAAATTACGAAAACCTGCCTTTGGAATGAGTATTTGGTAGGTTTTATTTTCGTCGTTGGTCAATTTGTCGGAGTGCAGCCATGGATTAAATAATTTCAACATTTTATAGTTACTTCCAATAGCCAAGGCATACGTTTTTAAGTTGTTGATTGTGGTGTCGCACAACACTGTATCGGTTGGAATTTCTTTGTATAACACTTCTGGATTTATTCGGTATCCGTAGCGCTCTGGGTGTTCGTGAATAAGTTTAATGGCCAATATTCGGTATAAGTAACGACCTGTTTCGGTGTTTAAATGTAAATCGAAGTACGAGTTGGTTTGCTGTTCTTCGACTCGCTTTGCCACGCCACCCATACCCATGTTATATGATGCGGCAACGAGTGCCCAATTGCCTAATTTACGGTGGGCTTGTTTAAAGTATTGACATGCTGCTTGAGTCGATTTAACCAAATTGTAGCGTTCGTCTACCTCATCGGTCACTACTAATCCAAACTCTTTTCCTGTTTTTTCGAGAAATTGCCAATAGCCTTCAGCTTTTGAAGGGGACACCAAATTGGCGATTCCAGTTTCGGCAACTACCAAGTATTTAAAATCGTCGGGAACGCCATTTTTTGCTAATATAGGTTCAATGGTAGGGAAATAGCGATAAGCTCGTTTAATGTGTCTTAAAGTTTGGGCTTCCCAAAATGCCAAAGCCATCAGTTCGTTATCGAGGCTTTCGTATACGTCGAAGTTTTCTAGCGGAACTTTTTCTCCAGCAAAGCTAAGTTCTTCGGGGATATATGGCGAATATATGCCGTCAATTCTTTGTTTTTCAGCAATTTGAATTTCCTCTTGTTCGGTCGATATGGCATTTAAAAAAAATGTGGCCAGCAAAATAATTGCTGCCACACCTATAAAATTGAATATTTTTTCTCGAATCATGTGGTTTGTTCTTTGGGTTTCGAAATTTTAGTGGTCATGTAGATTACAGCAAATACTAATGTGCTGTATCCTCCAAAAATTATTGAATGGATAACTGACCAATGCTCTACAAATTTAATAATATAGAGCGACAATCCCAAAGAAAGAATAGTTAAAAAACTCATTGTAATCGCAACCTGTTTAACCGATAAACCCAAATAAAACAAATGGTGTGTGGTATGGTCTTTTCCGCCAATAAATGGTGATTGTTTGCGAGCAATTCGATTAATAAAAACAGTCGTGGTGTCGATAATAGGTATTAAAAATGCCAAAACAGTAACCCAAAAGCTTTTGGCAAAACTTATTTCGACCGATGATGGAACGTTCCAAAAAAACATGATACCCACTACAGCTAAAAGTGCACCCAAAAACTGGCTGCCATTATCGCCCATGTACATTTTAGATGGAAACCAATTGAATTTAAGAAATCCTAAAAGCGAGCCAATGGTTCCTGCAAGTAATATAACCATAGGGAAGTTAATATGATCCGACATCAGTAGGATAAACAAAACAGCGATTAGTACCAGAACGCTTACACTGCCCGAAATGGCATCCATATTGTCGAGTAAATTGATACTGTTCATAATTCCGATAACCCAAACAAAGGTTAAAACAGCATCGAACCAAAAATTGCCAGTAACATGTGCCATGACATTGAGCGAAATTAAACTGATGGCCACCAAGGTTTGACCCATAAATTTGAATAGGGGCGAAGGGCTAACTAAATCGTCGGCTAAACCAACAAAAAAGCCAATTGTGGCGGTCAGTAAAAATGTGAGTAAATGCTTTGCTGTTTCGGGGTCGTTGCTTATCATCAAGCTAAAGATAACCGAAAAAACAAACACTACGTAAAGCATTACACCTCCGTAGATAGGTTTAGATTGAGAACTAAATCGGATGCCATTTTGGTTGGTTTTGTTTAGGGAAAAAACATTGGCTCGGTTGATTAAAAATTTACCTATTGTATAACTGAGGTAAATTGATGCAAAAGTCCATGCTAGTAAAATGAATTCCATATAAAAGTATTTTTCTGGGACAAAAATAAAACCTTATAAATCTCAATTGCGTTTCGAGAGTGTGAAATTAATATGACTTTTTCATTTAAAGAAAAAAAGTTTACGAAACCACTTTTTCGATTGACGTTTGGCATCATATCGGCCATAACCATATCCATAACCATATTGATAACTCTTTTCGTTTACGCTCATGTTGATACCATTTAAGATAAGACCGATGTGTGTAATTCCCTTTTTATTCTCTAAAAAGTCTAAATTATAAATAAAGCGTCGTTTCGAATAGTTTGCTTTTAATATGTACAAAGGTAAATCGGCTTCTTTAAACAAGTGCACTGCGTCGGCAACCAAACCTATTGGCGAGGTGTCCACAAGTACATAATCGTACAATTGTTTAAGGTCTGATAATATTTTTTTGAAGCTTTCGCCAGCTATTAGCTCCGAAGGGTTAGGCGGTGTCATATCGGCGGTGATATAATCGAGCGTATCAATTTCGGTATGGTGAATCACATCTTTTAACTCCACCGCACCAGCAAGCAAGCGACTCATTCCTTCGTTGTTTTCGACATTTAAACTGTGATGTATTTTAGGTTTACGTAAGTCCATGTCGATAATAATTACACGCTTACCTCTTAATGCTAAAATTGCAGCCAGGTTAATAGCTACAAACGTTTTCCCTTCGCCCGAAACAGTTGATGAGACCGCAATTAGACTCCCTTTTTTATTTAAATTGTAAAAATCTAAATTTGAGCGAATGGTACGAAACGATTCGGTCACCATTGAACTTAAGTCTTTGTGCACCAGTAATTGCGAGTACCTATTTTTCATATCAATCAATGGTACAGAACCAATGATAGGTATCTTAGTGTAATACTCTAACTCTTGAACCGACGAAAGCTCGTTGTAAAAAATATAACGAAGCAATAAAGTGCTTATCGATAAAAGCGATGCAATAAACAAAGTGACAATAATGACCAAATTTCGGTTTGGACTTACGGGTGCGTTTGGCGGAACCGCAGTTTCTAATATGGTATTTTTCGATACATAACCAGCTTGTGAGATTAAGTATTCGGCCTTTTTCTCAATCAATTTCTGATAAAAATTGTCTTGGACGGAATAAAATCGTTCAAGCCTAGACAGTTCTATTTCGTTGTAATCACCTTCTTTGAAAATTTTACCCTCATATTCGGCAATCTTACTGGTATAATTCTTTTTTTGCTGATCGAGTCGTGTAACCGTGGAACGAATAAATTCTTTAAGTATCGATTTTTGATTGGTAAATTGTCGTTCGATGACCAATATCTTATGATTATTATAGGTTACATCGTTTAGTAGGATTTCTTTTTGGGTCAGTAATTCTTGCAATTTGTTGAGCATATTCGAAACAATCTCCTCCGAACTGGTTCCCGAAACCAAAGCAATTAATTCAAAAACATTGATATCGTCTTGCTTGCCCATCGCTTTTTCAATTTGCTTTAAAGAGCTCACTTCCATATCGATATTGAGAACCGCAGATTCGAATTGGTTGATGTTTTCCATGAAAATGCTCACAGGCTGCACGCCTGAATTGCCATAATCTTTAATGTTGTTTTTTTGTTTAAAATTAAGAATGTCTTGTTCAGTTGCATTCAAATTCTGATACAAATTAGCGGTTTGTTGATCGATAAATTGCAAAATATTGGTGGCACTTTCTCGTTTGCGTTCAATTTCGTACTCCAAATAACCTTCGGCAATGGCATTTACAATTTCGGCTGCTTTTTGCGAATTCTCGTTTCTTATGGCAATTTCGATGGTGTTGGCACCTTGGTTTTTAACCAAAACATTCAATTGTCTGATGTATTGCGACTGAATGTTGGCTGGGTTATTAAAAACAAAATAAAACTCGTTGTCTCTCAATAAGTTTTGACGCTCGAAATAGTCGGGCGAAGTCAGGCTAATTTGTACATCGACACCAGGGATTTTGACCCATTGATTGAACTTTCCGGGGTAAACATTTTCCTTTTCGCCATGTTTAATCACAATTTCGTACGACTGCTTATCTTTTATATTAAAATAAAGTTTTTGGTCGTAAATATTGGGGCCGTTAATTTGATATGAAACATCAATGGGGGCTCGTTTGTACAATTCTTCCGATAAAAAAACACCTTGATTATAATAAGAAACTTTTAAAGGCAATTTTTGTAAGACTCTCGATAAGAACTGTTTGGATTTTAGTAATTCGACAATTTGTGCCAATTGGTCTTCTTCGTATGGGTTTTCGATTTCGAGCACTTTACTCGACGAATTTTCGTTGTTAATTTGAATCACTGTCGATGATTCGAACATTTCTGGCGTATATCGCATATAAACCGCTGCCAATATAATAGACAAGACAAAAATTCCTACTAAAATCCATCGGGTTCGATTGACAATATGTAAAAAAACTGTTAAATCGAATTGATCGTTAAATAGCGGTATGATACGCGTTTCTTTCATTTTTAATTTTTCATTAGCCTTAAATTTTGTTTTCTTCTTTTTGTTAAATGTCAATTAAACTTTGGCGGTTTGTATTATTGACTTATTTTATCTTGTAACCAAAAGATAAACAGTAAAAACTGAAGTAAACAAAGTTAAATATGGTGTAATTTCTTGAAGCGTTTTACTGGCATATCTAGGCCGGTCTTCGACGTAAATAATATCATTTGATAATACTTGGAAATTTACATTTTTAATATCCTTCAAGCTTCTGACATTAAATTGAAAGACCTCGGGCTGATTTAAATCGCCGCGTAGCAATTTAATTTTGTAGGCTTTACCAAAATCCGAAATTCCGCCAGCCTCTGCAATCGCTTCGACTAAAGTGTAGTTATCGTTTTTAAATGTAATAACTTGCCCGTTCGAGCTACCCGACGAAAATACAATCACTCTGCGATTGGTTACTTCGATTAAAACGAATGGTTCTTTGTAATATGTTATATAGGCTTGTTCTAAAGCGGCTTCTGTTTGTCGAATGGTTAAACCACCAATCATAATCCGACCTAATGTAGGCACTTTTACCATTCCGTCGTGTTCAACAGTGTATTCGATAGAACTTTCCATCGAGTTTTGCTTGTGTTCTACATCAATTAAACGGTCGCCTTTGTTGGTGTATATTTCGATCGATAGTTTGTCGTACGGCTGAATAATATATTCTTTCTGAGCCGTTTTAAACTCACTGTATGGATAGTCAGCTTGAGTGGTAAACATACGGTTCGATGTGAGCGTACGACACGAAACTAAGTTGGCCGCAAATAGTATGATGATTGAAAATCTGATTAGTCTTTTGGTTTTAAACATTATATCGATAGAAATTTGAGCAAAGATACAAATTTACTCAATAGTAAAAGTCAACAAAATTCAAAGTAAAAATAGGAATTATTTTTTAGTGTTATATTTCCTGTATTTTGTTAACCAAGTTGCAAATAAAATACTGATTGACAGGGTGATAAAACCACCTGCAAGGTATCCATTTTTTAGATTCCAATGTAAACCTTCAGGGGCAACAAAAAGATATGTACTCACTACCGCAGTCATAAAAATGGATGGAATTAAAGTAATTAAGTACCATTTGTGTTGACGGACTAAATATACGGTAATAGTCCATAACACAATGGTGGCTAAGGTTTGATTCGACCAAGCCATATACCGCCATATCACGCTAAAATCGACTAAAGTTAAAGCCAAACCACCTGCAAATAGAAATACCGAAATAAATAATCTATTTTTGATTGGTTTTTGATCGAGCTTTAAAAAGTCCGCTACAATTAAACGGGCACTTCTAAATGCAGTATCGCCACTGGTAATAGGTGCAGCCACAACCCCAAGAACAGCAAGGAATGCACCGACTGGTCCTAAAAGTTCCACAGAGATATGATTTACAGCCCAAGCCGCATTGCCTTTGTGTACAATCATCACTTGATTTAATTGCTCCACACCGCCCCAAAAACTCATACCCACAGCTGCCCAAACCAATGCTACCAGTCCTTCGGCAACCATAGCACCATAAAAAACCCTTCGGCCATATTTTTCGTTGGTCATACAACGTGCCATTAATGGCGATTGAGTGGCGTGAAAACCGGATATGGCACCACAAGCAATACTCACAAACAACATGGGGAATACAGGAAATTCAGATGGGTTCGTGTGCATGTTACTAAACGAAGATAGACTTAGTTCGGGTATGGGTAAGCCATTGTAAAGCATCATGCCACCTATAGCAACAGCCATAAAAAGCAATGCTAAACCAAACACTGGGTAAATACGACCAATAATTTGATCGATAGGAAGTAAAGTGGCCAAAATATAGTAAATAAAAATAATGGATGCCCAAGCCAAAAGCCCAACATAACCATGTGTTAAGCCATCTAATATTTGAGCTGGCCCCACCACAAAAACAGCCCCGACTACAACCATCATCAACACCGTAAAACCTCGCATAAATTGCATCATGGGTTTACCTAAATATACACCGATAATTTCTGGAATGCTTTCTCCATTTCTTCGAATCGAAATCATGCCTGAGAAATAATCGTGAACTGCACCACCCAGAATGTTTCCAAACACAATCCACAAGAAAGCAACAGGTCCCCACATAGCCCCTGCAATGGCTCCAAAGATTGGTCCCAAGCCGGCAATGTTTAAAAACTGAATTAGAAAGATTTTGACCCACGACAAGGGCATAAAATCGACCCCATCGTTCATGCTTATGGCCGGTGTAGGGCGTGAGTGGTCTTCGTTAAAAACTTTTGTAACAAACTTTCCATAAGTAAAATAGCCCACAATGAGTAGTACGACCGAAAGTAAAAATGTAAACATCTTTTTTTATTGTTTATTTTTGATTGACGATTGTTAATTTGTTTCAAATTAAAAGTTAAAAAAGTTTTGAATTCATAATTTTTAATTCT
>DYOK01000014.1:10129-24220 GCA_020720565.1 Acetofilamentum sp.
AATTTTTAATTCTTAATTCAAATGGTTTAAATCAAAAAATTGATAAGCTCGATTTGGTCGTAAACATTTCCAGTGCCTTCATCCCGAAATATGAATTGCCTTTTTCGTTAAGGCGTGGGCTCCAAACTGCAATAGCGTACTTTTCGGGATGAACGGCCACTATTCCGCCTCCAACACCGCTTTTACCTGGTAAGCCGACTTTAAACGAAAACTCACCGGCTTCGTCGTAGAAACCGCAAGTTTGCATCAAAGCGTTAAGCCGTTTGGCTTTTGAGTAGGTAATAATACGTTGGTCATCGACTAGGCCATGAGTAACAAAAAGCATAAATGATTTAGATAAATCTTTGACAGATAGCTCTATAGAGCACAAATGGAAATAAAAATCGAGAACAGTATTGACATCATTTTCGATATTGCCATAAGCTTTCATCAAATTGACCAAGGAAGCATTCCGATAACCATAATCTTTTTCAGATTGTGCCACTACCAAGTTAAATGCAACGGGTTTGCCTACCAATCGACTCACAAATTTTAGAAGTTCATCTTTGGGATTTTCAAACGCCGAACACAAAATATCGCTGATTACCAATGCTCCAGCATTAATAAACGGATTCCTCGGTTTTCCGTTTTCATATTCGAGCTGTACCAATGAATTAAACGCACTGCCCGATGGTTCAACACCAACTCTTTTCCAAAGGTCTTCGCCAAATAAATTATAGGCCATGGTTAAAGCATAAACTTTAGTAATGCTTTGTAGCGAAAATGGGGTTTCGAATTGACCGACCGAGGCATCAAACCCATCGATTGTATGGACATTTATGGCAAATGATTCTGGATTGGCCTTGGCTAATTCAGGAATATAGCTAGCGACTTGACCCTCAGAAACTTCCGATTGCAATTCGGATTGAATCTCGTTTAGTATTTTTTGATAATTCATATATGCAAATTGATTTGTCGAAGTATTTGTAAACTTTGGCTAATTTAAGGTTTTTTGCAGATACAAGCGATTTTCTAAAACATATTTGTCATTTGCATAATTTTTCATAACCTTACACGGCCTCTTAGAGTATAAACTTTCTGTTATGTTTTTAAAGACTTAATTTTTAAATTATTGAATAACAAATAATTGCAAATTGTTTAAATAGGTCTAAGGCCTTAGCCTAATTTTTAGAGGCTAACATATTAATAATTTTCAAACTCAGATATTGTACTAGACTATAAATTATGGAATATTTATTTTGGTTTTTACTGGCATTAATCATCTACACTTATGTAGGCTATGCGATATTAGTCGGCTTATATTTAAAGCTGAGAGGAAGGAGTAAAAAAAAGGATTCGAATCTTAAAGATTATCCCAAAGTAACGCTATTTGTAGCCGCTTACAATGAAAAAGATTTTGTCGATATTAAAGTCAAAAACTCTTTAGAGCTTGATTATCCAAAAGATAAGTTAACACACTTGTGGATAACCGATGGTTCTAATGACGGAACGCCCGATTTACTTAGAAAGTATCCAGAATTGAAGGTTTACCACGAAGATAAACGGAGTGGAAAAACGGCAGCCATTCATCGTGGATTAGAATTTGTCGAAACCTCGATAGTCATTTTTTGCGATGGTAACACACTGCTTAATACTGGTGCAATCAAAGCCATTGTAAAAGCATTCGAAAATCCCAAAGTTGGCTGTGTAGCCGGCGAAAAAAGAATTTATAATAAAAATAAAGACTCAGCATCGGGTTCTGGCGAAGGGGCTTATTGGAAATACGAATCCATTCTTAAAAAGCTCGATTCCGATTTAAATTCGGCTGTAGGAGGCGTGGGGGAGTTATTTGCCGTTAGGAAAGAATTGTTCGAATCGGTACCAAACGATACCATTTTAGACGATTTTTTAATTACGTTAAAAATAGCAATGAAAGGCTATAAAATTGAGTATGTACCAGAAGCCTATGCCTCCGAAACGCCATCGGATAATGTTAAAGAAGAGCTCAAACGGAAAATTAGAATATCGGCAGGCGGTTATCAGTCCATCGAGCGATTAAGTGGTTTACTTAACCCTTTTAAATTTGGATTATTATCATTTCAATTTTGGTCGCGTAAAGTACTTCGTTGGGTTGGCGTTCCGGTAAGCATGATAATTTTATTCCCACTCAATATATACTTAGCATACATGCAACAATTCGATATCAACGGAATTTATACCGTCATATTGATGTTGCAACTTGCCTATTATTTGGTGGTATTCTTCGGAAAACTATTGTCGAATGTCAATGTGCCTTTCAAATTTATTTTCTTACCGTATTATATTTTTATGATGAATTATGCAGCCATTTTAGGCGGAATTCGATATTTTAAAGGCAATCAATCGGTTAATTGGGAACGTGCCAAAAGAGCACAGATGTAGAATTTAAGATTTTTGATTTGAGATGTGTGATTTAAGAAATTTATAAATAAAAGAAATTGAATGGATAATCAATTAACACCAGACCATCACAATCTATCTACATTAGATTTATCTGTCGCCTGCCGGTAGGTAGGTCAGGCAGGATAGATTTATCGTCCGCCTCAGGCGGAGGATTTATCGAACGAAGGAGGACAGGCAAATCCATAGAATTAACAAATTAACAATCTTCAATCAACAATTATAAATCGACAATTTTTCTATCTTTGCAACAAAACTCGAATTATCAACATTAAATTATCTGCACATATGTCAACAGGAATTTTCGAAGAATTTGGAGCCGGTGTATTGCATGGCGACGCCGTTCAAAAGGTATTTCAAATAGCCAAAGCCAACAATTTTGCTTTACCCGCAGTCAACGTAACCAGTACCAATACCGTTAATGCGGTTTTAGAAGCAGCAAAAGTGGTCAATTCACCCGTTATTATTCAACTTTCTAACGGAGGAGCTCATTTCTATGCTGGTAAATCTTTGTCGAACGAGAACGAAGAAGCTGCGATTCTAGGAGCTATTTCGGCTGCTCAACATGTGCATCAAATGTCGGTGGCCTATGGCGTTCCCGTGATTTTGCACACCGACCATGCCGCCAAAAAACTTTTACCTTGGATCGAAGGTTTATTAGAAGCCGGTGAGGAGTTCTACGATATGTTCGACAAACCACTTTTCAGTTCTCATATGCTCGATTTATCTGAAGAAACTTTGAGCGAGAATATCGAAATATCAAAAGAATTTTTAAAGCGTATGGATGCCATTGGAATGACCCTCGAGATTGAATTGGGCGTAACAGGTGGCGAAGAAGACGGGGTTGACAATACCGATGTTGATAACTCAAAATTATACACTCAGCCCGAAGATGTGGCCTACGCCTATGAAGAATTGAACAAAGTATCGAAACGATTTACCATTGCAGCATCATTTGGCAATGTACATGGTGTTTACAAACCGGGGAATGTCAAATTAACGCCAAAGATTCTCGATAATTCGCAAAAATATATTCAAAAGAAATTTAATACTGCCGAAAAACCAGTCGATTTTGTATTTCACGGTGGTTCGGGCTCAGAACAGTCGGAGATAAGAGAAGCGATAAGCTATGGTGTGATTAAAATGAATATCGACACCGATACCCAGTGGGCCTATTGGAGCGGAATTATGCAAAATTACAAAAAGAAAGAAGCGTTTTTACAAGGTCAAATTGGAAACCCCGACGGCGAAGATAAACCCAACAAAAAGCACTACGACCCCAGAGTTTGGCTTCGCGAAGGTGAAAAAACGTTGGTAGATCGCTTGAAAATTGCATTCGAAGATTTGAATTGCATCAATAGAAACTAAGGTCTTCGACCTATTTGTTGGTTTAATCAAAAAAATTCATCGAGGCTTGCCTCGGGGTCAAGAGGAAAGTTTGAAAACCTAAGGTGTTCAAGACGCTTTGAAAAAGGAAAATATATCTCATTTTATTTATCAATCATTTGAAAATGTATTTGGTATTTCTTAATACGATATGAGTTTTTCCAGTTTTCATATAGGAAAAACAAGTTCCAAGTGCCGAATCGGAAGATTTCGGCACTTGCCTTTTATAAGAGGATTGCAAAAATCATATCAATCAAAGTTTCGTCGTTTAAGTTTTTTCTTACCTTTGCAAGCTGCATTTGATTTTCTATAGTTAAAGAAATTGAATGTTGAAAACAAACAGGAATTAAAACAACTTAATGTATTAAATATGAAGTGGTTTAAACGTTCAAAACGAGGAATTAACACCGAGACCAAGGACAAAAAAGAAGTAAAAGAAGGCTTGTGGTACAAATGTCCACAATGCAAAACGATGGTCTCGATGGAAGAACACAGAGATAATCTGAAAGTGTGTACATGTGGTCAGCACGAAAAATATAATTCTCAAGAATATTTCGAATTGTTCTTCGATAATAAAGAATTCACCGAATTATTTTTTGAGTTAAAATCGGTCGATCCACTAGAATTTGTCGACACAAAACCCTACGGCGACAGATTGGTTGCCACCATTAAAAAGACTGGTCTTAATGATGCTCTAACTTCGGCACATGGTAAAATTGATGGGCTCGATTTAGTGGTAGCCTCAATGAACTTCGAATTTATTGGAGGTTCGATGGGCTCGGTGGTGGGCGAAAAAATTGCTCGTTCAATCGATTATTGTATCGAAAATGGCTATCCACTCATGATTATTTCAAAATCGGGTGGAGCAAGAATGATGGAAGCCGCATACTCTTTAATGCAAATGGCCAAAACTTCGGCTAAATTGACTCAATTGTCTGACGCCAAATTACCTTATATTTCGTTTTTAACTGACCCAACTACGGGTGGTGTTACGGCTTCGTTTGCCATGTTAGGCGATGTTAATATTGCCGAACCAGGAGCATTAATTGGCTTTGCTGGTCCTCGGGTGATAAAAGAAACAATTGGTCGCGATTTACCCGAAGGATTTCAACGCTCAGAATTTGTTCTGGAGCATGGTTTCCTCGATTACATTGTTCATCGAAAAGATTTAAAAACAAAATTGTCGCAACAATTGAGAATGTTCAAAAATTAACATATCTTTATAACTGAATTTATTTGCTAAAAAAATATGGGATTGGATTCCCCAAAATGTTTGATGCTACGCTATGGCAAGGCAATGAATCCTTTTTATTTGTGAGACCTGTTTAAACCAGCAGGTCTTTTTTTTTGTCGGAATATTTCTCAAATACTTATATTTAATTTATGCTTCTACAAAAAATGCTTACATTTGAAAACTCATTTCGGAATAGTTCGGAAATTGTTGTTTTTTCGAGAAGCAACAGATTATTGAATTGTTTTTCAGAAAGTTAGTAATATATTTAGTTCGAAGAACTTATTTGGAATATAATGGATAGAGTGGCATTAAGTGTACTAGGTTTGTCGAGAGGGCAATCGATTGGAACTTCATACACCTTGATTTTACAAGAAGAAGATGGGAGCGTACGGATCCCAATTATTATTGGATCCAATGAGGCCCAATCTATTGCCATTGCATTAGAAGGCCTTACCACACCTCGACCATTAACTCACGACTTATTTGTAAATTTATCGAATGCCTATCAAATACAAATGGAAGAGATGGAGATATATAAACTCGAAGAAGGGATTTTTTATTCGAGAATTAGTTTTCATCACACACTTGGAAATATATTAATCGACGCTCGCACTTCTGATGCTGTAGCCCTTGCCATTCGATTTGGTGCACCTATTTATATATCGAAAGAAGTTCTAACAAAATCGGGCATTAGTTTCGATGATTCCGAAAAAAGCGAGGCAAAATCAAGCGAAAAAATAGAATCGAAAACAGAAGAACTCGAAAATTTAAATCAAAAATTGAATTTGGCCATAAAGCAAGAAGACTATGAGTTAGCTGCCCAGCTAAAGTCCGAAATTGCAAGGTTTAAACAGGATAATAACTTGTAATAATTTTAACAGGTCGATGACCCCAAAACAAACGATGAGAAATATATTGATTTTAAGTATTTTAGTGCTTTTAAGCAGTTCATGTTTGACAAAAAAGCATAAATCAGATGATGCTAAACCAAGCACCCTTACTAATAAGCCCGAAAATGTCGCAAGTACACTTCAACTAACTGGTTTGTTAGAAAAACAAGGGATAACCACATATCAGTATGGTACCCATGTGCTAAAAACAAAAGACGTTATCTACGCTCTTAAAAGTGATGCGATTGATTTAAGTTTGTTCGTTGGAAAGTCGGTTCAAATTAAAGGAGAACCTGTAAAAGGATACCCAGTTTCTGGTGGGCCAATCTACGTGAATGTAATATCAATCGAATAGCGATTCTTTAATTTTACATTGCTGATGCATCAAATTTCAATCATTGTCGCACATGGATTAAACAAAGAAATTGGTTATAAAAATCAATTAATTTGGCATTTACCAAACGATTTAAAACGATTTAAAGCCATTACTACTGGGCATACCATTGTAATGGGCCGAAAAACTTTTGAATCTTTACCGAAAGGAGCCTTGCCAAATAGACGAAATATTATTTTAAGCCATCAAAATTATTCTGCACCAAATGCCGAAGTGTTTCATTCTGTCGAAGAGTTATTAAAACAACTTCCACAAAACGAAGTAATATTTATTATTGGTGGTGCAAGCATTTATCAAACGTTTTTCCCATTAGCCCAAAGACTCTATTTAACTTTAGTTGATGGAACCTTTCAATCCGATGTTTTATTTCCTGATTATCAATTAGATTTGTGGTCAAAAGCATCTGAAATACATCACCAAAAAGACGAAAAGCACGCTTTTAACTACACTTTCTTAGATTTAGTCAAATCTATTTAACAATTACGTATCTTTCATACTTGTTACGCTAAGACATTTTTATCTTTGAAAGCAATTGTGATTTCTTTGGAAAAAACAAAAAAGTATTAAAGAACTAAAATGTTAATTATCAATATCTTTCGATAGTTTGAACCAAATTTCCAAAAACAGAGTTGTATGGCTGTGTTTTCGTTTAAAAAATATAATTTCCCAGAACATAAGTTTTACTCTAAGACTATTTCTTTCTGAGTATGATGGCTAACTTTACTAGCTCCTTCTCGGATTTGATTGCAGACGTAATCCAATGTCAGATAAAAATATAGGCAGAATCTTAATCGAATCTGAATTTTTTAACCTGTCTGCCCTGCCGGCCAGTAGGCAGGCGACAGGCAGGTACTAATTTTTTAAAATGAGAATAGCAATCTCCAATTTTCACATAGCTAAAATTTTAGGCACAAAAAAAGGGCAAACGCCCTTTGTAATTTTTCGGATTCTAAAATATAAAGAAAATTAAAATTCCAATTGTTCAAACCATATAAGGGACTTCAAAACCTCCTTGTAAAAGAGATTTTAAAAATTCACCATTCTAAATTTAGTAGTGTCGAAAAAGCAATAAAAAGGTCGAAGTCTTGAATATTAAAAATGTCGAAAGCCTATAATATGTCTTACTTCGTTCAGCGTACTAGATGCACTGGCTCTAGCTTTATCGGCTCCAAGTGTAACCACTTTTTTTAGATACTCATTGTCGCTTGAGATACTTAAAATTCGCTCGCGAATGGGCAAAGTGAAGCTTGTGATATCATCGGCTAATTGCTTTTTAAAGTCACCATATCGAATTGAACAATCTAAATATGAATTTCTAAACATTGTTACAGTTTCCGGTTTGCTAACAATCTGAGCAATAGTAAATAAATTTTTAATTTCTTCGGGCATTTCAGAATTCGGAACGGTAGGGCCTGTATCGGTTTTGGCTTTCATCACTTTTTTACGAATGGTGGCTTCGTCGTCGACCAAGTATAATCCATTACCTTCCGATTTTCCCATTTTCCCACTTCCGTCTAATCCGGGGATTTTAATCAATTCTTCGCCAAAATTGTATGGTATTGGTTCTTTAAAAAACTCTACTTGGTACATCCTATTAAATCGCTTTGCAAATTTACGAGCCATTTCTAAATTCTGCTCTTGGTCTTTGCCAACGGGGACTTTGTCCGCTTTATGAATAAGTATATCGGCAGCCATCAAAACTGGGTAGGTTAATAAACCGGCATTAACATTCTCGGGCTGTTTTCGAGCTTTATCTTTAAACGAAGTGGTTCGCTCCAATTCGCCAAGGTAAGCGTTCATATTAAGCAACAAATACAACTCCGTTGTTTCGGGCAAATCGCTTTGTACATATAAAGTAGCGGCATCTGGATCAAGTCCACAAGCTAAATATTCGGCCAACACTTGTTTGACATTGCCATGCAAATCGGCGGGGGTAGGGTGGGTTGTTAGGGAATGGTAATCTGCAATAAAAAAATAGGCATCGGCTTGGTGCTGCATTTTAACAAAATTCTGAACAGCACCAAAATAGTTACCTAAATGTAAATTTCCGGTAGGGCGAATCCCACTAAGAACGGTTTCTTTTTTGATCATTATTTTATATTTATTGAGGTCTTAGACCTATTTGATAATTATAGAACTAAAAGATTTTTAAGGAATTAAAAACCATTCAAATCACATGGTGTTATTTTTTATAAATAAAGTATTGACTATTCGTTTGCAATTTTTTGGATTTGTGGCATAATGCTATCCCAAACTTCGTGAGGCATTTTTGCACCCATATGCTCAATCACTTTGCCAGCAATCAGGGCGCCAATCAATGAGCTTTTGTAGTAAGTTAAACCATTAATATATCCGTATAAAAATCCAGATGCATACGAGTCGCCAGCACCGGTTGTGTCGATTGGACTGGCTTTAAATGCGGGGGCATGAACCATTTCTTTCCCTTGCTCTTTTATGTATGCACCATCTTGGCCTATTTTAACGACCGAAATTTTTACATGCTTGCCAATTTCTTCGCAAGCTGCTTTGGGGTCTAAACCAGTAAACGATTTTGATTCCTCTTCGTTGGCAAACAGAATATCGACATATTGAGCCGACATTTCTTTTAAAAACTCTAGATTGGCTTCCACTACATTAAAACTGGCCATATCAAGCGATACCAACATGTTCAATTGTTTGGCAGTTTTAAGTGCTTTTTCGACCAAATCGTGATTTTGAACCAAATAACCTTCGATATGCAAAATGTCATAACCTTCGAATAAGTCTTTAGTAATATCGTCAGCGGTCATTTCGATGGCAGCACCAAGATAAGTCGCAAATGTGCGCTCCGAATCGGGGGTAATCAGTGCTGCAGCTAGGGCAGAAGGAGTAGAGCTATAAGATAATTTGGCGTCGATACCTGCTTGTTTTAAATCATCGACAAAAAATTGACCTACTTCGTCTTTTCCAACTTTGCCTACATAAGCGACAGGCACTCCTAACTTAACAAGTCCGTGAATGGTGTTCGCCGCAGAGCCACCCGAAGTTTGCACATGACCAAAGCTTTTGGAGTTTTCTAATACTTGCGAAATCGTATTTTGATCGACCAAAAACATGCCGCCCTTTACCAATTGATGCGATATTAAGAATTGTTCGTCGGGAATACGTGTCATTCGGTCTACTATAGCGTTACCTAAACCAATAATTTTTTTCATGATATTAAATATATAAATTTGAAAGTCAGTGACTTATTTTTTGATTCGAAAAAAGGCTTACTTTTTTGTTAAAAATTTTCACAAAGATATTGCATAATATCGAAAATGCGTATATCTTTGCCGAGCAATTTTGAAAAACGAATTGCATCTTCCTCTTTAGCTCAGTTGGTTAGAGCACCTGACTGTTAATCAGGGGGTCCTTAGTTCAAGTCTAAGAAGGGGAGCATCAAAATTAAAAGGTTTCGGAATTTTCCGAAGCCTTTTTTCTTATTTAATTTTGTCTGTAATCTCGTTTGCTTTTTGTATTTTCGAAGAATTAAGATGCCCAAGCAGTATATCGCTTTTTTGTGAGGCAATTCAAATACAATATGGATTTAGTCGAAAAAGCTCAATTTTATATTAACTTCACTTTAATCCATTTTGTATATAATGTATTTAAACGAGTTGGATTTTTTGGTTATAAAACTTTCAAGGTGTTTTTAGACCGAACGCATTAATTTTAAAAAAAAATTCCAAAATGAGCAACGACAATAAATCGATTCACGAATCCGACTTTGAATTAATCTGCGCGTATTACTCCAGTATCGATAGGCAAGGGCCAGGAAGCCCAGAGGTTACCATTCAAGCATTAAATTTTATCGAAAACTTGGGCGAACAATCTCAAATTGTTGATATTGGCTGTGGAACAGGTGGCCAAACCATGGTTTTGGCTCAAAATACGAATGCTCAAATTACTGGTCTTGATTTATTTCCGGTCTTTATCGACTTGCTCGAAAAACGAGCTAAAGCACTTAATCTCGAAAGTCGAGTAAAAGGTATTGTGGCTTCGATGGATCAATTACCATTCGAAAAAGAACAATGGGATGTGATTTGGTCGGAAGGTGCGATATACAACGTTGGTTTTGAAAAAGGACTGAACGAATGGAAACCGTATTTGAAAAAAGGCGGCTATATTGCATTAACAGAAGTATCGTGGTTTACCGACGAACGACCAGACGAAATCAATCAATTTTGGCTAGATGCTTATCCCGAAATTGATACCATTCCAAACAAATTGGAGATGATGCAGAAAGCAGGATATCAGATAATAGCGAGTTTTATTTTGCCAGAATATTGTTGGACCGATCAATTTTATATCCCTCAAATCGAAGCACAGAGAATTTTTTTAGAAAAATATCGAGATAATCAAGTGGCCAATGAGCTAGTTGATAATCAAAGACATGAGGCTACATTATATTCAAAATACAAAGCATATTATGGCTATGTGTTTTATATCGGAA
This sequence comes from Acetofilamentum sp., assembly GCA_020720565.1. GTDB lineage: Bacteria > Bacteroidota > Bacteroidia > Bacteroidales > JAFGXI01 > JAFGXI01. The sequence goes on from DYOK01000014.1 coordinate 20,926, forward strand.
AGAAAATTTGAATCGTTTTCCGTTAAATTAGAAGCCCGCCAATAAAAAAAGAGCCATTAGGCTCTTTTTTTATCTTAAGTCAATTAATTCGACATTAGGATATTTGGCTTTGTCGAATTTGAAAAGCACATCGGCTAAAGCGGTTTCTTCTTTTAAACTGACTACTGTAATGGTGTAATCGTTTCCATCTTTACCATAACGAATAATTTGGTAGATGGTATTTTTATCTTTATCGAGTTTTAATCGAATGCGATTAAATTCCGATTTCTTTACATCGATAGGAAATAAATCAATTATTTGTAAGGCTCTGTTATTTTCGAACACATCTTTGATATAACGGATTTTATATCCTGTAGTGTAACTGGTGAATAGTTTCGAAGGATTGAATGTGTTTTCGTTGTTTAAATCTGGGGTCGAAATATTGCATTCACCCGCATCTTTCATATAAGTCCATTGTGTTACGCCATCAAAAAAAGTTTCGGCTCCCATTAACTCAATTTTATATGCTTTTCCTTTGGTCCATGCTTTACCCTTCGATGTTTCTTTAATTTTTTCTTGAGCATTTTCCATGGTCAAGGTAAATTCGACAAAAGCACCTTTGTATGCTTGGAATTTTTTCGACATTTTGTCGAGCGATGTTTTTGCTGCAGCATCGTTTTGGGCCATCATATTTAGCCCAATAAATAAACTCAAAATTGTTAGTATATTTCTCATATTTATAAATATTTCTGGTCGAAGACCTATTGTGTTATTTTTGATTTTCGCTTGTGGATTTTTGATTTTCGATTTGATGTCTTGAATAGTTGATTTGTTGATATGATAATTATCGCAGGTTTTTCAAAAATTGTTCCAAACTAAATTCGTCTTGAAAAAGTACTTTGCGAGCTTTACTTCCTTCGTAAGGGCCAATAATTCCAGCGGCTTCTAATTGGTCAACTATACGGCCAGCTCTGTTATAACCAATCGAGAAACGACGTTGAATACCAGAGGTTGAGCCTTGTTGCGTTTGAATCATCAAACGAGCCGCATCTTCGAAAAGTTCGTCGCGTTGTTGAGATTCTGCCTCGAAACCACTGTTCGAAAATATGTCATTAGTTTCTACTTCGGGCAATAAATACGCTGTGGCATACGATTGTTGCGATTGGATGTGGGTTACTAAATCGTCGACTTCGGCCGTATCGATAAACGGACATTGTAAACGGATCATTTCACCGCCACCTTGACTAATTAACATGTCGCCTCTACCGACCAATTGGTTGGCCCCAGGGCTATCGAGAATGGTTCTAGAATCAATCATTTGAGTTACTCTAAAAGCCACGCGGGTAGGGAAGTTAGCTTTAATAATACCTGTAATGACATTGGTCGAAGGCCGTTGTGTGGCTACGATTAAATGGATACCAATGGCTCGTGCTAACTGGGCAATACGTGCAATGGGTTGTTCCACCTCTTTCCCTGCGGTCATTATTAAATCGGCAAATTCGTCGATAACAACCACAATATAAGGTAAGTAGCGGTGATCTTTCTCGGGATTTAGTTTGCGGCTAATAAACTTAGCGTTGTATTCGATAATATTCCTTACATGTGCATTTTTAAGCAAATCGTAACGATTGTCCATTTCTTTTGCCAGTGCATTGAGTGTTGCGACTACCTTTTGAACATCGGTAATGATAGCTTCTTCGGCGTTAGGTAACTTGGCTAAATAGTGTTTTTCGATTTTCGAATAAAGCGAAAGCTCAACTTTTTTAGGGTCGATTAACACCAGTTTAAGTTCGGCCGGATGTTTTTTATAAAGCAAAGAGGTTAAGATGGCATTGATACCAACCGACTTACCTTGACCAGTTGCACCAGCAACCAGCATGTGGGGTGTTTTGGCTAAATCGATGGCGTGTGTTTGATTGTAAATATTTTTACCTAATATAATAGGTAGCTCAAATTTCGACTCTTGAAAGTTTTTCGATGTGATGGTTGTTCGCATCGAAACAATTTGTGGATTTTTATTCGGAACTTCGATACCCACAGTTCCCTTGCCCGGCATGGGCGCAATAATACGTATGCCAAGTGCAGCTAGACTTAAAGCAATATCGTCTTCTAGGTTTTTGATTTTCGAAATCCTGATTCCTGGTGCTGGCACAATCTCGTAAAGCGTGATAGATGGACCAATGGTTGCCGAAATTGAGGTAATTTCGATTTTATAATTAAGCAGCGTTTCGACAATCTTATCTTTGTTTTCGTTAAGCTCTTCGGGTGTTACTAAAGTGTTGCTAACTTCGTGGTCGAGTAAGATGTCTTTGCTTGGGAATTTAAAATGCGACAGATCTGCCCTTGGGTCGAAATCGCCAAGCATTTCGTAGCTTACATCAATATCGTCGGAGGCTTCCTCTTCGTGAATTTCGACGGTCATATCGAGAAGTGCATCGAACTCATCTTTTATATCGATTTGTTCGGAGTCTTCGTCATCTGCTTCTTCTTCAACTATATCAACTTCTGTTTCGCTAATTTCGTTGGGTGTTTGTGTGATCGTAAATGCAATCTGATTTGGGGCGTTTTTGGTGCTCGGGTTAGGTTCGGTTTCGGGTTCATTTTCTATGGCTTGCTCTTCGGCAGGGACTTGCTCATCGATTATCAGAATTTCTTCTTGTTCGCTTGGGGTTTCTTCTGGTTTTTCTTCAGAAGTAGTCGCAAAAATATCGCTTTCGTTTTGATGCATTAAATGCGACAAATCGACCGTTTCTTTAGGGTGGATTTTGTTTTTAATGGCGTCGAATGCCTTTTTCGAGATGGTAATCACAAGTGCTAATCCTATAATTCCCAGCAGTAAAATGCTACCAATTTGACCTAAAAATGACATCAACCACTCTACAATAAAATACCCATGTTGTCCGCCTAAAAGAAAATATACATTGCTCATATAATTATCGACAAGCCCTAGATATAAAGAGCTTGTAACCATAATCGAAACCCCAAAAATAAGGGTTTGCAAAAGTGGGAGTAAAGGGCGTTTGAGCAGTTTTAGTCCAATTAAAAAGATTAAAAAGGGAACAAAAAAACTGGCCAAACCAAACCACTTATTGATTAAGGTGTGCGATAAAAATGCGCCTACTTTGCCGCCCCAGTTCTCGACAACAAAATCGCTTGCACTCAATACATTAATCCATTCGATATTGTCCGATTTCCAAGTAAAAAGGTAGGAAATCATGGCCAAGAGTAAGAAAATGGAAAATAAAACCGAAAAAAAACCAGAAATTAGACGAAAGCGTTCGCTTTTGGGGAACGTTAAATCGAAGCCTGGATTTTT
>DYOK01000217.1 GCA_020720565.1 Acetofilamentum sp.
ATTTTTATAATACTGATTTGTTTTATTTAGTATTTCAGTAAAAAAATCGTATTCAATCGTAATATATTGTTTCAATAAACCATCCCATTTTACGAGTTTCGAAAATTTATTTGTAAGTTAGGCGATTCAAACGAAAACACATTTTTATGCTTAAGCGCGTTCCCAATACATTTATTATTGTTTTTTCAATTGTGGTTCTTGCAGCCATTGCAACTTGGATAGTTCCTTCTGGAACATTCGACCGAACTCAAGTTGTAGTCGAAAATAATGAACGAACTATTATTGTACCCAATTCTTTCCATTATACCGAACCGAATCCTCAAACTTGGCAAGTATTTTCAGCCTTATTCGAGGGTTTTGTCGACAAAGCCGATATCATTGTTTTCATTTTACTCATCGGAGGATCTTTTTGGATCATGAACGAAAGCAAGGCCATAGACGTAGGGATTTATTCGTTTTTGCGGTTCACAAAAAAACTAGAACACTGGTCGTGGATACGTTTTTTTGGTATCGACAATATTGTTCTAACGCTTATCATGCTCATGTTTAGTGTCTTTGGGGCCACTTTTGGAATGAGCGAAGAAACTATCGCTTTTATAGTGGTTTTAGTCCCACTTGCCATTACAATGGGCTACGACAGCATCACGGGGGCCGCCATGGTATTTGTGGCAGCGGGCTTGGGGTTTGCAGGTGCTATCCTTAATCCATTTACAATTGGCATTGCTCAAGGCTTATCCAATCTGCCCATGTTTTCGGGCATTGAATACCGTTTGTTTTCTTGGTTAATGATTAACCTACTTGGTATTAGCTATATTCTTTGGTATGCCCGCAGAGTTAAAAAAAATCCGAGCTTTTCCCCTGTTTATGAGGAAGATGCCTATTGGAGAGAAAAAGAATCGCATGTGAACGAAACGGTAAGCTACCAAACCCCCAAAATGGCATGGATGGCCATGACACTAAGCGCAGTAGTGATTGGAATTTTTGCTTGGGCTTATCCGCAATCGACTTTAAAATTGGGCAATAGCAGTTTATCGCTCCCCATATTACCTGTTCTATGGTTGGGATTTTTAGTCCTTTCAACTTTAAGTTTACGAAAATCGGTTCATTTTTTTATTCTGACCCTTTTGCTTTTTACCATTCTATTTTTAATAACAGGTGTAATGGCTTATTCATGGTATGTAATGGAAATTGCCAGTTTATTTTTTGCAATGGGTATCATATCAGGTGTCGCTATGGCGTATTCAGCCGATAAAATTGTTAAATTGTTTATGGAGGGTGTAAAAGATATCCTTTCGGCCGCACTCATTGTTGGTTTGGCTGGAGGTATAATAATTGTCTTACAACACGGGCAGGTTATTGATACCATGCTGTATAAACTCTCATCATTGATGCAAGAAACTGGTAAAATAACTGCAGTTGGTACCATGTATACCATCCAAACATTAATCAATTTAATCTTACCTTCTGGTTCGGCTAAAGCAGCACTTACAATGCCCATTATGGCACCTTTCTCTGACTTAATTGGACTTTCGAGACAGGCTACGGTAATGGCGTTTCAATTTGGTGATGGATTTACCAATATGATTACGCCGACCTCGGGTGTTTTAATTGCAGTTTTAGGGGTCGCCCGCATCCCTTTCGACAAATGGGTGAAGTGGATTGCACCGCTCATGCTGATGCTCATAATTTTGGGTTTTCTCTTATTGATACCTACCGTAAGCATGGATCTCAACGGATTCTAATCTGTATAGGATTAGGTGTTTTGTCTATTGAAACTTCGTGCAATTGTCCTCTGTGGTCTTCCCACTAAAGGCAAAAAGTCAATTTTCGAATACGATTTTATCTGGTAAAAAAACTAAAGTATTAAAGGACACCAAAACAAATCAGTATCATCTAATGACTATGAAGCCCCTCTACTCGTCAAGAAAGCCTACTAAAATAGTTACACAACCTGTTTTGAGGATTTCGTTCTTAGGAAGCTCCTGTGGTACAGTAATCTGTATTATAAGCTGTTGGGTAGCATTAGATAAGAAATCCCAATAATTCTTTGGGCTATCTTTACCGCTATCGAACAAAAGTTTTTTGTTGGTGTCAAATATTTTAAATTGAACCTGACCAATCATATCTTCGGCACAAACACTTACCCTATATTTTTGGTTCTTATGGAAAGTCAGCATTAATTCTGCCACATCGCCTTCTGCTAAAACAGCACTGTTGAGTTGTCCGTTATATGTATACGGTTTTAGGGTCGGTAAACAAGTTTTTTTAGTAAAGTTTTTGCATTGCGAGAATGCGTTTTGACTACTTCCAATCAATAATATGGTAGTTATTGCAAGGGTTAAAAAATGTCTCATAATGGGTTATTTTTACAAAAAAAAATTTGAAGCTTGGGTTCAATTCAGGTTTTTCGGTTTAAAAAATCAACAACTTTACTAGATTAAATACGCTTATTTTATAATATCGTTTCGCATTTTGTTAACAAAAGTCAAAATTTCGACAAAAGTTTCGTCATTAAACACAATTTTCGATTCGCTTGTGATGGTGGTCATGCCAGTTTTATTATCGGTTACCCCTTTGCTATCGGAAATAGTGATTTCAACTTTATCGAATATTTTCTTTAATTGATCGAGCTGAGTTAAGTGTTTTGCAATAATTGGATCGCTTGAATAGCTGTTTAATAGCCCTATTAAATTATCGAGCGAAAACTTTTGCTCAGCAATGCTGTTTTTAAGTTCAGCGTTTTCTTTGGGTAAAGCAGCCAATTGTGATGCAATATAAAGTGCCTCGACCCATCCTCCTAAAATGATTAAAGAGGCCGTACTCCCTCTGTCGTTTTGCTTAAGATATTGGTCTGCACTCGAATACGTTTGACTGATGATATTGAGTAGTGAATCGCGGTTTTCGAGATTGGCTTCGAGGCGTTCAGCTGCACTACCTCCTTGGTCTTGAGGTATCCCTAAATCGTCGGATAGTTTTTTAATGGCCGAAAAATAATTGACCGATTCTTGAATTTGGTCGTACAACCTGTTATAACTCAAGTCTGCTCCATAAACCCCCAAGTTAAGCGCCATTTGTTCAACCGTAATATATTGGTTGACTCTTTTATAAGAATTGAGATACTCCCCACTGTAGTCAACGCCGGCTTTCATCAATAAGCTCGAAATTTCCATTGGAGATGGTACATTAAAAAATATCTTTTTAACTATTTTAGTATGTGCCTCAAGGCCAGTGGTATCGGTTTGTGAATCTAAATCAACATTTTCGTCTTGGTTCTTATTCCCATTCTGGCATGCGGATAATCCAAGTATTAATGCAAAAACTACAATATATCTCATTTTACAATTTGTTAAAGATGCGTAAAAAGGTCTTCGACCATGGGTATTTAAAGAATTAATTGACTGATATTTAGGCCTACCACTCAGCAGGTTTTGGCACATCACCTTTGGCCATTGCTTCTTTTAAGCTGCTTAACACTCTTTTCATTTCGTCGTCGGCTTGCTTGAGGTAATGGGCATAATTTTGATTATAAGATGGCGATGTGGAATCCATCCAACGTTCTGCTGGGAAATTAGAAGTTTGTATCCATTCGATATTGGTGAGGGTATATTTATAACGTCCCTCTTTGAGTTCGATAACTAAATCGTAAGTAACAATACCCGCCATAGTTTGTACACCTTTTTTGTCGGCAGGATTGAGTAATTTAAAACGGGCATCGGCTACTATTTTAGTGGGTGTGTTTTCCTTTACCACATTCGATGCGTTTTTATAAAAGCCCATGACCCATACGTTGGCTTTACGGTACAATTCATCGGCAGTCCCTGTTTGAGTAAGCACTTCAGAATAGCTAATTTTTTTGGTAGCTGGGTCGATTGGATAGTTCTGGGCTATACCATTTAAACCCATGCTTATCAGTGCTAATGCGAATACAAGTGTTTTCATGTGTTTCAAGTTTAAGGTTTCAAGTTACAGGTTACAAGTTCAAAATTTTCAAGTTACACGGGACTGAGGTTTTTAGCACTGAGCTGCGCCGAAGTGTCGAAGTCCTATTGTTGATGTGTTTATTCGTTGAAAGTTACATGTTAGCCGAGGTTCTCGAAGCCAGATTATTAATTCT
>DYOK01000218.1 GCA_020720565.1 Acetofilamentum sp.
TCTTAGACATCCTTATAGTATGATGAATTCTCTTTTTATGAACGAGAACACCAATGTTTAATTGTCTGATGCAAACCACTCTGCATAAGAGGTAGCGGTTTCGTATAGCCGAATCGAGAATAATTCTACACCTTGAGGTAATCTGGATTTGATTTTTGATGCAAAATCGACCACCATATTTTCGCAAGTGGGTTGATATTCGAGAACATGAATTCGTTTGAACATTTCCTCTACCTCAATCAAAGGTTGATAGGGCGCTTTTCGATTAAGCACGACCGAATGGTCGTATGAGTCGACAATCTCTTCTTTAACAATTTTCTTTAAATCGCCAAAGTCCATGACCATGCCCAATTTTGTATGGTTGGTATCTTGTATGGGGGTTCCGATTACGGTAACTTGTAAAATATAGGAGTGTCCGTGGATGTTTTTGCAAAGGCCATCATAATGCCATAGGGCATGTGAGGCTTCGAAACGAAATTCCTTAGTAAGTCTTATCTTTGCCATAATTATAAATCTATTTTAATGATGCCTGCAAAGTTACGACTGTTTTTAGGATTAATGGGTATTGCAATACTCAATTTTGCACAAACCGATACCACTTTGGTGAGTAAGCCCATCGAAAAACACAAAGTTTTTGCACATATTTTCACGGCTGCCTACTATAATTTTGAATCAAAAAAGCCTAATGCCGGATTCGAATTGGCGACTGGTTTGTTGGGGTATCAGTATCAAAAAAACGATCAGCTTAAACTGACCATTATGTACGATGTTACCCGTACAACCAATGCCATTCTAGTGAACGACAGCAATGGAACCATCCAAACAGTCAACTATTTCGAAGGGAGTAAATACACCGCCTTTCTCAAAATGGCCGAAATCAATTGGGCTTTTCATCCCCAATGGTCACTGGCAGTGGGGCAGTTACTCAACGAACAATATCTAACCCTACAAGATAAATTTTGGAACCACCGCTATGTGATGGTGACCATGCAAGAATACTATCGAATGGGGAATCCAGCCGATTTTGGATTTCGGGTAAAATATCAGAATAAAAAATTGGGTCAAATCTCGCTTGGTGCAGTCAATGGCGATGGACCTTTTAAACACCAAGATAATTACAGTTTAGTAGAATACACCGCCAATGTCGAATGGACTTCGGTTCCCAATTTAACCATCAAAGCGTTTACCGCTTATACACCCACTTTAGGCCAATATACTGCCGATTATAAATTGGCGAGCACTTTATTTGCGGCATATCGCAGCTCCAAACTGACATTAGGAATCGAATATGCATGGATTGAAAATGCCAATTATTTGAATGTTAATTACAGTGGTTTGTCTGGCTTTGGAGCTTATCTGGTGCACCCCAAATGGGAAGTTTTTGCTCGATACGACTATATCGACCAGGCACTAAATACCCAATCCGAAAACATGGCACTTGCCGGTGTGCAGTATCAACCCGAATCTAATTTGGTGATGGCACTCAATTTTAGAACATTCTGGCCCAGTCAAATCCATCAATTGTATTTTAGTTTTGGTGCAAAATTTTAATTTTTGGGTTTGCATATTTTAAATTGGCTCTATTTTCCTTCTTATGTATTAAAATTTATTCATATAGTGCCCACTCTACAAAGAAATTTTGCTTTGTAGAGCTTTTGCTATATAAAAAAATGAAAAATATATCTCATTTTATTTATCAATAATTTGAAAATGTATTTGGTATTAAAACCTTGGGTATCTCAATATATTATAATACATTTGAATTTAGAACCTGCCTGTGCCAGATAGATTCTATATTGATGTAAGACGCAAGATGTAAGGAAATTATAGATTAATAATTTAAAATTAAACAATCCACAATCGAAAATCAACAATTATAAATCATCAATCGCAAATAATCAATCAAAAATAAATCGTCATTCATAAATTATAAAAACATGAAACATTTAAGTATTTTATCTTTATTAGTTGTTCTGTTGTGGTCGTGCGAATTGCCGCCTTTGCGACCAAATCAAGCTTCGACCGAAACTAAAACAACAGAAGAGCAACCTGCAATTATCGAAAAACCCAATTTAAAGTTAGAATCGGACATTTTAACAGCCGAAGTACTTTGGTCGATGGGTCGCATAGGCGAGTATGCTTTGTCGCCCGATTTAAACACAGTAGTTTATACGGTTACTTACTACAATAAGGACCAAAATAAAGGAAACAGCGAAATGTTTGCACTCAATTTAAAAACAAAAGAAAAAACCCGATTAACCACCACTCGTGGCAGCGAGTATAATCCAGTTTGGAAAACCGACGCTAGTAAAATTGCATATTTGTCGGCGACTTCTGGTACGATGCAAATGTGGGAAATGAATTGCGATGGCACTAATCCAATTCAGATTTCGAAAATCGAAGGGGGTATCAACGGGTTTAAATTTTCGCCCAATGGTAAAAAAGTGGTTTATATTGCCGATGTAAAATTAGACACCACTGCACAAGATCGTTACCCCGATTTGAAAAAAGCCACTGGCCGTATTGTCACCGACATGATGTACCGCCACTGGGATAATTGGGTCGATACTTACTCACATGTTTTTGTAGCCGATTACGACGGCAAATCGTTAACCAACAACAAAGATATTATGCAAGGCGAAATGTGGGAGTCTCCCGTTCGTCCTCATGGTGGAATGGAGCAAATTACCTTTTCGGCCGATAACCAAACTGTGATTTATACAGCCCGCAAAAAACGTGGTGCGGCTTACGCCATTTCGACCAATACCGATTTATATGCATACGATGTCAATACCACACAAACCAAGAATTTAACACAAGGCATGATGGGCTACGACATGGAGCCTGTATGCTCGTCCGATGGTAAATTTGTAGCATTCAATAGCATGGAACGCGACGGCTACGAATCGGATATCAAACGATTGATGCTGCTCGATTTGCAAACCGGTACTTTCAAAAACATGACCGATACCATGGAGCAAAATGCCGAGCACATTGTGTTTTCGAATGATAACAGCAAACTGTATTTTATCAGCGATTGGCATGCCACTGACGATATTTACGAAGTAGAATTAAGCACGGGTAAAATTCGAAAAATGACAGAGGGTATGCACGATTATACTGCTGTAACCGATGCAGGCTCGTACTTACTTGCCACAAAAATGAGTATTTCGAAACCTACGGAATTTTATTTAGTCGACAAATCGACCGGCAAAGATGAGGAAATTTCGTTCGAAAACAAAGATTTGCTGTCGCAGTTGACTATGGGCGAATCGGTGCCTCATTGGGTGAAAACCACCGACGGAAAAGAGATGTTGGTATGGTTAATTTTACCTCCACATTTCGATTCGACTAAAACATACCCAACCTTGTTGTATTGCCAAGGCGGACCACAAAGTACCGTCAGTCAATTTTGGAGCTACCGTTGGAACTTCCAAATGATGGCGGCCAATGGTTATATTGTGGTGGCACCAAACCGAAGAGGTTTACCTGGTTTTGGAAAAGAATGGAACGAGCAAATTTCTGGCGACTATTCTGGACAAAACATGAAAGATTACCTATCGGCAATCGATTATGCCACCGCTTTGCCCTATGTCGACAAAAACAGATTAGGAGCAGTTGGTGCCTCGTATGGTGCGTATTCGGTTTATTGGTTAGCGGGCAATCATAATAAACGATTTAAAACTTTTATCGCTCATAATGGGATATTCAACCTCGAAGCTCAATACACCGAAACAGAAGAGGTATGGTTTGCCAACTGGGATATGGGTGGTGCCTATTGGGATTTGAACAATAAAACCGCACAACGCACATTTAAAAACTCGCCCCATCGTTTTGTTCAAAATTGGGATACGCCTATATACGTGATTCATAGCGATCGCGATTACCGTATTACCTACACACAAGGTATGCAAGCATTTAACGCCGCTCGATTAAAAGGTATCGATGCCCAATGGTTGTATTTCCCCGACGAAACGCACTTTGTGCTAAAACCTCAAAACGGCATCATGTGGCAAAGGGCATTTTTCGATTGGCTCGACAAATACCTGAAAAAATAAAGAAATCATATTTACAAAGAAAGGCCCACCTCTAAGTCGATGGTGGGCTTTTCT
>DYOK01000015.1:0-18852 GCA_020720565.1 Acetofilamentum sp.
CTTTATAAATCATCGATTTACGTGAAATCCCTACTAATATTGGCTTCTCAAAAATTTTAAATTGGGTTAATTTTTTAAGTAACTCATAATTTTGCTCAATGGTTTTCCCAAAACCAAAACCTGGATCGATTATCAAGTCGTGTAATCCTAAGCGTGTTGCTTTATCTGTAATTTCCGAAAAGTAATGAATCAATTCATGAGTTACATTTTTATAAGTTGGATTTTGCTGCATATTTTGAGGTAAGCCCTTAATGTGCATAGCCACATAAGGAACTTGTAACTTGGCAACTGTAGGTAGCATTTCGGAGTCCCATTGTCCACCAGAAATGTCGTTGATAATGCTAATACGATGTGCTTTCACAGCCCATTCTGCAATTTCGGACCGAAAAGTATCAAGCGAAAAAATAACTTTGGGAAACAAGTATCTAAGTTCAGACAAAACAGGGGAAAGTCTTGCTTTTTCGTCGTTTGAGCCGATTAATTCGGCACCCGGTCTCGACGAAACGGCACCAATATCGATGATATCGGCACCTTCGATTAACATTTGTTCAATTCTTTTGAAAGCTATTTTGGGTTTACAATATTTTCCGCCATCCGAAAACGAATCGGGCGTTAAATTTAAGATACCCATAAGTTTTGGCTGGGTAAATTCCATCAAAACCCCATTACAATTGATAGAAGTTAGCATATCGTTGAGAAATTAAGAAACTATTCGAATTCGTTTACGTTCAAATATACATTTTGTAAGTCGAAATGTATTTGTTGTATATATTTTGATCAAGCGTATCATAACTCATAGTGGTAAAAAACATTTTATTAGGTCGAAGACCTTATTTGAATCCAAAAGTAAAAAATATGTGGTTAAAAAGTAGTGTATTAGCTGGCGGACTTGTCATTTTGATGGTCTTTTTGTCTACATGTACAAGCAAAGAAAAGCCTGAGTTGCTTATTTATTGCGGTATTACTATGATAGAGCCAATGAATTCTATCGCTTCGCAATTCGAAAAAGAACACGATTGTATAATTGAAATTGTTAAAGGAGGGACTGGTACTTTGCTCGAAAGTATAAGAACCCATCAAAATGGCGATTTGTTTCTGCCTGGCTCTGCCAATTATTATAATCAAATGAACCGACACGAATTTTCAGATACAGCAAAATTAGGACAAAATTTAGCTGTTTTAATGGTCGAAAAGGGAAACCCTAAACAAATAAAGCACATTAATCAACTAACCGATAGCACACTTAGAATTATTGTAAGTAATTCGAATAGTGGGAGTATAGGAATCGAGACCAAGCAAATCCTGGATCGATTTGGAAATTATGAGCAAGTTTTAGCAAATGCAAAATTAATTACCTCCGATTCGAAAGATTTAACCAGATTATTACTCGATAAACAAGCCGATGTAGCCATAAATTGGGCTGCAGAAGCTTTTAAAAATGGTCACGATAAAAAATTAGATGTTGTTTACATAGAATCTAAATTTGCTCACAGCACACCAATTATATTGTGTGTGTTAAAAAATAGCAAGAATAAGGCTTTGAGCACAGAATTTCTCAAATTTGCAAGCTCAGAATACGGAAAAAAAATCTTTAACCAACACGGGTTCTAATGGAAAGAATATTTAATATCGACTTTAAAGATAAGATAATCAGAGATATGATGTTTCTGATTGTCTTGTTTTTTGTGTCTATTGGCATAATTGTCGTTTTTGGGTTTGCCTACGAGCAATATAAAATGAAAACAATTCAATCTCAAATTGATAATATCCATCAAAAACGAGAATTACTTTCGATAATGAATGTGAAAATTAAAGACTTAAAATCTCAAATTAACATTTATAAAACCACTCGTTTCGAAACCGATTTTATTTCGAATGGTCAGCAATATCGCAATAGTTTATTACAACTTCAAAAATTGGTCAATGTATTACAAAATGGGGGTACTTATATAGAAAACATTCAAGTGAACAGCCAGTTTACTAACGATTCTCAATTGAGTATTACTTATAAAAAAATTGAAGATTGTAAGTGCTCTACCATCAAACAGGTTGACCCCATAATTAACGAATTGTTAAAAGTTGATGAAAAAATTCAGGCGCTAGGGTATCAATCGAATCTACATAACGGCATATTAGATATCTATATTAAAGAATCGGAGGCGTATTTTACTAGATTAGAGGAGGTTGGAAACGCCGCATCGGTCAATTTATATACGATGTTGCTAGAGCGTAGAGATCATCTGAACCGTAACTCAACCGTTTTTGAGTGGGTAAAAAATTTAATTGTTGTTCTAATTTTACTGCTGATGCTTTATATGGCTCGAAAAGTATTTAGAAAAATTAAAAAAATATTACACAATTTAGAAGCCTTTGTCGAAAAGAACGAATATCTAACTCAAGCCATCGAAGAAAGCCCTGTGTCTTTTGTAATAACCAATACGAAAGGCGAAATTGAATATGTAAACTCATATTTCACTCAACAGACGGGATACTCCAAAGAAGAAGCAATAGGTGCTAATCCGAAAATTCTAAAAACAGGAATACTTCCTCAACAATTTTATGCTAATTTATGGAGCACCATTCAATCGGGTAAAGTTTGGAAAGGTGAATTTTGCAATCAGAACAAATTGGGCGAAATATACTGGGAACAAGCTGTGATTGCACCTTTAAAAAATGCAAAAGGTGAAATTGTCAATTATGTGTCTATTAAAGAAAATGTGACCGAAAAACGCAAACTTAAAAACTCATTAAAAGAAAATACCGAGTCATTACAAGCCATAATCGATAATTTACCAGTTGGAATTATTATCCTCAACCAACAAAAGCAAATATTATCGATTAATCCGGAAGCAGCAAGAATTTTAAAATATAATTCATTATCTGAAGCTAACCAACACACTGTCAATCAAGTTTGCCACAATTGTATCACTCGAACACAAGAAAAACAATGTCCAATTTTTGATCTTGGTCAGAAATCATACGCTTTGCAAGAGCGCAAAATGTCTGGCAAGTTGGGCGATATAATGGTGTTGAAAAGTGCTATTCCTATCAAAATTAACGACGATGAATTGCTTCTCGAAGCTTTTATGGACATCACAGAGCAAAAGAATGCTGGGCAAAAAGAAAAGGAAGCCAATCTGGCCAAATCAAAATTTTTGGCCAATATGAGCCATGAGCTTAGAACACCATTAAACGGTATTATTGGTTCAGTTGAGATATTAAAATCGATGGAATTAAACAGCGAACAACAACAAATATTTTCAATAATACAGACTTCGGGCGAAAATCTACTTAATATTATCAACGACATACTCGATTTTTCAAAAATCGAAGCCAACAAAATTGTTTTAGAAAGTATTAGCTTTAATATCAATGAGCTGATTGAGCAAGTTGTCAGGCAATTTTCATATAAATCGAACGAAACACATGTGGAATTGCTATATCGAATTGCACCTGACGTTCCCGAAAACATTGTTGGAGATAGAGTAAAATTGACTCAAATATTGGTGAATTTGATCGGTAATGCATTCAAATTTACAAAAGAAGGAGAAATTTTATTAGATATTAGTGTCGAAAAAAAGAATCAAAGCCAGTATTCTTTGATATTTAGTATCGAAGACTCAGGTATAGGAATTCCACTTGAAAAACAAAAGCACATTTTTGACCCTTTTACTCAAGCCGATTCCTCAACCACACGTCAATTTGGTGGTACAGGTTTAGGAACTACTATTTCGAAAAATTTTGTTGAACTCATGGGAGGGCAAATACAAGTCATTAGCCCAAATCCACGTTATGAGCCAAATCAAAAGGGATCAATTTTTCGATTTAATATTCAAACACACGAAGATATAACCCTACCAAAAACAGTATTTGTACACAAAAAGCCTAAAGTCGCCATTGTACATAATCATCGGTTAAGCAGCCATATTTTGAACGAAAAGCTCAATCAAATTGGCATTGAATCAGATATGATTAAAACTGATTTAAACTCAATAAAACAAATTGATTTTCAACCTTATGATTGTGTGTTAATCGATTGGGATTATAAAATTTTGGATATTAACAAGTTAATGGAAAATATCACTATTAATACCAAAATAATATTATTATCATCTGTTCGAATTACTAACGAAAATATCACCAACTCCGATAAAATAAGTTCGATTATCTATAAGCCTTTGATATTTAGCGAATTTTATAAAATTGCTAAAATTATTATTAACTCTGATGTTGAAATAAAAAGTAAACCAATTCAAGAAGTTAAATTCTTTTACAAAGTTTTGTTAGTAGAAGACAATGAGTTTAATCAAAAAGTGGGTAAAAAACTTCTTGAACAAATTGGGTGCACTGTCAGTTTAGCTGAAAACGGAGAAATTGCCATAGATAAAGCATTTAAAGAAAATTTTGATGTCATATTTATGGATGTTCAGATGCCTGTAATGAATGGGTTAGACGCAACTATGTGGCTCAGACAAAAAGATTGTAAAGTACCCATTGTAGCCATGACAGCCAATGCCACCATTAAAGATAGAGAAATTTGCCTCGAAGCAGGAATGAACAATTTCTTATCAAAACCTTTCAGAAAAGAAGAGCTCATAAGTATTTTAAACACACTACGTAATAATATGGTTTCGTAACTAGCCATCTCATTACAAGCTCAAAACAGACCAATACAAGTAATGCATTGCTTAAATTTGGTCAAGGTTTAAAAAAAAACTAATTTTGCAGCTCACTAAAAATAATATTATGGCATATAATTTATTAAAAGGGAAGAAAGGCATCATTTTCGGTGCTCTGAACAATTTATCTATTGCATGGAAAGTGGCCGAAAAAGCCCACGAAGAAGGCGCAGAATTTATTTTAACCAATGCACCAGTTGCAATGCGTTTTGGCGAGATTCACGAATTAGCTAAAAAAACGGGTTCTGAAGTGGTTGCAGCTGATGCTTCAAAATTAGAAGATATCGAAAATTTGTTCGAAATTGCTCAGAAAAAATATGGTAAAATAGACTTTATTCTACATTCAATTGGCATGTCGATGAACGTACGTAAAGGTCTTAAATACGACGAATTAGATTACGATTATTACCATAAAACAATGGATATTTCGGCTATGTCGTTTCATCGAGTGATTCAAGTGGCCAAACAACGCGATATTATGAACGAATGGGGCTCTATTGTAGCATTAACTTATGTGGCCGCCCAACGTACTTTATTCCGATACAACGATATGGCAGATGCCAAAGCTATGCTCGAATCTATTGCTCGCAGTTTCGGTTATATATACGGTCGCGAGAAAAAAGTTCGCATCAATACCATTTCGCAATCGCCAACCATGACCACTGCTGGTAGTGGTGTAAAAGGAATTGATAATCTGCTCGACTTTACCGATAGAATGTCGCCGCTTGGTAATGCAAGTGCCGAAGAATGTGCCGACTATTGCATTACAATGTTCTCCGATTTAACCAAAAAAGTTACCATGCAAAATTTGTTTCACGATGGTGGATTCTCGAGCATGGGAATGAGCGAAAAAGCCATGACAGTGTACAACAAAAGTCTTGAACAAGATTCTGAAAAATAGTTATAAATATTTAAGGTATTCGACCTGTTTTTTGTGACTAGCCATATATCAACCTTCTAGCTTAATAAAATACAACAAAAATTATACATAAATATTTATATTTGAATTAATTGTATGTATTATCTTAATAAATGATTTCCAAAAAAAACTAAACAATAAAACCATCATGACATTTGATTTAATCGTATTAGGCAGCGGTCCCGGAGGATATGTGGCTGCCATTCGTGCCTCGCAATTGGGAATGAAAGTCGGCGTTGTCGAACGTTCAGAATTAGGTGGCATATGCCTCAATTGGGGCTGTATCCCTACCAAATCGTTATTAAAATCTGCTCAAGTATATGAATACCTTCAGCATGCCGAAGATTACGGAATTAGTATCGAAGGCCAGGCTAAAGCCGATTTCGAAAGAATTGTTGCTCGAAGTAGAGGTGTAGCCGATGGAATGAGCAAAGGCATACAGTTTTTATTCAAAAAAAACAACATCGAAGTTATTAAAGGAACCGGAAAACTTAAAGCAAAAGGCGTTTTGGAAGTCAATACCGAAAATGGAATTGTCGAATTAACAGCACCACACATCATTTTAGCGACTGGTGCACGTTCTAAGCAGTTACCTAATTTACCGCAAGATGGTAAAAAAATAATTGGATATCGCGAAGCCTTAAGCTTGCCAAAACAACCAAAATCAATGATAATAGTAGGTTCTGGAGCCATAGGTAGTGAATTTGCTCACTTTTATCATACCCTTGGAACTCAAGTTACTTTAGTCGAATTTATGCCCACTATTGTGCCTAACGAAGATGAAGAAGTTGGTAAAACATTAGCTCGTTCGTTCAAAAAAGCCAAGATGAATATCATGGTTGACTCTTCGGTCGAAAGTGTCGAAACTAGCGGCGAACTATGCAAAGTGCAGATAAAAACCAAAAAAGGAATCGAAACACACGAAGCCGAAATTGTACTTTCTGCAGTAGGAATTACACCTAATATCGAAAATATTGGCCTCGAAGAACTGGGCATAGCGATCGAAAAAGGAAAGATAAAAGTCGATGATTACTATCGAACCAATGTAGATGGCATCTACGCCATTGGAGATATTGTTCATGGACAAGCATTAGCACATGTGGCTTCTGCCGAAGGTATTACTTGCGTTGAGGCCATCAATGGTCATCATCCTGAGCCTATTGACTATAAAAATATTCCTGGTTGTACATACACATCACCCGAGGTGGCCTCGGTTGGCATGACAGAGAAGATGGCAATCGATGCCGGTTACGAAATTAAAGTGGGTAAATTTCCATTTACGGCATCGGGTAAAGCCAGTGCTGCTGGAGCAAAAGAGGGTTTTGTTAAACTGATTTTTGATGCCAAATATGGCGAACTTTTAGGCGGTCACTTAATTGGAGCTAATGTAACCGAAATGATTGCAGAATTGGTTGCGGTTCGTAAATTGGAAACAACAGGACATCAATTGATTAAAACCATCCATCCGCACCCGACCATGTCGGAAGCCATAATGGAAGCGGCGGCAGCTGCTTACGACGAAGTAATTCATATATAGTCATTTGTGTTTTCTTTTGACATTTTGTCATTCAATTACCATCAGAAACACACAATCTGACAATGGTATGGTGATTGAAAAGCTATTAGGAACAATATTAAGTTCTTTGAGAAATACATTGTAGTTTATTAACGTTATTGCTCAATAAATACTTGGTTATTAAAGTATTAAATAGGTCGAAGACCTTAAAATAAAAACATTAGATATGGGATTTCAATTTCAGAAAGTAAGTACCACAGAAACCAATACAGATCAGAATTTTGTAGTTGGTGGCGAGGTAGAAAAAGTTAAATGTTTGATAATTGGTTCGGGGCCAGCGGGATACACAGCAGCTATTTATGCTTCACGTGCCAATTTATCACCGGTATTGTATCAAGGCCTTGAGCCTGGTGGTCAATTGACTACCACTACAGAAGTTGAGAATTTCCCTGGATATCCGCACGGTGTAACCGGGCCGGTGATGATGGAAGATTTAAAAGCTCAGGCCGAGCGTTTTGGTGCTCAATCGAGATGGGGAATTGTTACCTCGGTCGATTTGTCGCAACGTCCATTTAAAGCCATTGTCGATGGTAGCAAATCTATCGAAGCAGAAACTATGATTATTGCAACTGGTGCAACTGCAAAATACCTAGGATTAGATTCCGAGGAAAAATTCAAAGGCTCTGGAGTATCAGCTTGTGCTACTTGCGACGGGTTCTTTTATAAAGGCAAAAATGTAGCCGTAGTGGGTGGTGGCGATACAGCAGCCGAAGAGGCTACTTACTTAGCAGGACTGTGTAAAAAAGTTTATTTGATTATTCGAAAAGATCGTATGCGTGCTTCGAAAGCTATGATAGAGCGGGTAGAACGAACCGCAAATATCGAAGTTTTATACGAAACAATGACCAAAGAAATTGTGGGTTCAAATGTGGTCGAAGGTGCAATCTTAGTTCAAAAAGGCCAAGAAAAACATATCGAAATTGATGGTTTCTTTGTAGCCATCGGACATACACCTCAATCGGAGATTTTTAAAGCTTGGGTCAATGTAGACGAAGAAGGGTACATCGAAACCATTGCAGGAACCTCCAAAACCAATGTGCCCGGCGTGTTTGCTTGTGGCGATGTGATAGATAAAATCTACAAACAAGCCATTACTGCTGCGGGCTCAGGTTGTCGTGCCGCTCTCGATGCCGAAAAGTTTTTGGCCGAACAACATTAAGGTCTTCGACCTATTCTTTTGTTTTTTAACGGAATGTTTATCAAGTTAATAGATGGATTAAACACCATATTGGATTATTCAAAATACTTAGATATCCTTGCCGTTTTAAGGTTTATACAGAAGAATTTCTATCGTTAGAACAAAATAAATATGAGAAACCTTCGCATTAGCGGAGGTTTCTTTGAATAAAAATCGTTCAAAGCATTTCGCTGGTCGCAATTATTGGCCTATCTTTGCCTTAGGTCTACGGCCTATTTAATATTTATACAAAACTTAAAAAATAGCATAATATCTGTTTATTTAGATGGGATTGTATCATTCAAAATACTTAAATCAAAGAAAAACCTCATTGTATGTCTAACATCGAAGTTAATTTGCAAGTAGCTAAGGAATTAGGGATTTTACCCGAAGAATTTGAATTAATCAAAAAGTACTTAAATCGAGAGCCAAACTTTACAGAACTGAGTATTTATTCGGTAATGTGGTCGGAACATGCATCGTATAAAAATTCGATAAAATGGCTTAAAACCTTACCTCGCGAAGGCAAACATATCATGGTGGAAGCGGGTAAAGAAAATGCTGGTTTGGTCGATGTAGGTGGCGGAGTGGCATGTGCTTTTAAAATTGAAAGTCACAATCATCCTTGTGCAGTGGAACCATTTCAAGGAGCAGCTACAGGCGTAGGCGGAATCAATAGAGATGTGTTTACAATGGGTGCTAGACCAGTTGCGCAACTTAATTCGCTTCGATTTGGTAATATTGAGAATGACCGTACCAAATGGCATATAAAAGGCGTTGTTAAAGGCATTGGACATTACGGAAATGCCTTTGGAGTACCGGTGTTAGGTGGAGAAGTTTTTTTTGACGAAAGTTATAACACCAATCCCTTGGTTAATGCCATGTCGGTAGGTTTGATGCAGAAAGAAGATATGATTTCTGCTGTGGCCAAAGGAAAAGGAAATCCCGTATTTATTGTCGGCTCTTCGACTGGTAAAGATGGGATACATGGAGCCACATTTGCCTCAGCCGATATTACCGAAAACTCTGCCAACGATATCCCTTCGATTCAAGTTGGTGACCCATTTCAGGAGAAATTGCTACTCGAAGCTACACTCGAATTGAATCAAATTGGTGCCATTATAGGCATGCAAGACATGGGTGCGGCAGGGATTATTTGTTCAACATCTGAAATGTCAGAAAAAGGACAAAGCGGAATGATTATCCATTTGGATCAAGTGCCTTTACGTCAAACAGATATGGCACCTTGGGAAATTTTGTTGTCCGAATCGCAAGAACGCATGTTGGTTGTCGGAAAAAAAGGCCGAGAAAACGACATTAAAGCGATCTTCGATAAATGGGACTTAAACTGCGTTCAGATTGGCGAAGTAATAAATGACGATCGCCTTGAGTTTTATTGGCATGGCGAAAAAGTTGCAGAAGTTCCAGCTTCGACTTTAGTTTTAGGTGGTGGAGCACCAGTCTACGATAGAGAATATAGCGAGCCAGCTTATTTTAAAGAATATCAAAAATTTGAAATACAATCAGTTCCTGAGCCAAAAGATCTAAAATCGGTTGCTAAGCGATTGATTTCTAATCCTAACATTGCCTCAAAACGTTGGGTTTACGAGCAATACGACACCATGGTGCGTACCAACAACATGACCACAAATGCCCCTAGCGACGCTGGTATTATCAACATAAAAGGAACGGATAGGGCCTTGGCAATGACTGTTGATTGTAATGCCCGGTACGTTCATGCCAACCCAGAAATTGGAACGCAAATAGCTGTATCGGAAGCTGCCAGAAATATTGTTTGCTCAGGTGGAGAGCCTTCTGCAATTACCAATTGTCTCAACTTCGGAAATCCTTATAGTCCAGAAGTATATTGGCAATTTGTAGGTGCAATTAAAGGAATGGGCACTGCTTGCAAAATGTTTGGAACACCAGTTACTGGTGGTAATGTGAGTTTTTACAATCAAACCACAATTGCAGGGCATGTTGAACCCGTTTTCCCAACACCCACTATTGGAATGATTGGTACGATGAGCAAAGAAAACATTATGTCTCTTTCGTTTAAAAAGAAAGGGCATGTGATATTTTTGATTGGAATGTCACAAAATGATATAGCTTCTTCGCAATATTTGGTTTCGGAGCATCAGATTAAGGCTTCGCCAGAACCCTATTTTAATTTGAACGAAGAATTTTTGATGCAAGAAGCCGTTAAAGGTCTAATCAAACGCAAATTAGTGCATTCTGCCCACGATGTGTCCGATGGTGGATTGTTTACTTGTTTAATCGAATCGGCTATGGTCAACAACTTAGGTTTTGACATTACCACCGATGCCGAAATTCGTAAAGATGCGTTTTTGTTTGGCGAAGCCCAAGGTCGGGTAGTAGTAACTGTTTCGGAAAGTCACGAAAACGATTTTATCGATTATATGCGAACACAAGCTGCACCTTTTGTAATTCTTGGACATGTAACTAAACAAGAAATTCGTGTCGATGATATTTCTTTTGGATTTATTTCCGATTACAAATCGCTTTATGATAATGCATTAGAGAATAAATTGAATTCTAAGTAAGCTATATTAAGTACTTAGAATAATTTAATGTCACATTTTATCAGGTAAAGGCATTATTGAATGCTAGTTAGTACAATAATAAACAGATCGACGACCTTAACGTATTTCTTGGTTTTTTATCAATAAAAAAATATAATTTTGGCGCTTCCATATAAAAATCAATCGGCGAGTAAAAAAGAACAAATCGCCGACATGTTCAATAATATTTCGCACCGATACGATTTGCTCAATCACGTTTTATCGATGGGAATAGACAAGTTGTGGCGCAAAAAAGCCATTCGCTTGCTTTCTCAAAAAAAGGTAGAATCATTACTCGATATTGCAACTGGCACTGGCGATTTTGCTTTAGCAAGTATGCGTCTAAATCCTAAAAAAGTAATTGGAGTCGATATTTCGGACGGAATGTTAAACGTTGGCCGAAGTAAAATAAAGCAAAAGGGTTTGTCGCATGTCATTTCGTTCGAGAATGGTGATTCGGAAAAACTTCGATTCGGAAACAATAGTTTCGATGCGATTACAGTCGGATTTGGCGTCAGAAATTTCGAACATCTTGAGGACGGGTTATCGGAAATGCTAAGGGTTTTAAAACCAGGTGGACGAGTAGCCATTTTAGAATTTACAAAACCTCGCAAATTCCCAGTTAAACAATTGTATAAGTTTTATTTCAAGCATGTTTTGCCTAAAATTGGCAAAATGGTTTCGAAAGACTCATCGGCTTATACCTATTTACCAGAATCGGTTTATGAGTTTCCCGACAACGAAAAATTTATCGACATATTAAAAAAATTGGGTTATCAAAAGGCTCAAATGTATACATTAAGTTTTGGGATTGCAGGCATCTATTTAGCTGAAAAAATAGAGACTTAAGGACTTTGACCTATTTTCTGGTTTTGTAACTAGCATTTTATCAGGCTTTAAGGTAAATAAAATACGACATTATATTAATCAAAGTACTTTTCGTTTTTTTAGTTACTTTCAAATATTGGACAGATCGAACACCTTAATCGAAAATGGCTTGTAAGACTTCGATAGCCGAGCTAGGTTTATAACCTTCGATGTGTATTTGATGGTACTTAAGTAACGTGCTGAGTAGAGTTTGACGCTCATCTCTACTCATTTCAATTGTATTAAGTTCGGATATTGTCACACTTAACAAGCGATTCCATAATAAAGAGAGTCGTTTATCCAAGCTCTTACCCATGGAATGAATGCTTAAAAATCGCCCTTCGTCTAAGCTAAAATAGGGTGTACTCGAATCAAAATTATTTTCGGGACTGATTCCAAGAAATTGAGTAAAACGCATTAGCGTCCACAAATGAATATTAGGTAACAATTTGTCGTCGGCTTTATCGATATAATCGATAAGCGAATACAGAAATCTAAACAAGGATTGATTGCTTTCGCTTGCTTTATAGCTATGGTATATTTGTTCGGCTAAAAACAAACTTATGGTACTCTTTTTAATATTAAAAGGCAAGTCGTGTAAGGCTATACTTTGGCTAATTTCGTTTATACGATGTAAATCGCTGTGTGAATTCGATTGATACACCAAGTCTAAAATATTAAATGTTTGAAAATAATTTGCTGGAAATTTGGCCGACTTTTTTCGAACGCCGTTAATAATAAACGACATTTTACCATAATCTTCGGTAAACATATGGCAGATAATCGAAGTTTCGGAATATGGAAATTGCTTTAAAACAATGGCTTTTGATTTTTGTAACATCCTCTCTTTAATTTTTTCTGGCTACTAACTTAAATTTTTTTGATTACTAGTACTTTTTTGCCTCAATTTGGAGAAAGGTTTTTCGACAAAATGATATAAAATTAAAGAAGAGATAATTATTAGTATCCAAAAGAGAAAATATTTAGGGATACCAAATCCGTCTATCGAATTAAATAAATGTTTATTCAAAAGTTGAATAATTAATAGATTTAAAAGATAAACAGCATACGATAGAACACTAAAATAGCTTATTATTTTAATAAATGTTTTATTTGAAACTTTTAGATCTTCAATTAATGGTATGTCCATGAACAACAAAAAAAATAGCTAAAGCACGTAAAAAGTCAAAACCAAATACACGTTTTTCTAAATCGATTTCGAAAAGTGACTTAGTTGTAAAAATGGACCCAAACATTTTAGTTAATGAATAAAATTTTAGTCATAGTAGTTTCTTCGTTTTTCTCGTTACTTATTAGCACCAAATATACCCCAGTTGCTACGCGATGTCCCTTAGCATTTTTACCATCCCAAATAGCTTGCCCTCCTAACGATTTAATTTCGCTTACTAGATTTCCTGTAATATCCGTAATTTTTACAATAGATTGATCAACCAATCCTTTTATTGCAATGGGGCCGTTGTATTCAGGACGAACGGGGTTAGGGTAGGCATATACATCTTGATAAGATTCTAATCCCTCAATCGCATCAGATCGATAAGACATCAGTCCAGTTCCGGTTGCAATAAACACTTCGCCAGTGGTATTGTCGATACTTATACTTTTAATTTGATTCGAAGGAAGTGGACTGTTGTCGGTGTTAAAATGAGCCAATTGGGTTTCTGCGTCTTCCGATAATAAATACAATCCAGATTGGGATGTGCCAACCCATTTTCTATTGGCACCATCGACGGCAATTGCACTGACTTTTTTACCAGCCATTAAATATTCGTTTTTGCCATTCGATTCAACGATTATTTTACTAGCATAAGCACTTTTTTGAGCATCATAAACATTGTATGGAGAATAAAAAACAACTAGACCATCGTTTGTACCCACCCAAATATAATCATTTTTATCTTGGGCAATGGCATAAACATCATTGGTAATAACATTTCCATTTTCATCGTTAACAGATAATTTTTTATGAAAATGTGAGCTTGTGTTATCTAAAACACCAAACTCATTAAAAACATACAAACCTTGAGCGTTAGGTAAAAGAAACCATTTTGAACCATCGGAAGAAATAATAAAATTATTCCAATTATATCCTGTATATGAGGGTGTTGCATATGCATACCATTCGCCAGAACTACTTTTAACATTTATCGGTGTATTGGTACCTGGATTAATCACCCACAAATTATTAAATTCATCAACTTTTGAGTCTAACACACGCACCCAATTGGTGGTCGACACAAATGGTTTTAATGTGCTATTGGTATGATTATATACTTTAAACGAACTAATATTATTTTGATTAAAATTGATTTCAATCACTCCAGCATTCCAAGCACAACAGTATACTTGCTCGGAATTAAATGGATTGGATTCTACACTAACAATATCATACATACTCGAAAGTGTATCTAAAATTGATCTGTCTATAGAGCTCCATCTACCATCTTTTAACATAAAGAAAGCTGCTGGCGAATATGAATTAGAACTCGGTAAACTGATTGCTCCTGCTGCTACAAGGGTTAAATTGTTTTTACTGTCAAGATAATATGCGTCGTTATTTTTTGGTCCGTTTGGACTAATATTCATTGGGGTTTTTGAGTTGTATTGACTTCTAACTAAGCCATAATAGGAGTGAGGCATCCACATTTCCCCTTTACTCGTAATAATAGCCATTTTAGTTTCTATATTCATATTTCCCCACGAAAATGGAACAGTACCGTAAAATTCAACAGGAGACTTGCTTAAATCCGAATAAAAGGAAATATGGTTTTTATCGACTACCATCAACCGATTGTCAATTACTTGCAAACTTTGGCCATAAAATTCGGTGTCGGGATTCAAGGTTTGATACGTATGCAAATCGAGATCGACGACATATGTTTTATGATTATATGCCCAACTTTGGAATGTTGCAACAAGCTTTCCATTAAAAACTGCCACAGAATTGAACTTACTACTGGCATTAGGAATGTAGTTAATCGATTCCCATTGGGCATAGTTTGCTAACTGTGTCGAATAACGTTCTGCCCGTTTTATTCCTTTTTCGGTGGCGGCGTAAAAATAAGTTTGGTCTGCTGTTAAATCGTAAACGGCCAATTCGTATCCATTTTGTCCAATTAGGTATGTTTCTGTAAATTCTTTTCTAAATGGATCGAAAACAACGATTCCAAAATCGGTATCGAAATAGATTTTTTGGTCAAATTCTTGAATTTTGTAGATGCTTTTACTCACATATGATTTTCTTTTGATATCGTCCAAAGTTACTATACGATTGCCGTCGATAATCAGGTCGATTGTCCCGTCTTCGTATCCTAAAAATACGGTTTTGGTTTCTTTATGATAATAAATCGATCTGGTGTCAATACCCGACAAACCATCAATTTTACTCACCTTTTGAATGCTATTATCCCCAGTGTTGTAATAAAAAACACCTGTACTGGTCACACAATATATTCTTTCGTCAGCTTCGGCAACGGCTAAACCATTCATATTGGGAATATGAGAAGTCCATTGTCCAATGGCGCGTTGTGCGAAATTATGTAAGGTCAAAAAATGGAGTACTAGTAATACAACGTATTTCATCGGTCTAATATTTGTCGTTTAAACTGAAACTTTCTTTAACTGGTATCTAATACCAAAAACACCTTCAAATGACCGATATAAAACGGCTCTATTTCCCTTTTTTCTACATAAAAAAGAAACATATATCTCATTTTATTTATCAATCATTTAAAAATGTATTTGGTATAACGCATTGTCGGAGATATTATTGTGAATTCAGTCTTTTTAAGGGGTTCGTTTTTTTATTTGACCAGCAATATTGATTAAATTCTTGATAAAATATCGTTTTGTATCAATTTGATGTTTAATAATCGTTAGAAAAACTCAATCAAGTTTATCGCTTAAAAGACTCATTTCGATTCTAGGTGAGATTTTTTCGTACAGAATATGATATACAGTTTGAGTAATTGGTAATTCGATTTGGTATCGCTTGTTTATCTCGTAAATTCCTTTTACGGCATAGTAACCTTCTGCAATCATATTCATTTCGAGTTGAGCCGATTTAACCGAATAACCCTTTCCGATCATATTTCCGAAAGTACGGTTTCGACTGAAAGAGGAATAGGCTGTAACCAATAAATCGCCCAAATAAACAGAGTTTTTGATGTCTCTGGTTATTGGGTGAACCACATCGACAAATTGTTTAATTTCTCTAATGGCGTTTGATATCAATACAGCGTGGAAGTTATCGCCATAACCTAAGCCATGTGCTATACCAGAGGCGACAGCCATAATATTTTTCATAATAGCTGCGTATTCGGTGCCGTAAATATCGTCCGATGTGGTGGTTTTGGTGTACGAAGTTTTAAACAATCGGGCCAAGTACTCCGCTTTTTCTGCAACCTCAGATGAGGATGTAAGGTAAGTTAATCGTTCAAGTGCAATTTCTTCGGCATGACTTGGTCCCGAAATAACACCAAATTGTTTGTCGTTCAAATTAAATGCGTCTTTAACATATTCTAATGGTGTTAAGTAAAAGTCGGGGACAATACCTTTGACAGCCGACACAATAAATTTCCCATTAAATGAGTCTTTTGGTAAATTAGCAAACGACTGCACAATGAAAGCAGATGGAATAACTAAAATTACGGTATCACAATCTTTTATAGTTTCTTCAATCGAATCAAAGAATTGAATGCGGTTTAAATGGAGCTCGACGCTGCTTAAATAATTAGGATTTCGTTTAGTTTTGAGCATATAATCGATATCTTCTTTGATACGAATGTGCCAATTGACATGGTGTTGATTATCGGTAAGCATTTTAACAATAGCCGTTGCCCACGATCCGTCACCTAATATTGCGATTCTATTTTCCATTTTCTTATTCGATTAAGGTCTAATGCCTATTTATTAATATGTTTTTAAGGTCTTCGACCTATTTATTATTTTTGTAACTATCTATATACAAGTGTCTTAATATTATACTACATTAAATTATTACATAATATTTGATCTTAGAATAATATAAGATTCAATAAATCTAATAGCTTGTTTAAATGTTAGTTACAAATCAAACTAACTGGTCAGAAACCTTATTTGCACCATTGCTTGACCTCGTCAACGCTTGGATTCTGCAAGCCTAAATTATGTTTTTTGTTCAAACCACAAATTTCTTGGTGAATCTTATTGGGATTGCCTTCTTTTAAATCTTTTACAGTCAGGTAACCCGCTTTTTGTACAATATCGATCCATGCTTCTGTTACACCTTGTTCGATATACATTTCTTTTGTATCAATTTGGGCTTTCTTTTCGGGTCGCATTTGCGGGAAAAATAACACATCTTGAATAGAATGTGAATTGGTCATGATCATTGCTAAACGGTCGATTCCAATTCCAAGTCCAGAAGTTGGCGGCATCCCCAACTCTATGGCTTTTAAAAACTCTTCGTCGAGCATCATGGCTTCGTCGTCGCCGCGTTTTGCTAGCAACAATTGCTCTTCGAACCGATGCCGTTGGTCAATTGGGTCGTTTAATTCGGAGTAAGCATTACAAATTTCTTTACCATTGCAAATGGCTTCGAAACGTTCAACCAAGCCTTCTTTTGATCGGTGTTTTTTGGCTAAAGGTGACATTTCGACGGGGTAGTCGGTAATAAATGTGGGTTGAATTAATTTTCCTTCGCACATTTCACCGAAAATTTCGTCAATCAATTTCCCTTTACCCATAGCATCATTAATCTCAACTTTTAATTTTTGAGCTGTACTTCTTAATTCTTGCTCGTCCATTTGGCTGATATCTATACCAGTATATTCTTGAATGGCTTCGAACATGGTATAGCGTTTCCAAGGTCTTTGAAAGTCGATGGTATGGTCGCCAACTTGTACTTTGGTGGCACCATGGATGTCTAATGCGATTTTTTCGACCATTTCTTCGACCAAATCCATCATCCAATTATAATCTTTGTAGGCCACATACAATTCCATTTGGGTAAACTCAGGATTATGAAAACGATCCATGCCTTCGTTACGGAAGTCTTTGGCAAATTCGTAAACCCCATCGAATCCACCCACAATCAAACGTTTTAAATATAACTCGTTGGCAATTCTTAAATATAGGGTAGTGTCGAGCGTGTTATGAAATGTTTTGAATGGACGTGCAGCTGCCCCGCCATAAAGAGGTTGTAAAATGGGCGTTTCAACTTCTAAATACTCTTTTTTATTCAGAAACTCACGCATCGAGTTGGTTAGCTTAGTTCTTTTTAAAAATGCATCTTTAACGTGAGGATTCACAATTAAATCCATTGAGCGTTGACGGTACCGCATATCGGGGTCGGTAAAAGCATCAAAAGTTTGACCATCTTTTTCTTTTACAATTGGCAAAGGTCTTACCGATTTAGCTAATATGGTTAAGCTACGGGCACGAACCGACAATTCGCCAGTTTGTGTAATAAAGCTATCGCCTACAATTCCCACAATATCGCCAATATCGAGCAATCTTTTAAAAACGGTGTTATAAAACTCTTTGTCTTCGTCTGGACACAAGATATCTCGATTAACATATACTTGGATGGAGCCTTTCGCATCTTGGAGCTCGAAAAAAGAAGCCTTACCCATAATTCGTCGGGTCATTATTCGGCCTGCCATGCTTACATTTTGGTAGTTATTTAGTTCGGCACTATAATTTGAGTTTATTTCGTTGCTATAATGCGAAACTTCGTATTTTTCGGCGGGATATGGGTTGATACCGAGGTTTTTTAACTCTTCTAAGGAGTTTCTTCTTACAATCTCTTGTTCGCTTAAGTTTAATGCATTCATTGTGTTTAAATTAAGGTCTTCGACCTGTTTAATATTTTTCTAACTATTGTTAAATATTTCCTTTGCCTGATAAAAATGACATTAAAATTATTATAATGCCTTATGTTATTATCATTTATATAATATGCAAATTTATTTTATTTGAAACACTTATCTGGGTCTTTTTCACAGACCAGATTTTTTTTGCAAATAAATAATGTTTTATTCATTCAAGTTCAG
>DYOK01000015.1:18952-20746 GCA_020720565.1 Acetofilamentum sp.
TTCACAGACCAGATTTTTTTTGCAAATAAATAATGTTTTATTCATTCAAGTTCAGGTTTCTTAACTTTTTTTATTTGTGAGAATACACATTAAAGGGTGTTCGGTTTACAATGCTTCGACCAAGAGTTACTTCGTCGGCATATTCGATGTCGTTACCAATGGCGATTCCACGCGAAAGTGTCGAAAATCTGATTCTTGGACTATCGAGCTTTTTATGAATATAAAAGCAAGTGGTATCACCTTCCATAGTGGCAGGTAAAGCAAAAATAAGTTCACCTTCGGGCCATTCGTTCACTCTATGTATCAAAGAGTCGATTGCAATATCGGATGGACCTATGCCATCCATTGGAGAAATGATTCCACCTAAAACATGATATAATCCTTTATATTGCATGGTCTTCTCGATAGCCATCACGTCGCGAATACTCTCGACTACACAGATTTGATATTGTAGTCGCGACGAATTGCTGCATATGGTACAAATGGGAGTATCCGAAATGTTTTGACAAACGGAACAAAATTTTACATTTTCTTTTAATAGCGTCAGGCTCGAAGTAAACTTTTTAACTTCTGTTTCGTTTTGATTGAGTAAGTGCAGTACTAAGCGGAGTGCTGTTTTGCTTCCAATTCCGGGAAGTTTATTGAATTCACCCACAGCGTTCGATAGCAATACCGATGGAATATCGTCTCTATTCATCTTGATTAGGTCTTCGAACTATTGATTAATTTTATTATTAGCATTACAACAATCTCTTAGCATAATAAAACCCGTTATAATATTATTCTAAATAATTATTTTCTAAATTCTTTTGAATAAATTCTTCAATTTCTTCCACATTAAGGCGTTTGACATTGGTGACCAAGAAATGTTCACTTAAATCGATACCCAACTGTTGACATTCGTTGTTAATGTTCTGAAAAAGTTCCCTGATATCAGTTTTAATAGGAATAAGTGCTGTTACAAGGGTATATTTACTTTCAAAAGTAATGGTTTCGAGTTCTGCTTTAGCCTTCGATAATCCATATTCAAATTCTTTTTGAATAATATTTTGAATTGTTTCGGGATAGTCGGAAGCCGAATTTAAAAAATTGACAATAAAATATCGCAGTTTATCACCTTTACCGCCCATTCCTGTCGAAATAAAAACTTGTTTTTCTTCTAGTAATGAACTTTCTAACAACATTCTCGAATCTTGCCAAGCCAAAGTACTCCAAGCATACAAATGGCCTTCGGGGTTAGCTTTTCTGAAATTTTCGATGGCACGGTATGCCGTTACATCGTCGCAATGAGCCAATTCAATTAATAGAGATTCTTTTTCGTCGTTCGAAGTCTCATTTAAATGAAGTAAGCCTATTTTTAGTGCAATTTGTTCTTGATCGAGTGATTTTAACTGCATTTTTTCTCTTTGGTCGAAGTAAAGCATCTGGATATTGATGTCAATTTGTTCTTCTAAAATGCTGAATCCGCTAGGCAAATGCTCTAGAAAATCGTTTATTTCGTCGTATAATTCGTCTTGATTCATAATTAGGAACAAAAATACCAATATTTGGTGATTGCTCAATCAATTATAAAAAATACTTTTGTTAACGATTGCAAGTTATAAGTTAAAGATTGCAAGCCTGTCTTCCACAGGTAGATTAAAGGTTTAAGGTTAAAAGATAAAGCTTAAGTGTTGTGAGGAGTGAATAAAATGATTCTTAATGGTTCTAATGGTTTATTTGTATAACGTTGTTTGTGACAATTTTTAATTTTCATCATTAATTCATAATTGTCATAAATCTTTAATTTTTCAT
>DYOK01000015.1:20846-24034 GCA_020720565.1 Acetofilamentum sp.
AATTCACAAATGCAAGATCCAATACAATCTTCTATAGTTAATCTATCTGAGCTCGAAACTGGTAATGTTGGAATTGTAGTTAAGTTGACGGGTAGAGGAGCTTTTAAACGTCGTTTGACAGAAATGGGTTTTACAAGAGGGGCTCAAGTCGAAGTGATTAAAAACGCACCACTTCGCGATCCCATCGAATATAAAATATTGAATTATAATATTTCTTTACGCCGAGCCGAAGCCGAAATGATTGAAGTTTCTGTTCCTGTAACAGAGGCTGGCGATGTGTTGTTTTTGGGTAGCGAAAATGCCGAAAAATTTAACTTATTTGTTCAAAAACCGAGTATAAGTGTAGCATTGGTAGGTAATCCAAATGCCGGAAAAACCACATTGTTTAATTCTTTAAGTCATGCCAACGAACATGTGGGCAACTACAGTGGTGTAACAGTCGACGCCAAACATGCCAGCTTTAAACACAAAGGTTATGTTATTGATTTGGTCGATTTACCTGGTACCTATTCTATCAGCTCGTTTTCGCCCGAAGAAATATACGTGAGAACACATTTGCTCGAAGCCATGCCCGATTTAGTATTAAATGTAGTGGACGCGGGCAATTTGCATCGGAATTTGTTCTTAACCACACAATTAATCGACATGGACTTGCAAATTGTGATGGCATTAAACATGTACGATGATTTAAAGAATCGAGGCGATAAACTTGATTTTGATCATCTTGGACGGATGATGGGTATCCCAATTGTGCCTACTATCGCTTCAAAAAATCAAGGACTAATTGATTTACTCGATGCGATTGTCGATACTTTCGAAGGTAAAAACGATACCATACGTCACATACATATTCAGTATGGCAAACCACTTGACAAAGCCATTGCTGAAGTACAATATCAAATAAAAATTCCGAAAAATCAAGAATTAACCAACCGCATTTCGTCGCGATTTATGGCTATAAA
This sequence comes from Acetofilamentum sp., assembly GCA_020720565.1. Lineage (GTDB taxonomy): Bacteria > Bacteroidota > Bacteroidia > Bacteroidales > JAFGXI01 > JAFGXI01. The sequence goes on from DYOK01000015.1 coordinate 21,809, forward strand.
ATTGCTCGAGAAAGATAAAGAAATTGCTCAAGCTTTATTTAAGTTCTCGAATCAGGTGGGTATAAACGAAACAGTAGATCATTGGGTAAATAAAATAGAATCTCATTTAAAAGAAGATACACACAGTCTGATTAGTGAGGCCAAATACGCCTACATTCGAGGTGCTTTAAAAGAGACTTTAAAAGAAAATAAAGCTCAAGTTATCGATAAAACTCGTAAAATTGACAAAATCATTACCCATAAATACTTGGGGTTTCCCATATTTTTTGGTCTGCTTTGGTTGATGTTTCAGTCGACATTTACCATTGGCAACTACCCGATGGAATGGATCGAAATGTTAGTAAGTTATGCCCAACAAGTGGCCACGTATTGGATTTCACCAGGCCCATTTAAAGATTTGTTGGTCGATGGCATTATTGGTGGTGTAGGGGGTGTTGTGGTTTTTTTGCCCAATATTTTGCTTTTATTTTTCTTTATTTCCTTAATGGAAGATACGGGTTATATGGCACGAGCAGCCTTTATTATGGACAAATTAATGCATACCATTGGGCTTCACGGTAAATCGTTTATTCCGTTAATAATGGGATTTGGGTGCAATGTTCCAGCCATTATGGCCACACGAACTATCGAAAATAGGAGTGAAAGAATTTTAACGATTCTAATCAATCCATTAATGTCATGTAGTGCACGTTTGCCAGTATATGTGCTCATTGCGTCGGCTGTATTTCCAAATCATGCCGGAAACGCCATTTTTGTAATGTATTTGTCGGGAATTGTTCTGGCTGGAATGATGTCGATACTTTTTAAAAAACTATTCTTTCGAAAAGTAGAAACCCCATTTGTAATGGAACTACCACCTTATCGAATGCCTGTTATGAGAGGCACATTAAGGCACATGTGGCATAAAGGTGCTGAATACCTTAACAAAATGGGAGGGGTCATTTTAATAGCATCTATATTAATATGGGCTCTGGGCTATTTCCCGCTCGATAAACCTTCGGAAAAGCTGATGGAAGCCGAAAAAGTGAACCTTGAACAAGCCTATCAAATGCAAGAAATAAGCTTGCAATACAAAGACAGCTTGTCTCAAAAGATAAGTCAAGATTATTATAATCAACGACTTGCCCAATCTTATATTGGTAGATTTGGCAAGTTAATTGAACCGGTCATAGCCCCATTGGGTTTTGATTGGAGAATAGGAGTGAGCCTTATCTCGGGGATGCCTGCTAAAGAAATAATAGTCAGTACTATGGGTGTGCTCTTTAAAGATTCGCATGGCGAAACCGTCGAAATGCAAGATAAAATACGCTCGCAAGTTTATCAGACTGGCCCAAAAGCTGGAGCACCGCTTTTTAATGGAATAACAGCTTTTTCGTTTCTGTTGTTTGTGTTGATATATTTCCCGTGTGTCGCCACCTTGTCGGCCGTTCGAAAAGAAACCGGCTCTTGGAAATGGCCAGCCTTTATGCTGTTTTACACAAGCATTTTAGCGTATAGTGTTTCTTTTTTATTTTATCAAATATCAAATTTAATATTATGATACAGTGGATATTAACTATACTAATATTAAGCTTTGCATTGTGGTATACAGCTAAAAACTTTTATAGTTTTTTTACAAAGCCCATCACAAAATGCAATTGTTCGGGTTCATGCGGGATAAAAGCAGAATTGATGAAAAATAAGCTCGCAAAACCATTGAAATATTAAAAAATTAGTTATCTTTGCAACCGCTTTTAAGGACTCGTAGCATAATTGGATAGTGCCCCTGGTTACGGCCCAGGAGGTTGGGGGTTCGAATCCCTCCGAGTTCACTTTTAGCATTTAACAAAATGTAAATGAATACAAAAACGTCTGAAAATCTAGGTTTTTAGACGTTTTTTTTTGATGCATATAGTGATTATTATTAAATTAAGTCATAGCTTCTTTCTCAGAAATCAATACATTTTCTTTTAAGTATTCGATGTACCATTTCGAAATTATTGAATTATTAGCTGTCTGATTTAACTACAAATTTAATTTTCTTTTCAAAAAAACAGATTTTAAATCAACCCAGTTCAAATATTACAGAATTTTAAAAAGTTCAAGTATTAGTCAATTTAATTCATATGTTATAAAGCAACAAATAGCTTGATTTTGTATTTTTGAAGCGAAATATTGGTGATAAATGAATTGTTTTTGTTGACTAAAATAAATAAAAAACTTTCAAAATAACGATTTGATGCATGT
>DYOK01000219.1 GCA_020720565.1 Acetofilamentum sp.
CCTAATCCTTCTACTGGAATTTTCAATGTAGTTAATGATAAAGAAGTGGTTTTAATTGAGGTTTTAAATACACAAGGACAGTTGGTTCGATCAATCAAGACCAATCAAAATAATGTTCAAGTCGATTTAAATCAAGAAGCTGCCGGAATGTACTATATCAAAGTATATCAAGCCAATCAAGATATTAAAACAACGAAAATCAACCTGATTAAATAGGGATACGCCCTCACTCTGAATTAGACCAGCTATATGCTGGTCTTTTTTTTTGTAATAATTATTTTATGTAAAAAATTCGCTCTATCTTTGGATTGACAATCTCAATCTAAAATTATGAAACTGACCTTAACTGGTTTTAAATAAAATCACTGACTTTTAGAGTTAAATAGGCGATCATGAAGTTTGGCATAATCATTTATATATTTAAAAACATGAAAAAAATTATTTTTATTGTATTCGTAACATTATTTACGCAACAAGCATTTGCTTATGTCCCTCCATTAATAAATGTGGGTAGTTTTAATAACCCTTACGAGCTCCAATTGGGAATTGGAGCGGGTACAAATGGACTTGAACCCCGTTTAGGATTTTCGATAGACAAAAACTCATATTTGTTTTTGAATGGAACGTTTTCGGTAGATTCTATAAAAGTATATGACTACAAATCGAAACATTTTTGGGCCGAAGGAGGTTATGTTTATGCCCACAAAATAGGCAATCACTTTAGAATTATGGGAAGTGCCGGTTATGCATTCGGCGAAATGGGCTGCTACCAAAAAGTTTATAATAATAATAACTACGATGACTATTATTATTATACTGATATTATCAACTACAATGGATATACTTTTACAGCCCATCGTTTTTTCGTGGCCTACCACTTAGGATTGTCGTTTAAGTATGTACAAGCATACGTGGGTGCGAAAATCACCATTGGAAACTATTTAGGTCAAGGAGATTACAAAAACACCAAACTTATGTCGCAAGGCTCTTTCGAACCCAATTTCACTTTTAAAGTAGGCTTAGAGCGCGTAAAGTTTGTAGCCCAGTTTAGACAATCGGCCGATAGTTTCAATGATTTTACAAATACGGAGTTTTTACCTTTTGGCAATGTTTATTTTTCATTCGGTTTAGAGCTCAACACCCAGTTATTTGGAAAAAAGAACAATACTAAGCCTTAACGAATCAAATATATTAAATATTAATTTTAAATAATTTTGTCGGGTCGCTTTTTGTACAGAAAACTATGCTTTAAAAACACTTGACTTTTTTAGATATCGAATTCTATTTAGAAATGCAAACTTTATCAAATCATTTAGCATAAAACATTCATTTTCTTTAAATAATTAAAAAAACGAATCATGAAAAAATATCTTTTAGCCACACTAATTCTTACAATAAGTTTGAGCTCGTTCGCATACATCCCTCCCATTATTAACGCATCAATATTGAATCAAAAGGGAGAGTTCCAAGCAACTGTCACCTATGGAACAGCTGGTGCCGAACAAACATTTAGTTATGCGTTCGACAACGAGATGTATGTGGTGCTAAATAGCTCATTTACAATTGACACGGTTAATAAAAATGGCGAAAAAAGGAAGCACTACTTTTTCGAAGGCGGATTTGGTTATGGCGTTACCTCCGAAAACTGGATTTTTAATTTGGGCGGTGCATATGGATATGGGTCATTCTATGGAGAGCACTCTTGGGAGGAGCAAAATTATCACTACAACAATGCATACTTTGAGATGCAAATGCACAAATTCTCAATATTGGCCGATATTGGATTAAAGAAACAATATTTCGAGTTGATATTTAGCAATCGGTTTGCAATGGGATATTTTTTACTTGATTCCGACACACATTATTTGAACAGCACAACTTATTCGTTTTACGAACCTGGCATTACATTAAAGTTTGGTCCGGGAAGGGTCAAGTTCTTTACACAAGGCCGATTAAGCCTCCCTTTGAATAATCCAGAATTTAATACCGTTCCTGCAGCACTTTCGATTGGTTTAGTGCTCCATTTAGGTGCTAAATACGAAGAAAAAGTTGACATTAGCAATTTTTAAGGTCTTCGACCTATCTATTGTTTTTGTAACTAGCTATTTATCAAGCTTATTGCTTGATAATATACGACATTAAATTATATATAATACTTATTTAACCCAAAGTTCTTAATTGTTTCGTTTACATTTCCTAAATACAATTAACTTATATGCCGATTCTAACCTCAATTGTTTCATGGCTTAATATAAAAAGACTTACTCAAATTGACTTAATGCGAAAGTATCCAGGCGAAGTTCAAACTGATACTTTAATTAAATTAATCGATAAAAGCAAGCAAACAGAATGGGGAAAAAAATTTGATTACGCAACGATTACGAGTATCGAAGAATTTCAGGCACGAGTTCCTGTTCAAGATTACGATGATATCAAACCCTTTGTGGAACGTCTTCGTGAAGGGGAAATTAATCTCTTATGGCCAGGCGAAATAAAATGGTTTGCTAAATCGTCTGGAACTACTAGCGATAAAAGCAAATTTATTCCTGTAAGTCAAGAGGCATTGGACGAATGTCATTTTCAAGCAGGAAAAGATGGTATTGCTCTTTACGCTAATAGATACCCAGATACCGAAATTTTTTCTGGTAAAACCTTAGTATTAGGAGGTTCGCACAACATCAATAACTTTAGCAATCAATCGTACTACGGCGATTTATCGGCTGTTCTAATTCAAAACTTACCGTTTTGGGCTGAATTTTATCGAACCCCAAGTTTAAAAACAACTTTGATGGATCAATGGGACGAGAAAATTGATAAAATGACCGAAGAAGCCATCGAAGTCAACGTAACCACACTAGCCGGCGTTCCATCGTGGATGCTGGTTTTAGCCAAGAACATACTTAAAGTCACCGGCAAATCGACACTAAAAGAAGTTTGGCCCAATTTAGAAGTATTTACCCATGGTGGCGTAGCTTTTACGCCCTATCGCAAGGAATTTGAAAAGATTATTGGTTACGATGGAATGAAATATGTCGAAACCTATAATGCATCGGAAGGTTTTTTCGCAATACAAGATTCTGAAGAAGACAACAGCATGTTGTTGATGCTCGACTATGGAATTTTCTACGAATTTATTGAACCACATCAAATAGCTAAGCCCAACGCAAAAGTCTACACAGTAAACGACGTAGCTTTAGAGACCAATTACGCCATGATTATATCGACAAACTCAGGGCTTTGGCGCTATTTGATTGGTGATACTGTAAAATTTACATCGAAAACGCCACATAAAATCAAAATAACCGGTCGAGTAAAACATTTTATCAATGCTTTTGGAGAGGAATTGATAATTGATAATGCTGAGCAAGCTCTGGAGCATGCTTGTAAAATGACCAAAGCCGTCATTAAAGAATATACGGCCTGTCCCGTTTATATGGAGGGCGACCAAAAAGGTGCTCACGAATGGCTTTTCGAATTTATTGACGAACCCGACGACATTTACCATTTTATGGAAGCCCTCGACAATGGATTGAAAGCGGCCAACAGCGATTACGAAGCCAAACGTTTTAAAGATATGAGCCTTGGTTTTCCTAAATTCCATATCATGCGTGATGGGACATTTTACGAATGGTTAAAACAAAAAGGCAAGTTAGGAGGTCAACACAAAATTCCACGTTTGGCCAATCAACGCGAGTACGTAGATGAACTACTCAACATTAAAGTTTCTATTGAATCACGCCGATGAAAATTGCTTTAACAATACTTTTACTCATATTTTCAAATTTTCATTATCTAAGTAGTTAGAATAATTTAATGTCGTATCTTATTAAGTTAGAGTATTGATAAATAACAAGTTAATAAAACAATAAATAGTTCGAAGACCTTATTTTCAAAATGATAGCATAATTCTCTTATTGGAATTCAATCGGGGCAATGCCACTTTGATTGCTAATTTAAAACTAGAACTCGCCTACCAAAACCTTATAAAATCGCCATCAAAATCTTACGAGTACATATTATACCAATTACATATTGTAAGAATGGCTTGCTGAAAAACACATAAC
>DYOK01000220.1 GCA_020720565.1 Acetofilamentum sp.
GTAGGTAGGCAGGTTAGAAAAAAACTCATCTATAATGCTCGTAATCATTATTTTATACCGGTTCGTATTTGTAAAAAATCAACAAAATTGTATTTTGAATATTTTATCTAATTTCGTATTTCCTCTCGGTTCTATGTAGCAGCAAGGGCGTATAAATTTCCGAAGCCTTGCAGGAAATGAGCCATGAGAAAATTTTCTCAAAGGTAAATGACTTTAAAGGCGAGTTCAATCTGACAACTTTAAAAGAATTATTATCAGATTAAATTTAGCCCGCAGTCTGCGGTTTTTACGAAGCAAAAAACATTGTAGCAAGAGTGCCTTTTCTTTTGGTCCGTTTTCTTTGAGCCCCGCATAACGGGGCAGGCATGCAAAGAACATGAACATCAAATATTTCTATCCTACCGTCAGGCAGGTGATTAATCTGTTTTTAATTAATTCGAAAAATAATCGAATAAGTAAATCACCGCCACATAGCGAGCTATTTTACCAATGCTCATCAGTAAAAACGTTTTTAAAATGGGCGATTGATATAAGCCTAAGCCCAAGGCGAGCAAGTCACCCACAAAGGGCAACCAGGTAAACAAAGCCAGCCAAACACCATATTTCGAAACCAAACCTTCGTATTTTTTGACTTTTTCGGGAGGGGTTCTCAATATTTTCTCAATAATACCCCAATGTCCCCAATAGCCCAAAAGATAGCTGCTAATTCCACCCAAAATATTCCCTAAACTGGCAATAATCAAAACCCACTGGGCGTTATATCCAGCATACAGCATGGCGGTTAGCATGCCTTCGGAACTTATTGGCACAACGCTTGCTGCCAAAAAACTAAGTAAAAATAAGCCCCAATATCCCAAACTAAACCAATCCATACCCTCTTATAAATTTTACGTTTTACTTGTCTAAACATCAAAATAACGGTCTGTAATTCAAAAATTTCATCCAAAGCACATCGACCTATTTATTATTATGTTCCAAGTCATCAAATACAATACTTCGTTAAACTTTTCGAAAGTTCATATTTAATAGATGCAACCATCTGATATTCAGCACAAAATATAATAATTAAAACGTTTGAAAAGTTCTAATTATTAGATAGTTAAAAAAGATTAACGAACTATTGCAAATAGAAATGATTACAAAAAAATAAAATCGTTAAAAACTGCTAAAAACTATGCTCAGATTACAAAGCTATGTTTAATAGTTGTAATTTTGAATTTTTTGTGATTATAAAGTCAATGGTTCGTTAAACTTTTCAAAATTGTTTCTTAAAATAACAAGAGTGTTTGATAATCGGTACTTAATTTTGCTTAATAAAACTTTTAAAAAGTATTGAATATTAGTATTGATATAAGATTAACGAACTGTTGTAAAGTCAGATTATCAATTATTTTAGATTTGAGGCTTACACTTTTTGTTTGTAAGCGTTTTATTAAGTATTATGTATAATATAATGTCGTATTTTAGTTACCTAAACGCACGATAAAATGCCAGATACAAAATCAATAAATAGGTCGAAGTCCTTAAAAATGGGTAAATTTTTTAAATATTTTGCTTGGATTTTGTTGATACTTTTGGTATTGGTATCAGCATTTGGATTTTGGTTTTCGACCACATACAAAGACCAAGTTACAGCACTGGTAATAGAAGAACTTAACGAAAGTATCGATGCCAAAATCGAAATTCAAAGTATCGATTTTTCGGTTTTCTCGCATTTCCCGATGGCCTCGGTAACATTAGAAGGTGTTTTTGTACATTCGGCCAATTATTTTCTCAAATATAACCCCAAAAAGGATAGTTTGCTTTTGGCTCAAAAAGTAGTTTTCGAATTCAATATCTGGGACTTATACAACGAAAAATATATTCTCAAACACATTCAACTCGAACAAGCAAAAGCTTTTATTCTAACCGACAAAAAAGGGAGAGAGAACTTTCAGATTTTAAAAAAAGACACCACGAATCAGCCCAGTCAATTTCAGCTTAAACTGTCTAAAATTACGCTCGACGATGTAGATTTTAAGTTACAAAATCAGCAAAATAAAACCCACATTAGCCTTTCGACCAAAAAGTTTATTGCTGCAGGTAAATTTTCCGAGTCATCGTTCGATTTGTCGACCCACGGCTCGGTTCATATCGATAAACTGTTATTAGCGGGTGTCCGATATCCAACCTATGGTAATACATCGCTTTCGGCCGATTTATGGGTCAATCCACAACAAGTGAGTATCAAAAAAGGAACTTTATCTTTGGGCGAAGAAGATTTAAGTCTAAAGGGAACGTATCAATTTGATAATGAACATATCAATTTGAATATCAGTTCCCAAAAGATGACCATCGAAAATTTGCTTTCTAATCTCCCTGAACCCCATCAAACGCAATTCGAGAAGTATCAAGCCAATGGCTATATGGCCTTTACCGCTATAATAGATGGAGCAGTTAACAAAAGCACAATCCCGCAAATTACAGTCGATGCCTCGATTCACAATGCCGAAATGCTTAATTTGAACAGCGACGTCAAATTGACTCAGTTAAGTTTCGATTTGCATTATAGCACTACCGAAGATGCATTGAGAATTTCGAAGTTCGAAGGTCAAATTAACCAAAGTTTTGCTAAAGCCGATTTGATTTTAAACAATTTATTACATCCTCAATTCGAATTAAAAATCGATTTACAAAGCGACTTAACCGAATTGCAATCGTTTATCGAGCTCGATACCCTTCAAAGCCTATCGGGGCGTATCGATGCCCAACTTCAAATTAAAGGTGCACTAGCCAGTAATAAAGCCATCACGGGTCAAGACGTAAGCCGTTTTATAGCGCATGGACAATTGCAACTCACTCAAGCCCAATGGCAATATAAAGGCGAAATCGATCAATCGATCGAGAATGTAAATGCAGTCCTCAAAATATCGAACAACGACCTTTTGATTGATAGTTTGCGGTTTAAGTATGGTCGTTCTAATATTAAAATTTTAGGAAAAGCTTATAACACCTTGGCATATGCACTTTTGCCCAACGAAAGTATCGCATTAAGTGGGCAATTGATTTGCGATTACATCGATTTAGAAGAATTTTTAATTCCAGTTCCCCAATCGGGCGACGATAAAGCGGCTTTTTCTTGGCCCAAAAACATCACGGCTAATCTCGATTTGAATATTGGTCAACTAGAAAAACAGAAATTTGATGCCTCGCAATTGCATGCCGACTTTTATTTGGATCCCAACGGAGCTAAAATCGAAAATTTCAGAGTATTATTGGCCAAAGGCAAGGCAGAGGGCGGTATGAGCATTGAACCACGCCCCGACAAAACGTATCGAATTCAATTGGATTCTAAACTGTACAAAATGGATATGAGCCAGCTAATGGATCAATTCAACAACTTTGGACAAAACTCAATTACCCACCAGAACCTCTATGGTTGGCTGAGTTCAACCACTAAAATGTCGGCAATATTAGATTCGAATTTTAAATTTAATGCCTACCAAACCGAAATTGTTTCAGAAATTGATATTCTAAAAGGAGAATTGAAGAATTATAAACCGCTATACAAATTATCGAAATTCATAGAATTAAGCGAGCTCGAACACATTAAATTTGACCGTTTGTATAACATTCTCGAGTTCAGGAACAATACGCTTTTCATTCCGCAAATGGCGATTCAATCGTCGGCTATTAACATGAACGTGTCGGGACAACATACTTTTGGCGAACAATATGCCTATAAAATGGATTTGTTACTTTCCGAAATTTTAGGCCGAAAAGCCAAGCAAAATAAACCACAGAATTCCGAATTTGCCTTTGTCGAAGATGATGGATCGGGTAAAACACGCTTGTTTCTCGTAATCGAAGGCAATGCTAACGACATGAAAATTCGGTACGATTCCAAATCGGCGACTCAAAATCTTAAAGATGACCTCAAAGAGGAAAAGCAAACCATAAAATCGCTTCTGAATCAGGAGTTTGGCCTATTTAAAAAAGACACTACCCTGCAAAAGAAAAAGCCAGAGCCAGTAAAGAGCACCAAATCTCAATTCCAAATTGAGTGGGAAGAGCAGGG
>DYOK01000221.1 GCA_020720565.1 Acetofilamentum sp.
TATATCAAGCCGAGTGGGTTAATTATTTTATTTGATCAATTCAAATAGGCCTATTTGTTCATTCGCTTTGGACCAGCATTTAATACTTCGGCAGGCACACCTTCGGCAAACAATTTAAAGTTTTCCATGTAACGCGAGGCCAGAGCATCGTATTTACGCCAATAATCGTCTTTGTTGCCCCATGCATTCGAGGGTTCAAACACGTCGTCGGGTACGCCGGGGCACGATTTGGGGATTTCGAAACCAAACAAAGGATCTTTGCGGTATTCGATATTCTCGAGCTTCCCTTCCATGGCAGCCGACAACATATTGCGGGTATGGCGAATCGAAATACGTTTGCCCACACCAAATTTTCCGCCTACCCAACCGGTATTGACCAACCAAATTTTGGCACCGGAACGCTCGGCTTTTTGACGTAATAATTTAGCATAGAAATACGGATGATGCACCATAAAAGGAGCTCCAAAACATGCCGAAAAAGTAATTTCGGGCTCTTTGCCCAAACCCAATTCAGTACCAGCAATTTTCGATGTATATCCGCTAATAAAGTGATAAATGGCCTGATTCATATCCAAACGTGCAATGGGAGGCATCACGCCCTGCGCATCGGCTGTAAGAAAGATAATGTTTTTGGGCTGCGAATTAACCATCATTTGAGGCACCGCATTCGGAATAAAATGCAATGGATACGACATTCTCGTATTTTCGGTAATGCGTTCGTCGTCTAAATCGATTTGTCGACTGGCTGGGTCGAATACCACGTTTTCGAGAATGGTACCGAACCGATGGGTACAAGCATGAATTTCGGGCTCAGCCTCAGCCGATAAGCGAATGGCTTTAGCATAACAACCGGCTTCGTAATTAAAGACTGTTTCGTCGCTCCATCCGTGCTCGTCGTCGCCAATTAAGTAACGATTGGGATCGGCCGACAAGGTGGTTTTCCCTGTTCCCGAAAGACCGAAAAACAGTGCCACATCGCCTTCTTTACCCACATTGGCAGAGCAATGCATCGACATAACATCTTCTAATGGCATCAGATAGTTCATGATGGTGAACACCGCTTTTTTAATCTCGCCAGCATACTCAGTACCAGCAATTATAGCCAATTTACGGCCAAAATCAATCACAATGGCGGTTTCGCTATTGGTTCCATCGATGCGAGGATCTAACTTAAACGATGGAGAAACCATCACCGTAAAATCGGGTACAAATTGCTTTAATTTCGCTAAATCGGGCTCGCTGTCGAGCATGGTTTTGGCAAACAAGCTTTGCCAAGCTTTGTCGGTAATGACACGCACTGGCAAACGGTAGTTACGATCGGCACCGGCATATAAATCTTGAGCAAAAAGCTCTTCGCCTTGCCAAAAGGCTTGCAATCGATTAAACAATGCATTGAATTTTTCCGATGTCATCGGGCGATTGTATTCGCCCCAGTTGATATGGTTTTGCGAGCTTTCTTCTCTAACGAAGTACTTATCGCTCGCCGCGCGGGCCGTCCACTTACCGGTATAAACCTGCAATGCACCACCATTAACAATCTTACCTTCGCCTCTAAAAACAGCTTCTTCGTATAAAGCAGCCACCGGCAAGTTCCAATATACTCTATCGAGGTGCACCAAGCCATGGCTCATTAAGCCAAATTCCGATTTAAATTCGGTAGCTATATCTTGAGCAGGTGTTTTAAATTTTAAATATTTCATTTTTATCTATTCTTTTATGGCCTTCGACCAATTTATAATTTTCGCAGCAGCTATTCTTATTAAGCACTGTATTTTAACAACTTACCGTTGTTTTTTTCGAAGTACTTGCATTAACTATTCTGCCTATCGATTATCACTTACTTTGAATTTAATATACTCACAAATTATCTTTCTGAAGACTAATAAACTCCTCTGGAGTAACCGTTTTTACAGTCGAACCTAAATAATCTTTTACATTACGAGAAACATTGAAATCTAAATCATTTTCAATAGCCACAGACGACTGGACGGCATCTTCAAAATCGTTAATTTTAGATTCTAATGCGCCGATTATAATCTCTTTATCAACCGATAAAGGTTCTGCAAACTTCAATAAACCACGAATAAATTCAATAGATTTTTCATGACCTGTTTGCTTCTTAGCTATGTAATAAATATCGGTTATTGTAGTTGCAGATATAAAAGCAAATAAATTTCGATTATCAATTAGCTTAAAAACCTTTACCGAATTATCGTAAAAAGTATCTCGTTTTAGTGCAATGTCCAAAATAATATTGGTATCTAACAAAATTCGCATCTTATTATAAATGTTTTTCTGTTAAATAACTATACTTTGATTCATCGGTATTTTGATCATTTAGAAATCCTGTCCATTCACCTAAAAAGTTCAATATGTCTTGTTTCGGATTTTCAAAATTGGTTTGAGGTACAATAATAATCTCAACATCTTTATTAAAAAGGCGATCCGAAATTGGCAACTTTATTTTACCTGTTTTTGATATTCGAGTTTTGAACTTATAGATTTGCATGTTTCAAGTTTTTTTCAAATTTACGACTGAAAGTTAAAAAATCAAATATAGTCTTATGATCTTTTTTTAGTTTAGGATACTCAATAAGAGCATTTGTATTATATAGTTAATCTCGATACTATTTCCAGTCTCTAACCAACTTACGATCGCCAATATAGAGCTCGTTGGGCGATTTGGGGTCGAGTGCCCATTTAATACGCTCTACCCCTTCGTTAATCTCCTTAATAGATCCACAGAACGAAATTCGCAAATAGCCCTCCATCCCAAATTCGACGCCTGGCATGGTCAGAACTTTAACTTTTTCGAGCAAGAAGTTCGACAAACGGGTCGAATCTTTATCGTATTTACTAAAGTCGACAAAGGTGTAAAAAGTACCGTCTGGGTTAGTTACACGAACACCATCGAGTGCATTAAGTTTGCTGATAAGTACATTTCGGTTATTTTCGAGTGTAGTTCGTAAACTTTCGACCCCCGATTGAACACCGTTGATGGCCCCAATGGCTGCTTTTTGGAGTAAAACCGATGGTCCCGATGTTTGATGCCCTTGGATGTTGGCCATTGCTTTAATCAGTTTTTTATTGGCTAATGCCCAACCAATTCTAAATCCGGTCATGGCATAAGCTTTAGAAATACCGTTGATGATAATCAATTTTGAATTATCAGAAAAATCTGAAATATAATCGAATGGATTGGCTGTTTTTTTGCCGTCAAATACCAAAGAATGGTAAATATCGTCCATAATAATATAAATCCCTTTTTTCTCGGCAAATTCGATAATTTCTTTAATTAACTCGGCAGGATAAATCATTCCAGAAGGATTGTTAGGACTATTGATAATGATAGCCTTTGTGTACGAAGATACATTTTGCTCGATATCTTTCATACGAGGAATAAACGAGCCGTCCTCTGGTGTAACAGCTACCGGAACAGCACCGCACAAACGGGCCATTTCGGGATAACTGACCCAATATGGTGCAGTGTACAATATTTCGTCTTGTGGATCGAGAATAGCTTGCATCGCCACCATCAAGGCTTGTTTGGCTCCGCTAGAAATAATAATGTTTTCTGGTTCAACCTTACGATAATAATGATCTTGGGTGTAACGAATCACAGCACGTTTCATTTCGATGGTTCCATCTACTGGGGCATAGCGAACTTCACCCGTATTTAAATGGGCTGTAATGGCTGTAATGGCATCGATTGGTGCTTTTGATTTGGGCTCTCCCCCTCCTAAATGAATGACGGGTTCTCCTTTAGCCTTTAGAATTGCAAACATTTCGTTCAACTTCAATGTAACCGATTCTTTGGCGTTTTTTCCTATTAGACTGATACTCATGTTATTTTATGTTTATTTTTAAATAATTTAAAAAAAAGATTAAAGATAAAGCAAAAGCAAACACAAAAAATCTGATATAAAACATATAATTACCCTGTTTTGGTTAGAAAAGGGGGTGTTATATTTTTGAGGTGTTGATTAGCCTGCCCTCCTTCGGACGATAAATCCTCCTTCGGACGATAAATCC
>DYOK01000222.1 GCA_020720565.1 Acetofilamentum sp.
AAATTAGCACCTATGAACTATGTTAAAGTCATCATATTAAGCCATTTTTTTGCAATTTATTCACTTGGTGGATGGGCACAAACAAATGACACATTGGGCTTTATTTCTGACGATGAAACCACTTATCCTGTCAACAACAGCCCTTTGGCTAAAAAATCCCAAACCAATTCAAAAGTATTTACACAAGCAGGATTAGGTTTTAGTGCTGGTACAATGTTTAATGGTACATCTTATTATCAAACCAATGCATATGCTAAGGTGGGGTATTATCTGACCCCCAAATGGACGGTGTCTATGGGTTTAATGGGTGTTCAAACCTACATCAACGATCTAAAAATGTACAATTACGAAGGCCAATTACAAAATATGAACTACTCTGGGCTTTCGACGTACTATACTTTACAAACTGCTTATCAAGTCAATCCAAATTTATCGGTCTACGGTGGGGTGATGGTGGGTTCTTCGAGTCTTCCTACAACATCTACTACAGCTCAAAACACCATAAAAGTAAACCCTAAAGCGTATCAATTGGGTTTAGAGTATAAATTAGGAAGCACCACCTTGAATTTAGAAATTCAGTACCGCGATGGATTTGGAATGGGGCAAAATGTGTTCGACCAAACACAAAGCAATTTTGGTAATCGTCCGATGTTCCGATAAGCTCGAAGACCTATTTATTGGTTTTAAGTGATATATATAATTTAATGTCGTATTTTATTAAGCTATAATATTAATAAATAGAGCGTTATAAAAACAATATATAGATCGAAGACCTTATTTCTAACCCTTAATCTTACTTTAATTGATGCAACCACTTGCCGAACGAATGAGGCCTACCACACTCGACGATTATATTGGCCAAGACCATATTATCGGACGAACGGCACCTTTGCGGAAAAACATCGAGAATGGAATTATTCCTTCGATGATATTTTGGGGACCTCCAGGCGTTGGCAAGACCACTTTAGCTAAGATAATTTCGAGCGAATCTAAACGCCCTTTTTACACCTTAAGTGCAGTCAATTCTGGTGTAAAAGATGTTCGTGAGGTGATTGATAATGCTAAGAAATCTCAATTTTTTAATTCCGCTTCGCCCATCCTATTTATCGACGAAATTCATCGTTTTAATAAATCGCAACAAGACTCTCTTTTGGCTGCGGTCGAAAATGGAACCGTCGTTTTAATAGGTGCTACAACCGAGAATCCTTCGTTCGAGGTCATTACACCTTTGTTGTCGAGAGCCCAAGTCTACGTTTTAAAAGAACTCACAATCGACAATTTAAAGCAGATGTTAAACAGAGCAATGACTTTGGATAGCATTTTTAAAACCTTTCAGATTGAAATTAAAGAATACGAAGCTTTACTTAGATATTCAGGTGGCGACGGTCGAAAATTACTCAACATATTAGAGCTCGTCGTAAACTCTATCCCCGAAAATCCGAAAGTTATCGACAATGCCCTGGTCGAATTGATTTTACAAGAACAAATGGCCGTTTACGATAAAGGTGGCGAGATGCACTACGATATCATTTCGGCATTTATCAAATCGATACGAGGGTCAGATCCCAATGCCGCTGTTTATTGGCTAGCCCGAATGCTAGATGGAGGTGAAGATGTCAAATTTATTGCCCGACGATTGATTATTCTTGCTGCCGAAGACATTGGATTATCGAATCCTAACGCACTATTAATCGCCAATCAAGCATTTCAAGCAGTCAATGTGATTGGGATGCCCGAAGCCCGAATTATATTGTCGGAAGCCGCATTGTATTTAGCCTTATCACCCAAAAGTAATTCGGCCTATTTGGCTATAGATAATGCGATGCAATTGGTTAAGCAAACTGGAAATTTGTCAGTTCCATTGTCATTACGAAATGCACCAAGCAAATTGATGAAAGATTTGGGTTATGGCAAAGGATATCGGTATTCGCACGATTATCCTAATCATTTTGTTGCTCAAGAATTTTTACCTAAGGAAATTAGTAACGAAGCCATTTTTAAACCCGCCAATAATCAGAAAGAACACGAATATCTTAAACAAATCGAACAACAATGGGGCAGAAAATATTCAAAATAAGGATAAAAATTTAGTTTCATATTTAAATTGCTTTCGATTTATTTATTTTGATTAAAAAAAAGCAGATTTTCGAGTTCAGAGCTGCAATTATTAGTAAATTTGCCGGTCATTTTCTTAATACTTTTTAATGTTTAAGACATTATTTTCGCTGAAATATTTTTACTTATTTGCTTTTGTTCTGAGCATAATAGGGATTTTTACATTTATTTATGATTATGGGTTTAATCAAACCTCATTTATTCAAAGTTTTTTAAATCAATTTTATTTTTTAGTGTTATTACTGGGAGTTATTGCCAGTATTTTCCGATATATAATTGATAGAAAGAAGTGGCATTGGTTTGTTTTTACATTCGACTTAATGTCCGTATTATTAGCTATTGCTGTTGTTTATTTACATTACTTTCATGTTGGAAGTATTCACATATCAATTTTCTTTTTCGATGATAACATTGTAAAATTTGCTGTTATTCTGACCTTTATTCGCGAATACTCCGATAGAGATATTAAATTTAATCGCTCATTCTTAAATCCCGCACAACTTTTTGTCGTCAGCTTCATCGGTATTATCGTTTTGGGAGGGCTTTTGCTCATGTTACCCAATGCCACTACGCAACCAATTGCCTTTGTCGATGCTTTATTTACCTCAACCAGTGCCGTTTGTGTAACTGGATTAACAGTGGTCGATACAGGAACATTTTATACTCCACTAGGGCAAGGGATTATTTTGGTTTTGATTCAAATCGGAGGCCTTGGCATACTAACCTTTGCTAGCTATTTTAGTTATTTATTTCGTGGAGAATCCAATTTCGAAAACCAACTTATGCTCAGCGACATGACCAATTCCGATAAAATTGGTAAAGTTTTTACTGCATTAAAAGAAATTATTGTAATCACATTTATTATCGAATTGATTGGTGCAATACTCATTTTTATTTCGGTAGGTTTTAAAACCGAACATTTATCTTTCGATACTATTTTCTTTTCCATTTTTCATTCTGTATCTGCGTTTTGTAATGCAGGTTTTTCTACTTTGAGCAATAATTTGTACGAACCAGCTTTTCAGTTCAATTATAGTTTACATCTAATAATTGCTTTTTTGTTGATTTTTGGTGGTTTGGGATTCTCGATTGTTTCGAATGTGGTATCATACACTAAACACCTGATATTTAATAAACTCATTTATTTAAAAAGAATAAAGCGCTTACATAAACCATGGGTGCTTAGTTTAAACAGTCGCATCACTTTGATTACTACTGCTTTTTTACTTCTTATTGGGACTTTATTGATCTTTTTTACTGAATACAATAACACCTTGAAGATGCACAGCATTCTAGGGAAGATTATCGAAGCATTTTTTGCTTCGGCTACTCCAAGAACTGCAGGTTTTAATACCATCGATATGACATTGCTCGAAACCAGTACCATATTAATCACCATATTTCTGATGTGGATTGGAGCTTCGCCCGCCTCAACAGGTGGAGGTATTAAAACCAATACTTTTGCTATAGCAATAATGAACGTGATTAGTCTTTCGAAAGGGAAAACCAGAATTGAACTTTTTCGTAGGGAAGTGTCTCATATGTCGGTTCGAAGAGCAATGGCAGCCATTTTTCTATCAATATTAGTTATTTCGATGGGGGTATTGGCATTGACAATTTTAAACCCCGATATCTATATACTAAGTTTAGTTTTCGAAACAGTCTCAGCATTTAGCACGGTTGGCTTAAGTTTAGGGATCACATTTAAACTTACAACCATGAGCAAATATATTTTAATTTTGATCATGTTTGTTGGGCGTGTTTCTATGTTATCAATGCTAATTGCTGTGATTCGAAAAACCAAATATAAAAACTATCGATATCCAAGCGAAGAAATCATCATCAACTAATTTGTATTCAATCTTTGAAACAATTTAAAAATTAAAGATGTAATCTTACCTTCAATAAATAA
>DYOK01000016.1:0-20946 GCA_020720565.1 Acetofilamentum sp.
TTTTTTGCTCTAATTTAATCAAACCGAAAGTTGCATTTGTGGCTTGAATTCAGCAATCTTTAAATTTTTAATTCTAGAATTTTAATTTTTAAGCCCCCGAAATCAACATTAACATCTGGCAATCTGATATTTAATCAGAATAAATCGATAATAATTGTAATTCTATTGGATGCATCAAACATAATTGTGACATTTCTCCGTTTTATTGCGATTCTGATTTAAATTTGAACCGACTACTTTATAGTATAAAAAATGGAAAATAACCTCATCTATCAACCTAACAAAAACCGCAATAAGTGGTTACTTGCGTTGATAAGTGTGCTCCATTTTATTTCATTTTCTTGGGGACAAACAACCAGCAATTATAGGGTTCGCGAGCTCACTTCCCATAACATAGTTATCGAATTAGATAGTTTAAGTATTGTACCTGGCTCATTGATTCTCCAAAAAAGCAATGGACAAATTGTCTCTAACCAATTGTACCATGTTAACGAATCGAATGGCACAGTAGAACTAGATTCGTCTTTAGTGGGTGAACCGCTAAAAGTGTCCTATCGAACTTTACCTTTAAAGTTAAGCTCCGAAGTTAAAGGCCCTCTCTACGGTTGGGTTAATAATTTGGATACCAATCGCACACCTATTTTCAAGCCTTTGCCTTTGTTCGGAAATCAGTCCAGTTCATGGACAGAGGAAACATTGAACAAATCGGGCTACATTGCCCGAGGTCTTAGCTTTGGCAATCAGCAAGATATGATTGTAAATTCGGCTTTAAATTTACAGCTCGATGGTCAATTGTCGGATAATATCAAGGTAAAAGCCGCCATTACCGACCAGAATGTGCCCATACAACCGGAAGGCAACACCCAACAAATTCAAGAATTTGATAAGGTTTTTATTACTTTGTATAACGATAAAAGTAGCTTGACATTAGGTGATTTTGAGATACAACAAAACCAATCGTATTTTCTTCGTTCGCAGAAAAAAGTCATGGGCGGACAAATAATGCACCAAATCGATTCGAAGAAAAAACCAGAACGTCAACTTAAACTCGAAGTTTCGGGGGCTGTGTCGAAAGGTAAATTTACGCGACAAAACCTAGCGGTCAAAGAGGGTATTCAAGGCCCTTACACCCTATTAGGGGCAAACGGCGAAACTTACATTATTGTTTTGGCAGGTACCGAAAAAGTATTTATCGATGGCATACTTCAATCCAGAGGCGAAAATAACGACTATACCATCGACTACAACACCGCACAAATCAGTTTTACCACCCGTCGGATCATTACACAAGAAAGCCGAGTCGTGGTCGAATTTGAGTATTCAGACAAAAACTACGCACGGTTTACTTTGTCGAATCAAACCCAATATACGAGTAAAATGGCCGATTTTCGGCTCAATATATTATCGGATCACGAAAGTAAAAATCAGGCTATCAATGCCGATTATTCCGACCAAGAAAAGCAAATATTATCGCTTGCAGGGGATCGAGCACTTGATGCCATTGTGTACAATATCGATAGCTTAGGTTTTAATGCAAGCGAAATACGTTACGAACTGTGCGACTCTTTGGGATTCGACTCGGTGTTGGTGTACTCGACTGATCCCAACAAAGCTCTATATAGAGCGGGTTTTGCGTTTGTAGGCCAAGGCAAGGGCGATTATTCCTTAACCACAAGTGCAGCCAATGGTCGAGTGTACCGGTGGATAATGCCTCAAAATGGTCAACATCAAGGCGATTATCTACCTGTTAAGCTCCTGATTGCACCCAAAAGCCAACAAATGATTAGCTTTGGTGGACAGTTGAGGTTGCCAAGCTTTTCGAAAATTGACTACGAAATGGCTTTGAGTTCGTTCGACGCCAATACGTTTTCGAGTAAAGATTCGCATGACGACTTGTCGTCGGCATTCCGAATAAGCTTTGTGCAAGACCTATTAACCCGAGACACCAGCAAAACTAAAATTCAAATTGGTGTTTCGACCGAACAGGTTCAAGCCAATTTTACGGCCTTCGAACGATACCGAAATGTAGAGTTTGAACGCAACTGGAATTTGACACTGATACCCAACGAGAAGCTTTCGTGGTATGGTGCTCAGGTCAATTTTATACATTTAAATCAATGGAATCTTATTTTAAAATCTCAAAAATTATTACAAGGTCAAAGTTTTGATGCATGGCAACACGGTTTCGAGGGCCATATGAACTTAGAACGACTGAGCGCAACTTTTAATGTGTTCAATACGCAGTCGGAACAGAATCAAAAGCAAAGCAATTTCTTAAAATCGAATTCGATTTTAAACTATAAAATTTTAAAAAACTGGCAGATTGGTTTGAAACTTTGGGGCGAACAACAACTGAATTATGACAGTATTCAAAAAGCGAATAACTATCAATACATCGAATGGGAAGCCTATCAAGAATTAAAAAACGAAGCTCAAGACGGTTTGATATTAAGCTACAAACAACGACAAAATAAAGGGGCGCAAAACGATGGGCTATCGGTGTCCGATATGAGCCAGACGGTATCGGCAAGTGGACAATGGAATCGGTTTAAAAACCAACAATTATCGGCAAATGTTAGCTTTAGAAACGTTCGTATTCAAGACTCTACTTTGTCGGCATACAGCCAAAACGAACAAAGCTTGTTGGGTAGCATCGAGCACCAAATCAATTTTTGGAAATCGGCTATCAGTTTTCGAACCACCTATCAACTAAGTTCTGGTCTCGAGCTTAAAAAGGAATTTGCCTACCTCGAAGTGGCCGCTGGGCAAGGTGTATACCAGTGGATGGACTACAACCAAAATGGCATTCAGGAACTTAACGAATTCAAAGAAGCTATTTTCCCCGATCAAAAAAAATATATTCGAATCTATTTGCCCACACAAACCTATGTAAAAGCTTTATCGAACGAGTTTTCCGAATCAATTAATTTGTACCCATACAAAATGTGGCGAAACAAATCTGGAATCAGAAAGTGGATTTCGAAATTGAGCAACACGACACATTATAAAGTTTCGAGAAAAAACCAAGCGGCAGACGTTTGGAACATGATGAATCCTTTTTTAATAAACGAACCCGACAGTGGCTTAGTATATCTGAACCAATCGATAAGAAATACATTGTCTTTCAACAAAATAAGCACCATTTACGGCATTGACTATGTCTTTCTCGATTATCAACAAAAAAACCTTTTAATGAATGGTTACGATTACAGAGGAAATCGCACACAACAAGGTATTGCACATGTCAATTTAAACGAAAAAATCAGAATCGAAAACACTTTGGAAAACGCAATCAAAAACTATCATTCCGAATATTTCTCGAATCAAGATTACAAAATTGAACAATGGGGAAACAAAATTGAATTCCAATGGCAAATCAGAAATAATTTAAGATGGCTTCTGTTTTATCAATACAAAACCAAAAATAATCTATTGGGAACAGAGCATGCCAAAGTGCATCAACCGGGTACGGAACTCACATACAATGTAGCCAATCGGTCCAATTTGCAAATTAAAATTGAGTACTTTAAATTCGACTACAATGCCATTTCGGGCAATTCGATAGCATTCGAAATGCTCGAGGGCATGTTACCTGGACACAATGGGCAATGGTCGGCTCAATTCCAAACGCAGCTATCGAAATATTTGCAGCTCAATTTAAGCTATTTGGGACGTATTTCGCAAGACAATCCTGTTGTTCACACGGCACAAGCTCAACTTCGGGCTTTTTTTTAATAGCACCCTTGAAAACTATAAAACTAATAATCTAAACAGCTTCAGCTATGTTCAGAAAGGGATTACTCGCTACTTTTGTGGTAACCTGTACAAATTTTAAGTGGTACAGTATGCTTGAACAAACTACAACACACACCATCGAATAAATACGATATTGTGTTGCGTAATTTTTGCTAGATTCAAAAAAGAGTCAATTGCTTTACTGGATTAACATATTTTTGAAACCCTACAGGTAATTTAATCTCAACATTTTCAAGTTCTTTTGGCTCCAATTTATACATACCTCCACCATAAACACGACCTTTATTTATTAGCTCTAATGTTGGTGTTGCATTCAACATTTCCAGAATCTCATCTAGTAAGCTCGGTTCAGATTCCAGTAGTTTATAGAAGAATGGCTTGGGATACAAACCAAGGTATGAATTTGAAATTATTGCCTGAGACTTATTTAATAAAAAACGAAATGCTTTTGTTGAATTTTCTCTCCCAATATAATTACAAACGAAAAGTGGTGCATTTCTTTTTTCCTGAGAATACCAAGGATTTCTATTTTTACAAATATAGCCTGTAGATACCCCAGCCTGTTCACCATTTTTAATATAATCAGCAAGAAGATGACATTTGTTTTCAATTTCACTAAAAGACATATCGCAATTTAATACAAAAAACCTTTCCGTCAAGCATGGATTCCCATCTTTGTCTGTTTCAATTATTGTATTGTCAATCAATTTGGGACTAGGTAAAATTGGCTTAAAAAATATTTTAGGTAATTGCATGTGGTCTATCTTATTCTCATTTAATATGAAAAAATTATTATTTCCTGTTGCAATACCTCGTCTTATTGTAAATAAATCCTTAATACATGGATTCTTTGAATTCCTCTGTTTTAAATCTCCACTTTGAAAGATGCTAGACCATTTTTCTTTAGGATTCAAACTACTCTGCATTATACTAGTTCTTTTTTGCGGATTAGTTATTGAATCTCCAAAAGTGAATTCGATTGAATTATTCAAGTTCGCTTTAGTATTTCTGAACCACAAAACAGTAGAAGAAACTAAAGCATCCGAAAACTTAATTATTTCTGGATTAAAGCGGTGTATTCTTATTACCTCCACTTTATTTAATAGATACTGTTTCACTGCAACACCATAATTCACATCTAAAAATTCATTAGGTATTAACCAAACACTAATTCCATTCTCTTTAATAAATTTATGTGCATGAAATAAAAAATGACAATAAAGCCCTGATAGTGCAGAAACTTTGATATTCAAGGATGATTGAGCATTATCTACTAATGTTTTTTTATCAATTTCGTTAATGTGATGATGGCGAACATAAGGGGGATTAGCAATTAGTAAATCTGCTTTAGCATCAATGCCATTCAATTTTGTGAAGTCGGCATTAATTACCTTTAGTCCTTGATTTGACCACAAATTTTCAGCTAAGGTTGAAAAATCCCTATCTATATCCACTCCAAATGATTCTCCGATTCTGTCTTTTTCAAAAACCTGTAAGAACGCTGAAAAAAACGAACCACTTCCAATTGCAGGGTCTAGGAAGTTAATCTTACTGACAGGATTTAATAAATATTTTGTTTCTTCAAGAATTTCAATTGCGAGTTCATTAGGTGTTGCAAACTGTCCCAATTGATTCCTATAAAGTTTAGTTCTTGACTTATCTATTAAAAACTGTCCTTCTTTTCTTTCGTTCTCAGTTTCAATGAATTTATTCATTACAAACCTATTTTTAAGAAATCATTTATTCTGTGTTCCCATACCCAATCAATACCCTCAGCTGCTTCATAACCGAGATAACCACTATCAAAATAACCACACAAAAACAAAATGAATTGTATCCCATTGCCATAAGTATTCTTAAGTTGTGACATTTTTACAGCTTCTTCTTTACGCCGTTTATTCACATTAGTAAAATCACCAGCTGATTTTGCTTCTATCAAAATCGGAAAGTTTGTACTTTTTCTTTTGTGTGGTTTTATTACAATATCAATTGGTATATTTACAGTTGTGAGATTATTAAGATTTACAGGTACATTAAAATGGAAGTCAAAAGTTCCATCTGGGAAATCTTTAAAATCTTTAACTTCACGAGTATCCAGTTTTCTGTAATTTCGTTCTTCTAACCAAGTTTGAATTGATATTAGTTGCCTTTTTTCTTGTGCATTCCGGATAATAGGATCAGCCACTGAACCACATAATCTATCTGCAATTATTGTCGAAGCTCGTTCAACATCTTTTGAGTTTGGCTTACTCTTGTTTTCGAGCCATGTAAAAATATCTGGGTCTATTAATTTTTGAATTATGTCGCAAATTTTAACAAGTTCTTCATTTAGATTCTCTTCGTTCATTCTTGCAGGCAACTTCCCAGATTCCAGTGATTTAACTAGACTTGAAGATACATAAGCAAGTCCTATCAACCTATCTCTGGCAATTGGAGGACAAGTTGACATTCTAAGCATTGGTAATATGCTTGAATTTTCTAATAAAATCTTTGGAGTTAAGCTCAGTAGATTATTAGTCTTTGTTAATGCTGCTTCAACTTCTTTGGTTGTCTCTATTCTTGTTTCTCTAAAAGTCTTAGGAGCAAAGGCTAAAAACCATTCATTATAAAAATCAACTGATTTTGCAATATCCTGTTTCCAACTATCTGTATTATTCTTGTTTATACTCATGTTTTTCAGTTTCTTGCAAAGATACTTATTTCCCAATTATGCTGTGTTCAATTTTTCTTATTATACCACTTACTATGGCAAATAAATATGGTTTTGGTTTCTGTAACCTTGCAGATTTTTGTACCAATTGGTGTAATTAACACCCGAACTCACTGCCCAATCGTAAAAATGCAAGTGTGCTTGAGTAATTTCGATTTTTTCGATTGGATAATCAAACGCATCGGTAATATTGATTGCCCATGGCAAATTATCGTCGCTTCGATAATTCAAGCCCAATCCCGAAGCATCGGCGAAGGTATTGAAAAACGAGGGATCGGCTAAATCGGTAGGTTCGCTGCCAATTAAATGCAATTCTTTAGCTCTATTTCCATTGATAAAAATAAACGGATTAAAAGGCAAGTCAGATAAAATATCCATTGGTGTGTTCAATACCAATATACCATTAAATACTTTGGGTTGAGAATATGGTTTTAGCGGTGTTGTATTAATCCCTGTGGTGCCATTCCCCGGGTGAACAAGCGATTTTAAAGCGTTATCAAAAAGTATTGCTACAGCGTTTTGTTGTCCTTCTTCCAACACATTTGAATTTAAATTCACGAAATTTTGTGTCAAATCTGGATTTAGGGTGTGAGAACTCACTTGGTTTAGTGGCACAGGAAATTCAATCCCAAAGCCATTTTTATAAGAGCCCCCAGCAGCCATTAATCTGACGGTGTATTGAATTTCTTTTACTAAACCTTGAGCATTTAAAATCAGCGTGTAATGGTAGCGAACCACCAAATCGTTAAAGTCGAAATCGCCTTTCGATGGCCACAAATCTTCGAACGCCAATGTACCCTCGTTTTTTTGAGGAAAATAGCTTACAAATGCTCTTGAAGCATCTTCTGGGTACACATCCGTCGCATCGTTTACGCCATCGCTATCGGTATCGGTAGCTACCAAATCGGCTGTTCCGGGATTGCAGTCGGTGGTCGGAATCGCCGATTGACAATAGCTAATTTCGTTTGGCAATGTGCCTTGATTCTGTTCAATTCCATTTTCGTCGCAAATATCGACCTTGCCTTGAATGGTTGAACTGCTATACAAATTGCAAGTCGAGGCAATATCAAACCTTGCGTACTGTGTTCCTGTTTGCGAAATAATCCCATACAAGTTCAACTGATTGCATTCTGTAAAGGCATAACTGGAAACCGACATGCGAGCTCCAGAGTTAATTTGCAATAATGAACTTACAAACAGATAGGAATTATTGACCAAAGTCTGACTCATTTGGTTAAAGCTTCCGTTAATTCGGGCTGTACAGTTATTAGTAAAACTGCCCGATGAATTTTGTGTCCACGATTGAGTCGTTAATTCACCATTGTTTTCGATTAGTCCATTGTTCATCATACTTCCATTAATCGTAATTTGTCCATGATTGTACAACTTACCAGAACCATTTATAGTCACATTGCCCGATTTGGATAAAATGGCGTAGTTAATCAACGTACCATCGATAGTAGATGGAATTCCATATGAAGCACTATAATTGACAACTGTTAAATTAGAATTAAAATTGAATGAGCTAATAGAGCCATTGTCGCCAATAATAATGGTTGGATTTCCATTCAGATTTAAAGTCGATAAACTGGCTGTTCCACATACCGACAATGTCCCTCCATTTATATTAATGCCACCTGTTACAGTAACACCTTCCGGGATACAAACAGTTTCCCCAGTGTTAATATTCAAATTGTAATTACCTGATGTCGAAATGGTTTGTGTACAGCCCGAATTGCAGCTGTAATTAATTGCCTCAATAGTTCTTGCTTGAACAGATGGTGTATATTGATATTCGCTTTTACCTCCCGAAATGGGAGCCTGAAAGAATTGCGACAAACCATTATTCGTTTTAAGTCGATAATATAAAACCGTACTGGTTTTAGGGCAAATAATTGTTTTTTCGAACTTACCGTTAGACAATAAGCCAGATGCCAAAACTGCCCCACCATTGTTGGGGTCGGTGTCGTAAACTTCGACAACAGCATAGGGTTCTGAAAACGAACTGGTAAATTTTACATCAACAGCCGATGTAGTTTCGAACTTGAAGTCTGCTGGAACAGTCAAATGATCGATATCTTTAATGACTTCGGGCGTTTCTTCGGTATCTTTAATACAAGAAAGCATTAAAAGATTAATTGCTATACCCAACAGTATACTGACCTTAAATGTATAATTCGTTTTCATAACTTTGTGTTTTGAATGCTTCCAAAATCACAATTACGTCATAATACAATATGTGTTCGATTTACACTTTTAAATACAAGATAATACCGATATATTTAAGGGCAATATTTGTTTAGAATTTCATTTTTATATCGTACGAAAAATGATTTCGTTTACGCCAAATTTATTCGACAATTAGCTTACTCACAAAGCTTTGCATATTTACACTTGACTCAACTATGTATACACCTGGATTTAAATTGACTTGAAATGCAATTTCTCTATTTTCTGGAGTTTTAGATATTGAAATCATTTTTTTGCCATAAATATTAAAAATAGATATTGTAGCATTGGAATCGAATGGGTATTCGAAATAAAGCAATTCGTTATTTTTTACTGGGTTGGGATACATCGATAGCCGTATGTCCGACTGCGAGAAAAATTCAACAGTTCGTACTTTACTAAAATCAAACCCTCCATTATAATCGACTTGCATTAACCGATAATAGTTAACCCCTTGCAAAGGATCGTTATCTTCGAATTCGTAAGAATTTTGGTAATTGGCATTTCCTTTACCTTCCATCAATCCAATGGATTTAAATTGCAAATCTGTACCAGCACGTTGAATTTCGAAATGGGAATTGTTGGTTTCTGATGCCGTTTCCCAAATGAGTTGCACCGAAGTATTCTTTTTATACGCCTCAAAACCAAGCCATTCGACAGGCAACGGAACCAAACAGGCCCCAATGGTAGCCGAAAAACCACTACCCGACGAGCCGCTAAAAGATTCTGTACCGCAATACGACACGGCATTCCATGCCGTTTGGGAATTGCCACCTCCGAAACCGGATAAATCGCAATATACTACCGACTCGGAATCAAAACCGGATCCGCTGCCCGAACCGGTATATCGGGCTTGGTTGGCACAATAATTAACCACAGAACTAGCACCACCCGAGCCAGTGCCTCCAAACGTTTGAGCCCATGTCGGTGTGCTTAAAAATAAAAATAGCAATATAGAGTACAAGCGTTTCATTATCGTATACCTCTGCCACCTCTATGGTAATATCTTGTATCAATAGTGGACACATCGGTCTGTGCTCTATCAGATACACGTAAATATGTAGAACTCAGCGACGAATCGCCACCTCGAACGGCAATACCGTCGTTTAAACCTGCCTGAGAAGGCCATCCCGATGTGTTTGCATTACCTGGAGAGGGCGTATTACTCAAAACACCATCGCCGTTCAATCCGGTAAAAGTTAATCCTTCGTATAGATTTACAGCAAATTCTCCCATGTTTCCGGACATTTCCATCACTCCGTAATAGGTAGCCCCTGCTTGCATTCTATTTGTACTTGGGCTTGCGGCAAAACCGCCTCTTAACGGCCCTTGAATAGAATCACCATTATAATTTGCAATCCCATATCCCGCAGGTGGAATATTGGTATTGGTTTCGGCAGTTGTACCATCGTTACTAATAACATCGGCATCGCGAACATAGGCTGTCCCCCATGCATATTCTCCACCTGTAGGATAATTGGAACCTCGGCATATTTTTTCGAATTCCGTTTCTGTCATCGGACGTAAAGCCGACCAATCGAGAAATGCCGCCAAATCTTGCCAACTGAGGTAACCCATGGCTCGATGCGGATACAGGGTGGTATAATTTGGCCACGAACCGCCTATGTTGGTTCGATTCGAATATCCCGATGAATTGTACCTTGCAGTAGCTTGATCGCTCGATAAGGTATTTAGAAACGCAGCATACTGAGCTTGCGATACTTCGTACTTCATTACATAAATACTGTCGTAACCAATAGGGAAAGCTGCAGGAATATTTCCACTGATGCTTGAAGGCGTAAGTGCGTTGATATTTCCTACTGCAGTTCCTTTTGTCAAAGCGGCATCGCTAGTAGCTAATAACGGCGTGCTCGATGTGCTGCCATCTTTTAAGTAGTTACTTGATACCCCATCGCCTAGATAAAATGAGCCTGTTGGTACGTAAACCATCTCTATACCAAATACTTGAAAATCGTAACTTGAGCCGACAGCAGGGTTTGTAATTTTAAGCTTTACCGTATCGCCTGCTATACTTCCGCTACCCGCAGAGCTCCGACGTATTATCACTCCTTTACCATCGGATAATTTGTAGGTATCAATTAGTAGTGGTGCTTGTACACTATGGTCGCTTGCCGATGTACTGAGTTGAACATGACTCCACATGTTGGAACTGGCACAGTCTCTGTATTTGATAAACAAATACACGGCATCCCAATTGTTTGGAGCCGATGTGGTATGCCAGGAATTATCCCAACTGATGGTAAACACAAGTTCGTTATTCAAACTGAGGATAGGTGTGCCAATTTGCAAATTATTTGCAAATACGCCATTGAGCGAAAGCCATAAAAGTGCTAAAAATCCGAAATGTTTCATAGTATGTAAATCGAAAAAAGATAATTTTTTTAATATGACAGAATACTGGCAAAAATACGGCACACTGTAATTCATAGCAATTTTAGTAGTATGACAAATTTCCACAAAATCACGAGTGCATGTATGACATCAATATGACCAAACAAAAAAGGGACAGCCAATTGGCTGCCCACACACTATGAGAAAACTGAATTATTATTTCTTTTATTAATAACGAGTATATGCCCTGTACTTTCGGGTATAGGGTGTTGTGTAGGTCAAACTGAACTCCAGACCTCCTGCACCTTTAGTTGCCAGCGATAATTTACTCGTATTAAGATCATAACTCACACGAGCATTGAAGTTTTTGAACGAATAAGCCATCGATAAAATAAACGCATCGCCAAAACGATAATGCCCTCCAAATTCTACATACATATCTTGGATAGTTCCTGTATATCGAGAACTCTCGTCCATAGCATAACGAATTTGCAAACCCAACACAGTTTGTCGAACCGCACCTTGATTCATAAATAACACATTGGGCATTAGAGTGACATTTGAGCCTTTCATCCTTTTATACAAGGTTAAATGAGCATTCCATCTTCGATCTAAAACTTCGTTACTTTCGGTGTAATATTGCAAATCGACTGGTGATATATGGTAGATAGAAAATCCTGATTTTATTTTAAAATCGCGAAAGTTCTGATACACCCACAACAAGCCCATGTTTAAATCAAGAAAAGAAAAACTATTCCCATAGTAACGCTCTCTTGAATCAAAATTGGGATTATAAGCATCTGGCTGCGATGGGTCGTATTGATTATCCCATCGCGCAGCTGTTTGATCGATGCTTCTCGATGCCCATCCCATTTGTATGGCTGCACTTAAGGTATTGGCTTTTCCCAAAGTTTTGATATATCCAAAACCCCAATTAAGTTGCTTAGATTTAATAGAAACCGCTCCAGCTTCGTCCGAAAAGAACGACAAGCCGAAAGAAATGGCATCATCTCTCCATTGCCGTCCAGAGTAACGGCCATCGTATTGTGCCGAAAGCGTTTTGTAAGCACTCATAACTGACGACCATTGTGTTCTATAAGTCAAAATTCCACGATGCGTACCTTCGAAAGAGCCCATTAAAGCTGGGTTAATATATTGAACCGCTTGTTCTGCTTGGCTGAAATGGATATCTTGCGACATGGCCTTAAAACCCGTTAAAGCAACGAAAATCCATAGAATAATTCTTTTCATACTCTTCTTCTTTAGGGTTATTTAACTAAGGTTACACTGCCATTTTCCGAATGTTCGGTACCATCCCAAAAAACTGCTTTTACAAAATAGGCAAACACTGCTGGGTCTAGAGCTTGGCCTCGGTATGTACCGTCCCAACCTTGCGAAAAGTCTTTGGTTTCGAACACTTTTTCTCCCCATCGGTCGTAAACCACAAAATACATGGTGTTGAATCCTGTTCCACGAACAAACAGCTTATCATTTTCTCCATCACCATTGGGCGAAAACACATTAGGAATATAAAAGTTATCGTTATGCATCACCGCCACGGTCAAGGTATCAAAAGAAATACAACCATTGATATCGGTTCCAACAACTGTGTATTTGGTGTTTTTAATGGGATGAACCAGATTGCTTTCTGCATAGGGATATTCCACACTAACAATGGGTAGCCACTGATATGATTCTGCACCAACAGCCGTCAGGACGGTAGATTCTCCACCCCATATTGGGTTTTCCGATGCCACAATTTGTACATTTGGCAATGGATGTACCACTACAATGGCCGAGTAAATTGCCGACGGACAAACCCCATTATCGACCTGAACTTGATATGTTGTGGTTTGAGTTGGTGCTAACATATGATTGGCTTGATAAGGATCGTATCCATTGGGTAAATTAAGCCATCTAAAACCTGTGTTAGCTTGAATACTGAGCAAAACGGAGTCGCCTCTGCAAATGCTATCTGGATCGACCTTAACAACGGGCGGTTTGACAACTGTAATTTCGATCGAACGTTCACCTGTGCAACCTAGACTTTCTCCAACCACATGAAATACTGTGGTTTGATTGATATTTACCACCAATGGATTCGAATTAGAATAATCTATTCCAATATTGGGTGTACTGCTCCATGTGTAATTTGTGGCTCCTGAGGCTAGCAAACTGACTTGACCAGAACTGCACAAGGTACTTGCACTGGGCGTAATTTGAATATTTAGCCCTCCATGCTGATTCACATGCACACTTTCTTGCGATTGGCATCCATTGTAAGTTACTGTAACCGAATAATTACCAGCAGCTAAGTTTTCGATTGTATCGTTGGTTTGAGCATTAGACCAATTGATTTGCCCACCAGGCGTACCGGTGATACTTACCCAGGCTGCACCATCGTTTTGACCACAAGAAGCATCCAAAGTTCCCACAGCAATTACTGGTGTTTGACCTACAGAGATTGATATTTGTGCCTGATCGGAACAAGTTCCCAACGTTCCAGTTACAATATAGTTAGTCGTCTGATTCGGACTTGCAAACACGCTTGAACCGGTTTGCGTATCGAGTGAACCATCGTTGGGTAGCCATGTATAATTGGCAGCACCAATAGCTGAAAGCTGAATTGAACCACCATTGCACACCGAAGTACCCGAAGATTGAATGCTAACCACGATTTGCGTTTGATCCGTAACCATAACAGAGCCAACAACGGAACATCCACTGCCATTTTGATCGGTAACTGTAACCGAATATGATCCTGCCGACAAATTGCTTGCCGTAGCATTGATTTGTACTGGTGTTGTGTTCCACTGGTATGTGTATGTACCCCATCCACTGGAAACGATAGCTTGAGCACTTCCGTTGTCTAGCCCACATTGCTCGTTTAGGACATTCAGATTATCAATATGAAGCATATTAACCCAAACTTCTGCATGTCCCGACACAGCTCCCGAACATGTTCCATCTAATACAGAAACTAAAGAATAGTTGGTGTTTGCACTTGGGGTTACTGTAATGTAATAGGGCGAGGCATTAATGCCAGTAATGGTTTGATTCGAAGCCCCATCGGAATAAGTCAAGGAATATGGGAATGCACCTCCCGACAATTGTACCTCGATTTGTGCACTGCCTCCACTACAAATGGTGTCGTTCCCATTTAGCATTTGAGCCACAACCGGACAAGAACAATCGTGCGTGCCTGCCATTACCAAAGTATCGCATTGATGAATATCAAATACCTGATAACTATATGCTTGACCAGATGCAATCCAATCCGAAGTGTAAATATAAGGTGCAGTGCTTGCAATATTTCCTCCGACTGGCAACACACCATAACTTGTGGGATCGCCACCTGTAATTTCGAAACTGACTTGATATTGCGTATTGGTTCCATTGCACACATATTGAGGTGTATCAGTCGAAATGGCAGGATAGATATCAATTTGAATGGTTTCCACATCGGTACATCCTGAGCTTGTTCCGGATACGGTAACTTGAGTCAGTTGTGTAACTTGTTCGAGTACTATTGGATTGGTATTGGCCGAAATCGGATTAAAAACACCATTAGTCGATGACCATGTGTAGCTATCTGCACCGGATGCGGTTAATGTAACCGATCCATCGGGACAGACTTGACTTGCACTGGACAAAACGCTCACTGTCGGTGCACCGCTTTCGCCTATGGTCGCACTGCCAATGGCAGTACATCCGCTTCCGTTATGGTCGGTTACTGTAACCTGAACCGTACCAACACCTAATCCAGTAGCTGTTATTGTGGTTTGAGCGGGTGTTGTCCCCCAAAGGTAGGTGTAGTTTGAATCGCCTCCACTTGCATTCACCGTGGCTGTGGCATTTGATGCACCACAATCTGACCATGTGGTATCGATGCTTGCAACGGCGATATTATTGATTGCAACATTTGCAAGTCCCGACACAGCTCCCGAACATGTTCCATCTAATACAGAAACTAAAGAATAGTTGGTGTTTGCACTTGGGGTTACTGTAATGTAATAGGGCGAGGCATTAATGCCAGTAATGGTTTGATTCGAAGCCCCATCGGAATAAGTCAAGGAATATGGGAATGCACCTCCCGACAATTGTACCTCGATTTGTGCACTGCCTCCACTACAAATGGTGTCGTTCCCATTTAGCATTTGAGCCACAACCGGACAAGAACAATCGTGCGTGCCTGCCATTACCAAAGTATCGCATTGATGAATATCAAATACCTGATAACTATATGCTTGACCAGATGCAATCCAATCCGAAGTGTAAATATAAGGTGCAGTGCTTGCAATATTTCCTCCGACTGGCAACACACCATAACTTGTGGGATCGCCACCTGTAATTTCGAAACTGACTTGATATTGCGTATTGGTTCCATTGCACACATATTGAGGTGTATCAGTCGAAATGGCAGGATAGATATCAATTTGAATGGTTTCCACATCGGTACATCCTGAGCTTGTTCCGGATACGGTAACTTGAGTCAGTTGTGTAACTTGTTCGAGTACTATTGGATTGGTATTGGCCGAAATCGGATTAAAAACACCATTAGTCGATGACCATGTGTAGCTATCTGCACCGGATGCGGTTAATGTAACCGATCCATCGGGACAGACTTGACTTGCACTGGACAAAACGCTCACTGTCGGTGCACCGCTTTCGCCTATGGTCGCACTGCCAATGGCAGTACATCCGCTTCCGTTATGGTCGGTTACTGTAACCTGAACCGTACCAACACCTAATCCAGTAGCTGTTATTGTGGTTTGAGCGGGTGTTGTCCCCCAAAGGTAGGTGTAGTTTGAATCGCCTCCACTTGCATTCACCGTGGCTGTGGCATTTGATGCACCACAATCTGACCATGTGGTATCGATGCTTGCAACGGCGATATTATTGATTGCAACATGCACTGTATCAGTTGAAGAACAAGTTCCGTTAGTTCCTGTTACGACATAAATTGTATTTTGAGTAGGGTTAACGGCGAAAGGGTTACCACTAAAAGCGGTTGCATCGAGATTATTCGTCCAAGTGTAACTGACAGCTCCAGAGGCCGTTAAGGTAATGCTAGCTCCATTACAAATTGTAGTATCTGGATTCGTCGACACTATAGGTAAAGTGATATCAAAAATATACGGATCTGTTGAGAAATTATTCCAATTAGCCAATTGCACCGAATTGAAAGGTGAGCCAATATTATGTACCCCCGAAGCCATATGGTTCCATTGAGCACCATTCCACTGTGATAGGCCAAGCCAAGATCCATCTGATATGGGTTCGTAAAACGCTTGCAGGAGGACAGAGGTGCTTCCTGTTAATCGTTGAATTTGATGATAGAAATCTGGCTCGAGCAAGCAAATTTCTGCATCGTGCAAATTCCGATTCAAGCCTTCTGTACCGGCCTCAACGTTAGCCATTCTTACTGCATATCTGTTGGCTAAAGTGTTTGTTGGTGTAAGTTCGACCGGACGATAACGTAACACGCCCACATTCGAGCCCACAGGGAATAAGTAAGTTGAGCTTAAAGCCGAATTTCGAATTAATTTACCACCAAGATTCGCTTGTACAAATCCATAAGTTGCACCTGCATCACGAAGTACAGAATTAGTTTGTGTATTAAAAACTTCGAAACTATACTGGTCGGCTCGTAATATCTGATTATGCAAGTTCAAACTGTTTTTTGATCCAGAATTAATCATCTGAATTTTTTCGAGCCCATTAGATAACTCAATATTCCAAAACAAACTAATTTGTGTGCCCTGAATATTTTGAGAAGCTGTCCCATTAAGCCAAACTAAAGAGCTGTTGGTCAAATCGGTAATTAAGTAGGCATTATTAATCCAATGGCCAAGTATTTCGTATGTTCCATTCCCTTGAAGGGTATCGCCATTGGTAATATTCTGGTCAATAGTAGTGTAACCATTGTTGGTATATGTTCCTGCGGCATTTTCTGCAGAACCTTTAACCATGACAATCCCACCGGTATTGACTTTTATCGTTGCTCCATTGTTGTATAATACTTGGGCATTCGATAAGTGAATGCCAAGAAAAAACAAAATGAAGAAAAGGTTTTTATGTGTAAACCAGATTTTCATTTTTTATTTCTTTAAAGGTAAAATCTTAGGTTCATCAGTATTAGAGAACAGACTAAAAGCACGAGATTTGCCATATAACTCTGGTCTAATATATTTACCTTTAGTTCTTTTCTCGACTTCTACTTCTTTTACAACAGGATATGTTTGAATATATTTATCGTTCCTTTCTGCATAAACAACCCAAGATATTTTTTGATTTGAGTTTCCACCCGAAATTTTAAAAGCATTCCCTTTGACTTCTTCAGCCACATATATATCTTTAGCCGGTGCACCAATAGCCGTAAGTTGGTAAGAAAAGTTAATATTAATAGATTCGAAATATTCTGGAAGTATAACTGTTGCATTACCATTTGCATCGAGTAGTACATTTCCTCTATAAATATTGAGTACTTCGGGAGATTCTGCGCTAAAATGTTTAAGAATTTTATTTTCTGGATCCAATGGATGGTCGATAACAAATGATTTAGTGCCACTAGCTCCAAAATTGCCATCAGAATACACGCCAAAACCCGTTGCGTCTTGGGGCAAACCATATACCCCAACCCAACCATACCCACCAACTCCAATGTTATTATCGGAGCTGCTATTGCTAATATTCTTTCCGTAAACCCCATAACCCGCACCATTTGATGTTTCACCTTGCACACCTGTTGATCCATTTCCCATTACGCCTATACCAACATCTAAGCCCCCTGATGCACCAAAATTATATCCTACCACACCAAATGCAGTGTTATTGTTTGTTCTACCATACACGCCATTTACTCCAGCACCCTCGACACCCCAACCGCCAGTTACGCGTTGGTTAAATCCAAATATGGCTTGACTTCCGGCTGTCGCACTCGTGTTGGTACCATATACGCCATAACCAGCAGCAGCTCCATCGAACACACCAGAAATACCTGAAGTATTTGTTTGGTTCGAACTTGAAACACCTTGTATGGCACTGTATAAGTTTGCCGCATTGGTTATTTCCCCAAAAATGGCCACACCTTGCTGTCCACTGTGCTCTACATAAACACCAGATGATGGATTAGCCGAAGTGCCGACGTTTACTGTGGTATAAAGGCCATGATTATTAGTAGCCGAATTGGCATTCTTATTAATTGTTACAGGTCCACTATCGGCAGTAATTAGCTTACCGACTCCTGGTCCGCCACAATCGTATGCCTGATCGAGGGTTGTGCATGATGGTGTAGCAGCACCACCCACTGGCACCCACATGGTACCGTTCCAATAATAGAACCCAGGCACCACATCGTTAACTGTTGCTGAATTATATACCAGCAAACTCGTTGCAGGAGCAGTAACTGGAGATGGATTGGTTGTTTGTATCAACGCTAATCTTGGAATAAGCAATCCTTTGTTGGTTGATGTTACATCTAATACCGAGCTGGCATTAGGCGTATTGGTTCCGATTCCAACATTATTTTGAGTATAGACATTGTTAACTCCTAGAGCAAACAACAAAGCAAAAAGCGGTTTTGAAATTTTCATGGTGATTTTTGTTTCAGTTATCATTTTCAAAAATAATACACCTCGCCAGAAAACACAGCATAAATCGATATGACAAGGGTATGACATAAAAATATTGTAGTATCTGATTTTTAGATATATTTACACCTTAAATAAGAGGAAAATACAGTTATAACAAGAAAAACAACATCAATTTTTCGAGTATAAAATTCATAATAGAACTTAATGTTACCAAGAAGTTAATAAACTTTTTGTTAACTTTGTTACATCTTGAAAAGATAAGTGTCTTATTATACGAACACAAATTTAACATTAGGTATTGACATAACTTTCTTAAATAGAATAATCTAAATTAGACAGTGAAAAGCATATTCATTGACAACAACAAAAAAGTC
The DNA here is from genome assembly GCA_020720565.1 of Acetofilamentum sp. Taxonomy (GTDB): domain Bacteria; phylum Bacteroidota; class Bacteroidia; order Bacteroidales; family JAFGXI01; genus JAFGXI01. The sequence continues at coordinate 19,017 of DYOK01000016.1, forward strand.
ATATGATACACCAATTGAAAAATTTAAAAAAATAAAAAAACACACCATGAAAAAGTTAATTCTGTTTCTTCTAATTTGCATGAGTGTTTTCGAATTACATGCTCAAGATCCAATTAATAGAAAAATTGATAGCTTACAAACCGCCCTACAAAGTGCTTCTGAACAAAATAAACCCGAGTTACTCAATAGGCTTGCCGATGTGTATTTAGACATCTCGTCGGCAGATTCACGTAAATTTGCACTTGAGGCATTAGAAATCAGTCAAAACATTGGTAATTATAAAGAAGAAGCCAATGCCTATATTAATTTAGGAACCGCAAAGTTTAATAATGGATTACTTGATTCGGTGATGTATTATTATAAGCTATCGTTAAAAGTATATCAAACTAATAAGGATAATAATGGAATAGCCGAATCGTATAATCGAATTGCTCTGGTATATGAACGTTTAGAAGAATACGATTTGGCAGTATCACAAATGATAGAGGCCCTAAAAATACACGAGAAATCAAAAAACTTGAGAGGACAAGCTCAAGTATTAAACAATATTGGCATTATATATAATACATTGGGAGAGACTGAAAAATCGCTTCAATATTATTGGCAAGCCCTAGAATTATTTAGAAAAACAAAAAACAATCAAGAAGCAGCCAATGTCCTTAACAATATCGGAACCTCTTACTTCGATATACTCAAATTCGATAGTGCCATTGTTATGATTAAGCAAGCCTTAGGCATTCATCAACAAATCGGCGATTTAAAAGCTGTTGCGAATGAGCAAAGCAATCTGGGAATTCTGTGCATGGAAAAGAAAAACTATATCGAAGCAGAGAACTACTTCAAATTGGCTCTCGAAACCAATAACAAGACTGAAGACATGTACGGAAAAGCCAGTATTTTTGAAGAATACGGCAAAATGAGATATCAACTCAATCAATTGGATTCTGCAATGACATTATTGCAAAAAGCACTTGAACTTAGAAAACAATTGGGCAATAAAAAAGGGCAACTCAATCCACTTCGATACATTGCAATGGTATACGAAGGCAAAGGGAAATACTACGAGGCACTTGAATATCATAAACTTTTCCAGAATTTAAGAGAAGAGGTATACTCGATTGAAAAAGAAGAGTTTTTAGCAGAAATAACAGCTAAGTACGAAAACGAAAAAAACGTACAAAAACTTATCATGTTAACTAAAGAAATCGAAGTACAAGAAATAACCCAATGGTTTTTGATTTTATTGGCCATAGTGCTATTAACCATATCATTATTTACCTACTTTGCGCTCAGACTTAAATCAAAACTATATCAAACTAGCCAAAAAAACCTAGAGCAAGTTGAACGACTCAATCAATTAGAAATCAAAACTAAAGAGCACGAAAACGAAAGATTATTGGCCGAAAATAAACAAAAAGAAATTGAAGCCATGATGCTGGAAGAAGATTTTAAAAACCAACAAAAAGTCAATCAACTTCAAAAAGAAAAATTCGACCAGGAAATAGAATACAAAAACAAAGTATTGCTTACAACCACAATGCATGTGGTTAATAAAAATAAAGTACTGTCCGATATTAAAAGAATGTTAGCAAGCGAAATTGAAAATAGTCATTCAAAAAATCATCAACTCCAAAAAATTCAAAACGAAATTACCAGTAATATGAATTTGGATAACGACTGGGATGATTTTAAACTCCATTTCGAAGCCGTCAATTCGAACTTTTTTGAAAAGCTTCAATCCAAATATCCAGAACTCACCAAGCACGACCTCAAACTGTGCGCCTATATCTATATGAACTTAAGCACCAAGGAAATAGCACAGATTCTAAATATTACTATTCCCGCAGTGAATAAAAGCCGAAACAGGCTTCGAAAAAAGCTCAATGTGGACTCGGAAACCAATCTTTCGAAATGGATGATGGAAATTTAA
>DYOK01000016.1:21046-23590 GCA_020720565.1 Acetofilamentum sp.
TTTGTATATTCGCAGGAAAATATCAGTGAACCAAACACATTTAAACAACATCTCTGTACTTACAAATCCTTCAACATCAAACTATGAAAAACGTAACTTATCAATGGAAGTCGCACGAGGGGGAAATCCTTTTTGGACAAACTTGGTCGCCCGACCAAACGCCTAAAGCAGTCATAAATTTTGTACACGGAATTGGCGAACACAGCGACAGATACCAAGATTGGATGCCTTTTTTTGTGAATGAAGGGTATGCCGTTGCAGCCATTGAATACAGAGGTCACGGGCGTTCGTTCGGGAAACGTGGACTTATCAATTCCTACGAAGATTTGATGAAAGATATCGATGTATTGTTCGCCGAATCAGATAAATTATTCCCCGGCTTGCCTGTTTTCTTATATGGACATAGTCTTGGTGGTAATTTAGTTATAAATTATACTTTACGTCGAAACCCTAAAATTAACGCATTGGTTGCTACTTCGCCATGGTTGTTGCTTTCAACCGCACCTCCTGCATGGCAGATTTCTGCTGTGAAATGGATTCGAAGCATTTGGCCTTCGTTAATTATCAAAACCAATATTAAGACCGATCAAATTACTCAGAATAAAGCCATTACAGAAGCCTACGCTTCCGACCCGATGGTGCATAACAGAATATCAGTAGAACTTTTTGTTTCGGCTTACGAAAATGGGCAATGGGCTATCGATCATGCTAAAGAAATGCCTGTTCCTTTTTATTTAACACATGGTGCTGGAGACCCGATAACTTCGCCTAAAGGTAGTGATGCTTTTTATCGGAATAATCCCGATAAAGTTAAGTTTAAAATTTGGGACGGCATGTTACACGAACTACACAACGAACCTATTAGAACTGAGCATGCCAAAGGTATTATCGAGTGGTTAAATCAACATATTTAAATTTTGAAATTTAGAACCGAAATAAAGCCCTCTCAATACCCATTCGACATCGGATATGGCGAAAAAGCACTATTTATGGGCTCCTGCTTTACCGAAAATTTAGGTACACGTTTAAAAAATGATGGCTTCGATGTGGATATCAACCCTTTTGGTGTATTATATAACCCCATTTCTATTGCCAATTCTCTAAACTTAATTGCGAATCCGATATCTTTTTCAGAAAAAAATCTGGTGTTCGACAACGAGCTTTATCATAGTTTTTTGCACCATGGTAGTTTTTCGTCGGATAATAGCTCCGCAACGCTTGACAGCATGAACACTGGCTTGTTTCAAGCACACATTTTTTTTAAAGAGGTCCGATATATTTTTATTACTTTAGGTACAGCATGGGTTTACCGACACGTTCAAACACAAGAAATTGTGTCCAATTGTCATAAATTTCCGTCGAAATTTTTCGAGTATTATCGCCTCTCGGTCGATGAAATTGTTAAAGCGTATCAGCCACTCATTGCAAATTTACAAAGCCAGAATCAAAATGTTAAAATTATTTTTACTGTTAGCCCCATACGGCATTGGAAAGATGGTGCACACGAAAATCAATTAAGCAAATCGACCCTACTTTTGTCCATCGAACAAATACAATCTAATCACTCCGATGTCTATTATTATCCTGCTTACGAATTGCTGATGGACGATCTAAGAGACTACCGATTTTACGAGAGCGATTTGCTACATCTTAATTCGCTGGCCATAGATTATATTTTCGAACATTTTTCAAATTCGATGATTTCTTCCAAAACCAGTGAGATTTTAAAACAATATAGGGCTTTACAAAACGATGTGCTTCATCGTCCTTTTAATCCAAATACGGCTAAGCATTTGGCGTTTATTGAACGAACCAATGCCAACATTATCAATTTTACAAAAAAATACCCTGAAGTGATTCTCCATTTTAATAGACCATAAAAAAAGCCCTTTGCAGAGTTCTTTTGGGAATCAAAACACTTATATAGATTCGAAATCGGTTAAAATCAGCCAAAAAACAAGCGTATTATTCGTTCATTCGATCTATTTCACTTATTTGAGAGTCCGACAATCGGTTGACCGGTGGCCTTGAATTGGTAATATGCTGAATTTGGCAGGTAAACTCAAGTACTTCTAGTCTATCGAATGCCTGTAACAAAGAACGCCCAAGGGCAATAGCACCATGGTTTTGCATTAAAATTACTTGATGACGAACCGCTGTATCGGCTACCTTTTGAGCCAATAGCTTTGTTCCCATTAATTCATATGCAGCCCAACCGATCTCGCCCAAAACCAATCGGCCTTCGCTCGTTAGAGCAGTATCCAAGCTAGGATTTGTAGCACAGGCAAGTGCTGTAGCAAAAGGGGGATGAGCATGCACAATGGCCAAAATATCGGGACGAGCTAAATAAATTGCCAAATGCATGGGTGTTTCCATGCTCAACGGATGCTTCGAGTGGATTATTTGGCCACTCAGATCAATCTCAGCAATATCGCTTTCCCGTAATCGGGCTTTATCAATACCTGATGGTGTGATAAAAACCCTATTACCCACCCTTGCACTGATGTTTCCTCCGCTGGTTGTGGTCAGTTTTTGTCGATATAA
>DYOK01000223.1 GCA_020720565.1 Acetofilamentum sp.
GCCATTGCAAAGATCAGAACTGAGGGGCGTAGCCCCGTAATCTTGGCAGAAAAAAATCTATTTGATGTCAGGGCTACGCCCCTAAGTTAGTTTGGTATTGCCGCTTATTACGAAGGTTACAGGGCTACGCCCTTAAAACCCGAAAAGAATGATGAACCTGTCAACCTTCGGTAGATAAATCTATCGCCAGATAGATTTTGAATTAAAGATTAAGAATTAAAAATTAAAACTCGATCTTCCTCGGCAGATTTATCGACCAAAGGTTGACAGGCAGATAAACAAATAAACAATCCAAAATCATCAATCCAAAATCGTCAATCCAATCGACCATCGCCATTGCAAAGATCAGAACTGAGGGGCGTAGCCCCGTAATCTTGGTAGAAAAAATAACGTCGTGTTTTTCAGGGGCGTAGCCCCGTAATCTTGGCAGAAAAAAATCTATTTGATGTCAGGGCTACGCCCCTAAGTTAGTTTGGTATTGCCGCTTATTACGAAGGTTACAGGGCTACGCCCTTAAAACCCGAAAAGAATGATGAACCTGTCAACCTTCGGTAGATAAATCTATCGCCAGATAGATTTTGAATTAAAAATTAAAGATTGATAATCAACCACTCAACAAATCAATCTACTTGCGGTAGGCAAGCAAATCAACGAATTAATAATTCATCAATCTAAAATCAATCGACCGAAGGTTGATTTATCGTCCGCCTGAGGCGGAGGACAGGCATCTCAACCCCGCTTTGCGGGACAGACAAATCAACACCTCAACAAATCGACATATTTAAGAACATACTTGTTAGTTGACACCACATTAAATTGTATCTTTATGGCTCGAAAAAAAACTGTCTTATCGTTGCGAAATTATCAGAAATATGATTGAAAATTATTTAAAACACGAGGCATTAAGAGCCGAAAAAGGCGTTCCCGCTTTACCATTAAATCCGGAAATGACCGCCGAAGTTTGTAAACTTTTACAAAATCCACCTAAAGGACAAGAGGCATTCCTTTTGAACCTGCTCAAAGAACGTGTATCGCCTGGGGTTGACCCTTCGGCTGGTGTTAAAGCTGAGTTTTTAGCTCAATTGCTTAAAGGCACTGTACAATCTCCCATCATCAGCAAAACCGAAGCCGTAGAGATATTAGGCACTATGGTAGGTGGATACAACATTATGCCATTGGCCGATGCATTAAAAGACGACGCACTTGCTGCCACTGCTGCTAAAGTTCTTAAAAATATTACTTTAGTTTACGATGGTTACGATGTTGTTGTAGCCTTAAGCAAAACCAATTCATACGCCAAACAAGTTCTCGAATCGTGGGCTCACGCCGAATGGTTTACCACAAAAAAAGGTTTGCCCGAAGAGGTAACTTTAAAAGCCTACAAAGTCGATGGAGAGATTAATACCGACGATTTTTCACCTGCTGGTGATGCCTCAACGCGTCCCGACATACCTTTGCATGCCCTTTCGATGGGGAAAACTTTGTTCCCAGAAGCTAATGTTACCATTGCAAAATGGCGTGCCGAAGGTCATAAAGTTGCTTTCTTGGGCGATGTAGTGGGAACAGGCTCTTCGCGTAAATCGGCTACCAACTCAGTATTGTGGCACATTGGCGAAGATATCTCTGCCATTCCCAACAAACGACGCGAAGGATTTATTTTGGGCGGTGTCATTGCACCAATCTTTTTTAATACCGTCGAAGACTCTGGTGGTATGCCCATTATTTGCGATGTAAGCAAAATAAACAGTGGCGATTTGATTACCATCAGCATCAAAAACAAAACCATCACCAACCAAAAAGGCGAGCTGGTTTCAACGTTCGAAATGAAACCCAACACCATTGCAGATGAGTATCAAGCGGGCGGACGAATCAATCTGATTATTGGTAAAGCCCTCACCGCTAAAGCACGACAAACGCTCGGAATGGGTGCTTGCGATTACTTTATCAATCCTGTTCAACCTGTTCACAAGCCTAACCAAGCCTACACATTGGCTCAAAAAATGGTCGGACAAGCCATTGGCGAAAAAGGTGTATTACCTGGTCAAGCCGTGACTCCCAAAATGACCACTGTAGGTTCGCAAGATACCACAGGGCCGATGACTGCCGACGAATTGAAAGAATTGGCATGTCTCAAGTTCCTTTCTCCTATGTTTATGCAATCGTTCTGCCATACTGCGGCTTATCCAAAACCCACCGATGTTAAGATGCAAAAATCTTTACCCGATTTTATTGCCGAACGTGGTGGTGTAGCCTTAAGAGCTGGGGACGGTGTCATTCACACTTGGCTCAATCGATTATTGATACCCGATACAGTTGGTACTGGTGGCGACTCGCATACCCGATTCCCCTTGGGGATTTCTTTCCCTGCAGGTTCAGGATTAGTGGCATTTGCGGGTGCTTTAGGTTTTATGCCGCTCGATATGCCAGAATCGGTATTGGTTAAGTTCAAGGGTCAATTACGTCAAGGCATTACGCTTCGCGATGTGGTCAATGCCATTCCGTTGCAAGCTATTAAAGAAGGCAAATTAACCGTGCCTAAAAAGAATAAAATTAATGTATTCAACGGTAGAATTCTAGAAATGGAAGGCTTACCCGATATTACCGTAGAACAGGCTTTCGAATTGACCGATGCAGCTGCAGAACGTTCGGCTGCGGCAGCCACCATCAAACTGTCGGAGCAAACTGTGATTAAATATCTTAAATCGAATATTGCTTTAATGGAGCAAATGATTGCCGATGGATATCAGCATGCTCCAACGCTCGAAAAACGTATTGCCGATGTTAAGGAATGGTTGAAAAACCCTAAATTGATGGAACGCGATGCCAATGCCGAATATGCCGAAGTGATTGAAATTGACTTGAATCAAATTACCGAGCCTATTGTTGCTTGCCCCAACGATCCGGACGATGTTAAAGTTATCTCCGAAGTAGCTGGAGCCAAAGTCGACGATGTGTTTATCGGTTCTTGTATGACCAACATTGGGCACTTCCGTGCTGCCGGTAAAATTTGGGAAGGTAATGGCGTAAACAAATCGACCAAAACATTTATTGCCCCTCCAACTAAAATGGATGCCGAGCAATTAAAATCGGAAGGTTTGTTTGCAACTTTTGGAAGCATAGGTGCTTCAATCGAAACACCGGGTTGTTCGTTGTGTATGGGTAATCAATTGCGTGTAGCCGATGGCGATACCGTATTTTCTACCTCTACCCGAAACTTCGATAACCGCATGGGTAAAGGTGCTCAAGTATTTTTAGGTTCAGCCGAGATGGCGGCTATCGTTTCTATGATTAGCAGAATACCTACGCCAGCCGAATACTTTGAGTTCTATAACAAGCACATCGAAAAGAATCAAAACGAAATCTATCAATACTTGCAATTCGACGAGAAATAAGGTCTTCGACCTACTTTGTGTTCCAAATTGGTTTTGTTTAAAATCTTTTGAATAAAGAATCGAAGTATAAAAACGAAAAAACCCGCTCCAATTACAGAGCGGGTTTTTGTTTGTAAGCTATATGATTCAAACTGATTCTATACCAAATGTAAGATTAATACCAAACACACCGTAGATAGTCCAAAGATAGTTAGCGAAAATATAATTATATGAGCAAATCGAAATAAGCATTTCCTTAGTTAACTCATTAGTCGCTTTTATAATAAAATCGTTTACTTCGTCTAATGTAAGCACTTAGAATAATATAATGTCGTGTTTAATTAGGCAAAGAGATTGTATTAATGCAAGTTAGAAAGATATTAAATAGGCCGAAGACCTTATGATGTAACTTGTTGGTGAGTTTTTGTTTATAGTAAGCCCATATTTTTTCAGCAGGATTTAGCGGCTGAGGCTATGTGCAGTAAGGGATTGCGGGCTACTTTCCTGTCCACCTACACGAAATTTTATGCGGGGCAGAATGCTTGAATTACCGCTGAAACCCTTATTGCATATAGCCTTTGTTAGCAATAGTGCTTAGTTCGTCGTCC
>DYOK01000224.1 GCA_020720565.1 Acetofilamentum sp.
AAGCTGGAGTTACCTGTTATCAATTCCTCTATTCTATCCGCAAGCATCTTAAAGTACTGTTTATTTACTCCTTCCAATGTACCAAGTCCGACGATGTTCCGATGGCGGATTTATTTGTCTTTATTATTTCTTTGATATACATGCAGCAAAGTAACGCATTGTAAATTTAACATATCAACCTATGGGGGCTATTTTGGAACTTGAAAATCTTTATATGATAGATAATAAGTACTTTAAGTATATGTTAAAAATTGATAATTTTTTTGAGGTTTTTGTATATGCATAATTATCTGCTAATTGGAATTTATGTAAATTTATTCCAATTTGAAGCATCTGGGCTTTATTTTCAAGTTGGGTTTACATGTAATAGGAAAAGAAAACTAAAGCCGATGGCTTAATCCAAAATCCATCTGGTTGAAAAATCTAAAATAAAGCTTTAACTTTGTAAAAAATATAAATATGAAGTTTTCTGCACAAGCCATAGCCGCATTTTTAAACGGAATCGTAGAAGGAAATGCTCAGGTCGAAGTGGACAATGTGTCCAAAATTGAAGAGGGGAGACCTGGTACTTTAGCTTTTTTGGCTAACCCTAAGTACGAGTCGTACATATACGAAACCAAAGCGTCGATAGTGCTTGTCAACAAGGACTTTGCACCCGAAAAACCTATAGAGGCCACATTGGTCAAAGTTGAAAATGCCTATGAGTCTTTCGCTAAATTGTTAGAATTGTATGCGGCTAATCGATTTAATTATAGCGGAATAAGCCAAAAATCTACCATTTCGGATACTGCCCAAATTGGCGAAAACTTATTTTTAGGCGATTTTTCAGTGATTAACGATAACGCTCAAATCGGTAAAAATGTAAAAATTCATCACAACGTAACCATTGGCGAAAACGTAATTATCGGCGACAATACCGAAATTCGTTCAGGAGTTCACATATATTACGATTGCGTGATAGGTCAGAATTGCTTTATACATGCAGGATCTGTAATTGGAGCCGATGGGTTTGGTTTTGCACCACAACAAGATGGTAATTATAAAAAAATACCACAAGTAGGAAACGTATTAATCGAAGATTTTGTCGAAATTGGGGCCAACACCTGTATCGACCGTGCTACAATGGGTTCGACTATCATTAGACAGGGGGCTAAAATTGACAATTTAGTTCAAATAGCGCATAATGTCGAAGTTGGTCAAAACACAGTCATCGCAGCACAGTCGGGTATTTCTGGGTCCACCAAAATTGGCAAATCTTGTATGATTGGTGGTCAAGTCGGTCTTGTGGGGCATCTTAAAATTGCGGATGGGACTATTTTCGCGGCACAATCAGGCGTGAACAGCAACATCAAAGAATCGGGTAGAATACTTCAAGGAAGCCCTGCAATGGATATTCGGGGTTTTCAGAAATCGTCGGTCTATTTCAGAAAACTACCAGACATTGTAAAACGTATCGATGAGCTCGAAAAACTACTTAAAAATAAGGCGTAATTTCCAAGCTGCTTTTTAAAAAACTAAGCAGATTATTACGAAGCGAGACGGATTGATTTAAAGTCTTTAAAAACAGCTTGTTGTATGATTTTTTAAAACGTCAAATTCGCTTTAAATCGATACCAGTCACACAAATTTTACATAAGGACTATAAATATTAATTTAAAAGCATATCTTTGCAAATTATTAATAATTTAGAGTTCATATGAGCGTGATGCAGAGAACCATTGCGGCACCAGTTTCGTTCAAAGGAAAAGGGTTACATACCGGTGTAGAAGCGACCATCACTTTTATGCCAGCACCAGAAAATACAGGATATGTATTTGTTAGAACCGATTTAGATGGTCAACCTCAAATAAAAGCCCTTGCAGAGTTCGTAACGGATACCTCGAGAGGTACAACTTTAGAAGTTAATGGAGCTAAAATTAGCACTATCGAGCATGCATTAGCTGCAGTTTATGGGCTCGAAATTGACAATGTATTTATCGAAGTTAGTGGTCCCGAAGTTCCTATTATGAAAGGCAATTCTATCGAATTTGTCGAAGGTTTGCAAGCAGCGGGTTTTGTCGAACAAAAAGCAGAAAGAGAATATTTCGAAATTAAAGAAAATATTGGCCATATCGACAAAGACAAAAATGCCGAATATTTGGCTACAGCCGACGAAAACTACAGTTTAACCGTATTAGTGGACTACAACTCAAAAGTGTTGACCAATCAATACGCTAGTTTATACAAAATTTCTGATTTTGCAAGTGAAATTGCTAAAGCCAGAACATTTGTGTTTTTACACGAATTAGAATTTCTTATAGCCAACAATTTGGTTAAAGGTGGCGACTTAGACAACGCAATTGTTATTGTCGACAAAGAGTTAAGTAGCGAATCGCTTGCTAAATTAAAGAAGTTTTTCAACAAAGAACACGTCGATATTGCACCAGAACAAGGGATCTTAAACAATCTCGAACTACACTTTGCCAACGAACCAGCACGGCATAAGTTACTCGACGTTGTGGGCGATTTAGCATTGGTTGGTTACCCCATCAAAGCTCGTATTTTTGCTCGTCGTCCTGGGCACAAATCCAATGTGGAGTTTGCACAAAAAATTAGAAAAATTGCTAAAAAACAAATGTCTGGTGTTTCGGCACCCGATGTTAATTTAAACGCAGAACCGCTTTACGATATCAATCAGATAAAAGCAAAATTACCTCACCGATATCCATTTTTGTTAGTTGACAAAATTATGCAAATGGATGAAATGTCGATTGTAGGCGTGAAAAATGTAACGGGAAACGAAGCCTTCTTTCAAGGGCACTTTCCATCGGAACCCGTGATGCCAGGTGTTTTAATAATCGAAGCCATGGCACAAACAGGAGGTATTTTGGTGTTGAGCTTTGTGCCCGATCCAGAGAATTACTCTACCTATTTTTTGAAAATTGAAAACGTTAAATTCAAGAAGAAAGTTGTTCCCGGCGATACTTTGGTATTTAAATGTATCTTGGTGACACCTGTTCGGAGGGGAATAGCCCAAATGAAAGCTCAAGCTTTTGTAGGTGATGTAATGGTTACCGAAGCCGAGCTGATGGCACAGATTGCAAAAAATTAATAAATAGAAGCTACTTTACCATTGTAGATTTATAAGATGAGACAACCACTTTCTTACGTTCATCCAGATGCACAGATTGCTGAAAATGTAGTCATTGAACCTTTTGTTACGATTGACAAAGATGTTATCATCGGCAAAGGAACTTGGATAGGCTCCAATGTAACCATCATGTCGGGTGCCCGAATTGGCGAAAATTGTAAAATATTCCCCGGTGCAGTCATTGCCGCAGAACCTCAAGATTTAAAATTTGCAGGTGAAAAGACACTTGCCATCATAGGAAATAACACCACAATACGCGAATGCGTAACCATTAATCGTGGCACAGTTTCAAAAGGGAAAACTGTAGTGGGCTCAAACACATTATTGATGGCATATGTACATATTGCACACGATGTGGTGGTGGGCGATAACGTCATTTTGGCCAATAGTGTTCAAGTTGCTGGTGAAGTTGTAATCGAAGATTGGGCTATAGTTGGAGGTGTTTCGGCCATTCATCAATTTGTTAGAATCGGTAGTCACGCCATGCTATCAGGCGGTTCGTTTGTCGGAAAAGATGTGCCTCCATTTGTAAAAGCAGGAAGAATGCCATTGTCGTATGCCGGGGTTAATTCGATTGGTCTACGTCGACGTGGCTTCTCTAACGAAAAAATTAACGAAATTCAAGAAGTTTACCGCTTTATTTATCAAAGAGGTTTAAATAACAAAAAAGCCATCGAACGTATCGAGGCCGAAATGCCGGCATCGAAAGAACGCGACGAAATTATTTTGTTTTATCGCTCTTCGGAACGCGGCTTAATGAAAGGCTATTTCGACGAATAAACAGTCGATTTAAAAATATGAAAGGCTCCAAGTTGGAGCCTTTTTTTTGGAATTACATTTTGTAA
>DYOK01000225.1 GCA_020720565.1 Acetofilamentum sp.
AAAAAACAACGGTATTGAAAAAAATTCATATGCCTCCATGTTTTCTCTTCTGTAACGTAGGCTTTATATTCGGCATGGCAAAAAACGAAGTTTTTATTTTATATAAGAACCGAACTTATGGTTTTATAAAATAACGTATAAGGAGTGACACTGGTTATACAAGATATAATTTTGTAGATCGTTACAATAAGGAGAAATTACCCCTAACAGGTCATCGATCTTTTTAAAAAAGCAAATCCTTTACACTCCCCCACTGAGCGTAGAATGTGCACTAAGCGTAGTTTGTAAAACGCTTGGATATTATAAGCATTTGTCATGCTTTTGTGGCGTTTATAAGTACATTCTCCTTTTCCTGTATTATAATTTGTTCATAAAGGACTTACCAAAGAAAATCGAGCTTGCGAAAGGTTTGGGGTTTGTTGGTTTTACCAATTATTGTATATATGTTTTTTAACCATTGCTTGCACTTAACAAACTAAAGAATTTGAAGATACGCGAATTTTATTTAGCTTTAGAGCATAATTCAAATTAATTCCAAATTGTGAAAGTGAAAAAATGGTGGTGCTTGTTGGGTGTATTCTTGCTGGCAACTAGCATACAGGCTTCTGTTGTCGACAGCTTAAAACAAGCTGCATCTCGATCGAAAGGGGCTCAAAAAGCCTATACCTATATTCGACTCGAACAACACTACCGCCATCAAAATATCGACAGTGCTTTGTATTTTATTAAACTTGCAAAACAGATTGTTGCCGCTGAACACATCGATAGTTTATGGTGTCCTATATACAGCAATATAGCCATTAACTTTAAACTGCGTGGCCAGAACGATTCCACTTTATATTACTTTACTTTGTCGCTTAACAAGGCCATTGCCCTAAAAGATAGTCTAGCTATTTCTACAGCATATAATAATTTAGGGGTGTTTTATAACGACAAAGGCGAAAGGCCTAAAGCTTTGGAATTTTACATTAAAGCGGCAAGTATTTCGGAGAAAATAAGAGATAAAGACGCTATGGCCTTGTCGTATAACAACATCGGCACGGTACATTATAACACCGAAAATTATACCAAAGCTAAAACGTTTTACGAAAAAGCCCTTGTCATTCGTTTAGAGCAGCAAGATTCAGCCAAAATAGCCATGTTATATAACAATTTGGGTATATTGGCGTATTTCGACAACAAACCTCAAGATTGTTTAAATTACTTTAAACAGGCGGCTAAAATCTGGACTAAATCAAAGAATCACAGACAATTGGCTATGGTTTTTTCGAATATCGGCGAGTTATATTTCGAATTAGGGATGTACCAAACCGCCATGAATTACCTCAAAGAATCGCGTCAAATTTACCAACTGCTTAACGACGTTCAAGGGGAGCTTTCGGTGGTTACGCTGCTAGGACAAGTATATCAAGAGTGGGGTAATTTACCTGTGGCATTAAGTTATTACGAGCAGTCGTATATGGTGGCCAAAAGTATCGATGCACAACAAGAAATGACCGATGCGGCTTTGAATATGGCACAATTGTACGAAGACACCAAGCAGTTCGAGTCGGCTAATAAATATCTCAAAATCTATATTCAGTTAAAAGATAGCATGGTAAATGCCGACAAAAATAAGTCGATGCAAGAAATGCAAACCCGATTCGAAACCGAAAAAAAACAACAAGAAATTGAAATTCTGAACCAAAAAAATAAGCTGAGTCAAACCCAACTCAATCGTCAAAAAATAATGACCACTGCGGCTGTTGTTGGGTTTGGATTGGTGCTTTTAGTGGTGGTGCTGATTATTCGGCAGAGTCGAATCAGAAAGCGTGTCAATGGGATGTTGCAGATGAAAAATTGGGAAATTATGCAGCAAAACGAAGAAATTATGGCCCAACGCGACGAAATTGAGGCCCAAAGAGATACCCTAAATTGGCAAAAAGAGAAGCTCGAAGGAACCAATTTACATCTTTCGCAAAGTATCAGCTATGCCCAACGCATACAAAATGCCGCACTTCCGAACGAGAAAATATTGTTATCGCATTTTGCCGAAGAATTTGTTCTGTTTAAACCGCGCGATGTCGTCAGTGGCGATTTCTACTGGTGGGCCGAAGTTGAAGAACACTTGGTGCTTACTGCCGCCGATTGCACAGGCCATGGCGTACCTGGAGCATTTATGAGCATGTTGGGTATTTCGATGCTAAAAGAGATTGTGGTTCGTGGTTATCTGACCCACCCAGCAGTAATTTTGCGTAAATTGCGAAAAGATGTCATAGGCACTTTAGGGCAAAAAGGAGAGATTGGCGAACAAAAAGACGGCATGGATATGGCCCTAATTTCGTACCATGCCAAATCAAAAGCCTTGCAATTTGCAGGTGCCAATAATCCGATATACATCATCAGTACTAGCGATTTATCGGTTAACAATAGTTTGGTGCGTACTTTCGAACATCAAAACCAAGATTGGAAACTATTCGAAATTAAACCCGACAAAATGCCCATTGCTATTTATGATAAAATGAATGCCTTTACCAATCACGAATTTACGCTGAACTCTGGCGACATGGTTTATATGTTTAGCGATGGCTTTGCCGATCAATTTGGGGGCGAACATGGCAAAAAATTTAAATATGCTCAGCTAAAACATTTATTACTCGATCATGCCCATTTGTCGATGTCACAGCAAAAACAAGCCATTTTAAAAGCCTTCGATTTGTGGAAAACGCACCACGAACAAGTTGACGATATTGTTTTACTTGGCTTTAAGGCCTGATGCTTTAGCTCGGAACTTGTTATCGATTTACTTTCGTGATTAAACTTAAAATGGTAATTTTGTATCACGAATAAAATTTAATTTAAAATCTATTTTTACCAACTCAAAACCTAACTAATAGTATTTATTGACCTCGAAAATTTTAATAATCAAATATTTAAATCAAGAAACAGACCTTTTAGCGTGTAATTTAAACATTGGTCTGATAATTTGTAGACATTAAAAAATAAATCATATGAAAATACTTTACTGGATAATTCTAGCTGCTATTGTGATAGGATTAGGCTCGTGTGTTACTTCGAAAAGTTTGGCTAAAAAAGCCAATGCAATGGAGTCAGGTCAGAATTACGAAGCCGCCGCCGACTTATTTTTTCAATCGGTGCAAAAAGATCCTCAAAATGTTGAGGCCGTTTCTGGTATGAAGCGTACAGGCACACAAGTTCTAAACAGTAAGCTAGCCGATTTTTCGAAAGCTAAGCTCGATCAAGATTACAAAACGGCTACATATAAGTTTCTCGAAGCCAAAGCGTATAAAAACAAAATTAAAACCGTAAACGTTGATTTGGCGATACCCGAATTTTACGAACAAGATTACGACATGGTACTTGAATCGTATTTAGATCAGGAATATTCTAAAGGTTTAGAATTAATCGAAAAAGAAGATTTTGGTGGTGCAGAACAGCATTTTAATGAGGTGTTTAAATTCAATCAAACCTACAAAGATGTTAAAGAGTTGCGCAACATTGCTTATCTTGAGCCCATCTATCGAAATGCCGAAAGTTCGCGTACAGCAGCACGCTATCGCGATGCATACGATCAATATCAGACCATTTTAAAAAGGGTCAATGTATATAAAGACACCCGCGAAAAGCAAACTTTAGTGCTCGAAAAAGGCAGAAAAAATCTCATATTTATGAGCTCGCAAGGCAAAACGAAATACGGGGCATACGATGTCAATATTAAAAGCTATACCACCAATGCACTACTAGGCATGAACGATCCGTTTATTAAATTGGTCGATCGAGAAAATCTAGACAAAATAATTAAAGAGCAAGAACTTGCTGTTAGTGGAATTGCATCTGATAAAGGGGCGGTGGAATTGGGCGAAATTGCCAGCGCAAACTTTGCCATTCAACTCGAAATGACCAATTATATCGTCGATGAGAAACCAATGACCAAACAATCGAATAAAGGCTATGAGCAATA
>DYOK01000226.1 GCA_020720565.1 Acetofilamentum sp.
AAGAATCTGTTTGTAAAACATAAAAAAGATTCGGGTAATATTTTTAATTTTGCAAACTGATATAGTGTTCTCTTTTTGAACACACGAAATTGGATTATAAATTTTAAAAACCATAAAATGTCAAACAAAAAGTTTATCACATGTGATGGTAACCACGCCGCAGCCCATGTGGCGTACATGTTCAGCGAAGTTGCTGCCATTTACCCCATCACACCCTCGTCTAATATGGCCGAGAACGTGGACGAATGGGCTACCGAAGGTCGTAAAAACATTTTTGGCGAGACCGTACAAGTAGTCGAAATGCAATCGGAAGGTGGTGCGGCTGGTGCTGTTCACGGTTCTTTGCAAGCCGGTGCTTTAACCACAACTTTCACTGCATCACAAGGTTTATTGTTGATGATCCCGAATATGTACAAAATCGCAGGTGAGTTATTGCCATGTGTATTCCATGTGAGTGCCCGAAGCTTAGCCGCACAAGCCTTGTCTATTTTCGGCGATCACTCCGATGTGATGAGTGCCCGTCAAACCGGTTTTGCGTTTTTAGCTACCGGAAGTGTGCAAGAAGTCATGGACTTAGCACCAGTGGCTCACTTAGCGGCTATCAAATCGAGAATTCCTTTTACACACTTCTTCGATGGTTTTAGAACCTCGCACGAAATTCAAAAAGTGGAATATTTCGAGTGTAACGACTTAAAAGACTTAATCGACCAAAAAGCGTTGCAATCATTCCGCGACAAAGCATTAAACCCCGAAAGTCCCGTAACCAGAGGAACTGCCCAAAACCCCGATGTGTATTTCCAAGCTCGTGAGGCTCAAAACAAATTTTACGATGTGGTGCCCGATGTGGTGGAAAGCTACATGAACGAAATTAGCAAACGTTGCGGTCGCGAATACCATCCATTCACTTATTACGGTGCGGCCGATGCCACTAACATTCTTGTGGCCATGGGTTCGATTACCGATGTAATTAAAGAAACTATCGATTATTTGAATGCAAAAGGCGAAAAAGTAGGTTTGATTTCGGTTCACCTCTATCGTCCATTCTCCAGCAAATATTTCTTTAATGTGTTGCCAAAAACAGTTAAGAAGATAGCTGTTTTAGACAGAACCAAAGAGCCCGGTGCTAACGGCGAACCATTGTATCTCGACGTAGTCGAAATGTTCTACGGCAAAGCTCATCAGCCCGTTATTATTGGTGGTCGATATGGTTTATCGTCGAAAGACACTACACCTGCGCACATTGTTTCGGTTTACAACAATCTTAAATTAGATGAGCCCAAACATGGGTTCTTAGTTTCGATTGTGGACGATGTTACATTTAAATCATTGCCACATGTCGACGAAATAAGTTTGAGTCCGGAAGGCATGTTCGAAGGTAAATTTTATGGTTTAGGTAGCGATGGTACTGTGGGTGCCAACAAAAACTCGATTAAAATTATCGGCGACACTACCGATTTGTACGCTCAAGCTTACTTCGCCTACGATTCTAAAAAGTCGGGCGGTTTTACAGCATCGCACTTACGATTTGGAAAATCGACCATTCGCATGCCATACTTGGTCGGAACACCAAGCTTTGTAGCTTGTCACGTTCCTGCCTACTTGCGTCAATACGACATTTTGCATGGAATAAAAGAAAACGGAACATTCCTTATGAATAGCCCTTGGGATGTAGAAACGACTAAAAACAACTTACCAGACTTTGTAAAAGAAGTTTTAGGAAAGAAAAACATCAGTTTCTATACCATCGATGCCAATAAAATTGCCTTAGAAATTGGTTTAGGTAATCGTACCAACACCATTTTGCAAGCTGCTTTCTTCAAGATAGCCAATATCGTACCTTACGAAAAAGCCATCGAGCAAATGAAAAAAGCGGTTGTAAAATCGTACAGCAAAAAAGGCGAAAAAATTGTAAGCATGAACCATGCGGCCATCGATCGTGGTACCGAATTAACCAAAATCGAAGTCCCATCTGAATGGAAAAACATTAAAACTGATGGTTTTAAAATAGTACGCGAAACGGCTGTTCCAAAAATTATTTCGGACTTCTGCGATCCAATCAATGCACAAATTGGTGATATTTTACCGGTAAGTGCATTCAACGGAATGGAAGATGGTACTTTGCCACACGGTACTTCGGCTTACGAAAAACGAGGTGTAGCTACTCACATTCCACAATGGTTAGATCAAAACTGTATCCAGTGTAACCAATGTTCTTATGTTTGTCCTCACGCAGCCATTCGTCCGTTCTTATTGACCGATGCCGAGGCTGCTGCTGCACCAGACGGAATGGCCACTTTAACAGGTATTGCTAAAACCAAAGATTTCCAATTCCGCATTCAAGTGTCAGCACTCGATTGTACAGGTTGCGGAATTTGTGTCGATGTTTGTCCATCGAAAGAAAAATCTTTAGTTATGGAATTGCTACTCGACCGTCAAGAGCTCGAAATTCCACGTTGGAACTAT
The DNA here is from genome assembly GCA_020720565.1 of Acetofilamentum sp. Lineage (GTDB taxonomy): Bacteria > Bacteroidota > Bacteroidia > Bacteroidales > JAFGXI01 > JAFGXI01. The sequence continues at coordinate 2,464 of DYOK01000226.1, forward strand.
TTGCACGAAAAAGTGGGTTACAAAGACGATGTGGTTCCAAAAGACCAAAACGTTAAAAACACACAATTTGCACAACCATTATTCGAGTTCTCGGGAGCTTGTGCAGGTTGCGGCGAAACCCCATACATTAAAACCGTCACGCAGTTGTTTGGTGAGCAAATGACCATTGCCAACGCAACAGGATGTTCGTCAATTTATGGAGGTTCTAACCCTGCAACCCCTTATACCAAACACCAAAAATCGGGACACGGACCAGCTTGGGCCAATTCATTGTTCGAAGATAATGCCGAGTTTGGTTATGGTATGAACTTAGGTATTACCAAATTACGTGACCGCATTGCCGACCGTATGGAGCGTTCTATGAACGAAGTATCTGCAGAATTAAAAGCTGCATTTACCGACTGGTTAGCCAATATTCACAGTACCATCGAAACTCAACGCTTGAATAAGTCGTTGGTAAATTTGATGGAAAAAGAATTAAAAAATCCTTTGGTTCAAGAAATCTACAACTTAAAACAATTCTTGGTTAAAAAATCGAATTGGATTATTGGTGGCGATGGTTGGGCATACGACATAGGTTACGGCGGTTTAGACCACGTTTTAGCCTCGGGAGCCGATGTTAACATTTTGGTACTCGATACCGAGGTGTATTCAAACACTGGAGGACAATCGTCGAAATCGTCGCAAATTGCATCTGTGGCTAAATTTGCTTCGGCAGGAAAACGAGCTGGCAAAAAAGACTTGGGTATGATGGCTACTTCTTACGGACACGTTTACGTGGCATCGGTAGCAATGGGTGCCAATCAGAACCAATATTTAAAAGCCATTAAAGAAGCCGAGGCTTATCCCGGACCTTCGATTATTATTGCTTACTCACCATGTATTGCACACGGGATTAAAGGCGGTATGAGTCAAACCATGACCACCGAAGAATCTGCTGTTGCATCTGGATATTGGACTTTGTACCGTTACAATCCGCTTTTGGAAAAAGAAGGAAAAAATCCTTTTGTAATCGATTCGAAAGAGCCCGATTTCGGCAAATATATTGAGTTTATCAAAGGTGAGACCCGTTTCTCTTCTTTGTCGAAAGTGATTGGTATAGAAAAAGCCGAAGCTATTTTCGAAGCCTCTCAAAAAAGTGCCGAATGGCGTTACAAACAATATAAATTGAAAGCTGCTCAAGATTATTCGATCTAAGCTGCAATTTAGTATTGATAAGGACCTGAATCACAACGTCATCTATTATTAGTGTTTATTGCTAATTTAATAGTTCGTTAATATTTTTTAACTATCTAATAATCAGAACTTTTCAAAAGTATTAAATATTTTATTTTATGCTGATTATCAGATGCTTGTATCTTTGAAAAATGAACTTTTGAAAAGTTTAACGAAGTATTGTAATTAATAGACAATTGTAAAATCAAAAAAAAGGTCGAGACCTAAAGCTCATAAACCTCTGGTTTATGAGCTTTTTTTGTGCA
>DYOK01000227.1 GCA_020720565.1 Acetofilamentum sp.
TCAATCTTTGAAACAATTTAAAAATTAAAGATGTAATCTTACCTTCAATAAATAAACAACTCAATTTTCAACTTTAACCTTAAATTTTAAACAAATCGCAAATACATGAAATACATAATTATCGGATTGGGGAATTTTGGTGCTGCCTTAGCACAAAAATTAACAGCATTAGGCAACGAAGTTATTGGTATAGATACCAGTATGACACGGGTCGATGCATTAAAAGAGAAAATTTCTCACACCATTTGCATGGATTCGACCGACGAGTACACCGTTTCTGGATTGCCCCTTCGTGATACCGACATTGTGATTGTAGCCATAGGAGAAGACCAAGGTGCCAATGTGATGACCACAGCATTGCTAAAAAACTTTCAGGTAAAAAGATTAATCAGTCGTGCCATTAACCCATTGCACGAAAAAGTGCTACAAGCCATTGGCGTTGACGAAATTGTTCACCCCGAAGAAGAAACTGCCGAACGTTGGGCTAAGAAAATTGTACTTCGTGGTTTGGTCGACTCGTTCGAATTAAGCGAGGATTATAGTATTGTAGAAGTCAAAGTGCCCGCACGTTATGCCGGAATGACTGTTGCAGAAGCAAAATTGAGAGAAAAATACAACCTTTTGGTACTCACTACCATTAAAAATGCACAAGAAAAATCATCGGTTGGGCGAAGTCGTAATGTGCTTAAAGTACAAGGAGTAGCGTCGCCAAGCATGATTCTAGAATTAAACGATATTCTTGTAGTGTATGGTTCAAATCACGATATACAAGATTTCGTAAAAAAAAGTTAATATCGACCAAAATAAGTTGTCGAATTATTTAATGGGTCGAAGACCATTAAAATTGAGAAAATAAGTACTTTTGTGCTCGTAAAATAAATATATAAATAATAGGTTTAAGACCTTTAAACTAACAGTCGTGGATATTTTTGAAAAATTAAGAGTCAATCTTGGCCCATTAGGTCAACACTCAAAAGAAGCTCATGGTTACTTTGCATTTCCTAAACTTGAAGGTGAAATTCATCCCAGAATGCGATTCAGAGGCAAAGAAGTTCTTACATGGAGTTTAAATAATTACATAGGCTTGGCTAATCATCCCGAAGTTCGTAAAGCAGATGCACAAGCTGCTGCCGATTATGGAATGGCTTACCCAATGGGAGCTCGAATGATGTCGGGGCAAACTGCCAAACACGAAGAGCTTGAACAAAAATTGGCCGATTTTGTAGGTAAACCTGCTGGATATTTGCTCAACTATGGCTATCAAGGCATCATGTCAATTATCGATGCCATTGTCGATAGACGTGACGTTGTGGTTTACGATGCCGAATGCCATGCCAGTATCATGGACGGTATTTTCTTGCACAAAGCAAAAGGTGGTAAGAGCTATGTTTTTCCTCATAACGACATGGAACGAGCACGCAAAATGCTCCGTTTTGCACAAGCCAAAACTGAAGAAACAGGTGGCGGTATTCTGTTAATTACCGAAGGTGTATTCGGAATGTCTGGCGATTTAGGAAAATTAGACGAACTTGTAGCACTCAAAAAAGATTTTAACTTTAGATTTTTAGTCGACGACGCCCACGGATTTGGTACAATGGGTAAAACTGGTGCAGGTACTGGAGAACACTTTGGCGTTCAAGATGGAATCGATTTGTATTTTTCTACCTTTGCTAAATCGATGGCAGGAATCGGAGCTTTTGTAGCCACCGACGAAGATATCATCAATATGTTAGCATACAATATGCGTTCGCAAATTTTTGCTAAGTCTTTGCCAATGCCGATGACAATTGGTGCACTAAAACGTTTAGAATTGTTACAGACTAAACCTGAGCTCAAAGAAAAACTTTGGCATATTGTCAATAAATTGCAAGCGGGTTTAATAGACGCTGGATTTAATATTGGCAATACGCAATCTCCAGTTACTCCTGTATTAATGTCTGGCCAAGTACCCGAAGCCGGTAACTTAATTATGGATTTAAGAGAAAACTATGGCGTGTTTTGCTCTGGTGTAGTTTATCCAGTAGTACCCAAAGGTGTTATTTTGCTTCGTTTAATCCCAACGGCAGATCATACTGACGAAGATGTTGAATACACCATTAAAGCGTTCTCTGCTTGCAAAGAAAAACTCGATGCAGGTGCATACCGAAGCAATACTTTAGGTAAATTCTAATTAAAAGTATCAAACAATAGAAGAGGTCGTTTCTAATACATTTTAGAAGCGACTTTTTTTTATGAAACCATACTGAATCTAAAAACAGATTAAATGCTGTTGAAATTGAACTACGCCAAAAGTAGCATGCACTATAAATCTAGTGTCAATGTCTAAATCGGCACTTAAAACAATCTTAAAAATTTATTATTCAATTTTGAAATTGTTAACTTTAACAAAATTTTATTAACACGCTTTAAAACCTTAATTCTGATGAAAATTCTACTCCTATCACTTAGCATTTTTATTTCGACTTTGTTGTGGTCGCAAACCGACAAAACATTTTCTCATAATAGCTTGACTAGAGAATATCTTGAGTATGTCCCAGCAATTTATGATGGGAGCGAAGCGGTTCCCTTGGTGCTTTGTTTACATGGATTAGGCGATACCAAAGAAAATTTTTTTAATATTGGGATGAATTATCTAGCCGATACTGCTAATTTCATCGCCTTGTTCCCCGAAGCGATTCCAGAAACTCAATTTGGCTTAGGAACAGCTTGGAATTCAGGTGCCAGTGCGTCAGGTTTTGTATTAAATCCAAGTATCGACGATGTCGACTTTTTGATTGATTTAATTGAATACACCAAAACACTTTATAATATCGATAATCAAAGAATTTATGTAACAGGTTTTTCGATGGGAGGGTTTATGACCAATCGTTTGGCATGCGAACGCAGCGACTATTTCGCAGCAGCAGCCTCGCTTTCGGGTACCATTGGCACAGCACTCACTTGTAACCCACAGCATCCAATTCCTTTATGTCATTTCCATGGAACAGCAGATGGTACGGTAGCTTATGTGAATAATAACTATGGCAACGACGCCGAAGAACTGGTCGAATATTGGCGTTCGCACAACCAATGCGATGCAACTCCCATTCATACGGCTTTACCCGACTTAGTAAGCGATGGAAAAACGGTCGATCATTACTTGTACGAAAATGGCTCTAACGAGTCAACTGTTGAATTTTTCAAAATTACCAATGGCGAACACGATTGGATGTATTATCCAGTTAACGATTTTACCTACACTATCGAAATTTGGAATTTTTTCAACAAACACCGCAATACGAATGTAGGCGTAAAAAACATCGAGAAGCCGTCATTCGTTTATCCTAATCCAGCTAACAATTATATTTATGTGGCCAATCAATCGGGAAATAAACAAGCCATGATAGAAATATTCGATATTAGTGGTCAAAAAATCAATTCGTACAAACCAGAAAAATGGCCTTTTTTTGTAGATTTAAGCTCTTATCAGAAAGGTATTTACATTTTTAAGAATGGCCACGAAACTGTAAAATTGGTAATTGAATAAGGCCTTAGACCTATTTTATATTTTTTTTGCATCTACTTGGTTATTAGTAACTTGTTAAATAAGAATAAAATCAATTAGCTAAACATGATACCTAAAAAAAAGGTTAATTCTGTATTTGAGGTGCTAGAAACAATCTTTGTGTAGCTTTGTGTCTTCACTTCGACAGGCTCTGTGCACCGCTTTGTGCCAATTTGTGTAACAGCTATACCACAAAAAACACCAAGAAAATCACAAAAAACACAAAGCGATACATTGAGATAGCCTGCAAAAAGCCAAGTTTACACTGAGCCTGTCAAAGTGAAGTTAGGTGAAGTGTCGAAATGCGGTACATTGTGTGAAGTCGAAATGATGATTTTAAATTGCACAAAAGTAAAAATAGCACCTCAAAAAAAGAATTAAACAA
>DYOK01000228.1:0-2121 GCA_020720565.1 Acetofilamentum sp.
TTTCTAAAAACAACATTTCTGTATATCCTAACCCAAGCAATGGTTTAGTAACTATTAACGGCGTTGAAAAAGCTTCTGTTAATGTTTACAATACATTAGGTGCTTTAGTGATGTCAGCTAACAATGTGAACAGCATTGATATGTCTGCTTTAGCAAACGGAACATACATGGTTAAAGTAACTACAGCTAACGAATCAGTTGTAAAACAAGTTGTTTTAACAAAATAATTTAAATCGAATTAGATTTAGAAGCTGCCTTCGAAAGAGGGCAGCTTTTTTTATGAGCTATGCATACCACCTATCTATAGGGTTAACCCAACTTGCAGCATTAATACCAAAAACAAAAAATTAGCCTAAAATGAAGTTTTTTTACGCTAAGAACTGATATTTTGGGCATTTTGTTTTTGCAAAATACCTGATATTCAAATATTACATTTTTTCAATTTCAGTTGTAGTACGCAAGGGGGTATCGATTTTTAGCAAATTGCAGATTTACTTTGTACAATGTATTTCAAAGTATCCATGCACCACCCACTAAGCGTAGTTTATAACTACGCTGTAATATCATAAGCATTTGTAATGCTTATGTGTAGTTTGTAAAATGCGAAAAGATATCCCCCTTCGATGGAGGCTAGGAGGATGTAAAAAATATGCCAAACAGCATCAGACCATACAATTCAAAACTGAAACTATTAGCATGTGCATAATTATTTCATTAACATGATATTTTGAAATAGAAATCAAACGATATATTCCAAGAACATTGTAATTTTGATACATCAATAAAACAAGCATCATTCACTTTCAAAAAATAACTTATTAAGATTATCATCTATGTTTGATAAAATTAGACATTTTATACAGAAAGAAATTTTTTTAATAGACCTTGCAAGCTTACCAAAACATAAGGCCATTGTGGTTAAATTTCTTCGCATATCGGTCATTGCTTTTAAAGGCTTTAACGAAGATGCTGTTCAGTTAAGAGCTTCTGCCCTTACATATTATTCGTTACTTTCTATTGTTCCAATAATTGCTATGGCTTTTGGAATCGCCAAAGGGTTTGGTTTGGAAGAAAAGCTGAATGAATTATTGATAGAGAAATTATCGACTCATCAAGACATCATGAACCAAATGATTGATTTTTCTAATAATCTGTTAAGCAATACTAAAGGGGGCTTAATTGCAGGAATTGGTGTCGTTTTGTTGTTCTGGTCTGTATTGAAAGTGATGGGTAATATAGAAGAATCTTTTAATTCTATTTGGCATATTCAGAAAGGGAGAGCAACCATCGCAAAGTTTACAGAATACCTTACCATTATGCTGTTAGCTCCAATTTTATTAATCGTATCGAGCAGCTTAACTGTTTTTATTTCTTCCAAAACTAAAGAAGTAGTAGAGACTGTAAGCATCTTAAGTTATATTGAAAATGAGCTTTCATTTTTATTGGGATTATCGCCTTATGTGGTCTTTTGGTTGCTACTGACCATGGTATACATGATTATGCCTAACACAAAGGTGAAATTCAAATCTGCATTTATCGCAGGTGTTGTATCGGGTAGCCTCTTTGTAGTTGTGCAATGGGCTTATGTTACCTTTCAGATTGGTGTGGTTCAATATAATGCTATCTATGGAAGTTTTGCAGCTTTACCTTTGTTTTTTGTATGGTTGCAAACCAGTTGGATCATTGTTTTATTTGGTGCTGAATTGTCTTTTGTTCATCAAAATATTGAGCATTACATTCTGAAAGAAGAGTCGAGTGTGATCTCTTTATCCTTTCGAAAAAAAATAAGTGTTTTTGTGGCTCATTATGTGATCCGAAATTTCTATATTGGAATTGCTCCAACACTTGAAGATATTAAAAAAGACCTGAAGTTACCATTCCAATTGGTTTCCAGCATTTCTGAAGACTTAGTAGATGGTCATGTATTATCAAGAGTAGAAAACGACGAGTACAAATTGGCAAAATTTCAGCCCGCCATAGAGACTTCTAAAATTACTATCAGATATATCCTAACAGCACTCGATAAATTAGGTACAGATGAAATTCCTGAACCTGATGATAAGACCTATCGAACGATTAGCGATAAGATAAATGAAATTCTTTCGGAAAATGGAAACCTAA
>DYOK01000228.1:2221-3913 GCA_020720565.1 Acetofilamentum sp.
GAGTTATACTTTCTGATTCAATTGATATCCTCTCATGAAATCAATTACATCCATTTTCTTTTTTCCTTCGAGTTGTAGTTCTTTTACTTGGATATATCCATCAGAAGTGGCACATTTTAAATAGGTTTTGTTATCGGAATGCCAAGTGCCTGGTACATGCTGATGCTTGATAAGTTCAATCTCGCTTCGGTAGATTTTTAAATTTTTATCGTTTAGAACGGTCCAAGCAGTGGGGTAAGGACTGAGGCCTCGTATCAAATTATAAATTTGCAAACATGATTGTTTCCAATCGATAAGCATATCGTCCTTAAATATTTTGGGGGCTTTTTTAATCTCGCTCACGGGTATTTCGGCTTGAGGAATGGGTTGAGCCTTTTGCATGGCCAATTCGTCAACAGTTTGAACCAGCAAATTGGCACCTGTGGTCATTAGTATGTCGTGTAATTCGCCTGCTGTGGTAGCTTTACCGATTTCTACTTTTTGTCTTTTTAGCAAATCGCCCGTATCTATTTCGTGTTTAAGCAAAAAAGTACTGATGCCACTCTCTGTTTCGCCATTGATAACAGCCCAATTGATAGGCGCAGCACCTCTGTATTGTGGTAATAACGAAGCGTGCAAATTTACCGTTCCCATTGGTGGCATGTTCCATACTTTTTCGGGTAACATCCTAAAAGCTACGACTATTTGCAAATCGGCATTCAGTTTTTTGAGTTCCTCAACAAAGACCTCATCTTTAAGATTACTGGGTTGTAAAATAGGAATACCCAATTCTAGGGCGAGTATTTTAACTGCGGTTTCGTGCAATTTCTGGCCTCTACCTGCGGGTTTGTCGGGTGCAGTAACCACACCAACAATTTGGTGTTCACTTTGATATAAAGTTTTTAGACTGTATGCTGCAAACTCTGGAGTGCCTAAAAAAACGAGTCTTAAAGATTTCATTGATTCACATTATTGATTAAAAAAACCAAAACAAAAGTAATTGGTTTGATAGGAATGCAAATGGATTTGGTAAAATTGTTTTTTTGCTTTTGCATCGAAAAGGAATATCAGTCGAAGCGTATCTTATTCAAATTCTAATTCAAAGCTTTTGGGATAAATACAGCTTTAGTTCTTTGTGTAATACCCAAATAATCGCAAAGTTCCTTTTCTGTTGCAAATTCCAAATCTTTTGGCAGCTCAGCTTTACGGCTAGCAGTCCCTTTTATTACATACACATTGTATTGAATGGCCCATGTGGCGTTCATATCGTTAAATGGGGCACTGCCGTCGTTACGGCGAATCGAAAACAGTAAATCGCCATTATCATCCATAATGCCATATCCGTATTGATTAAAATCTGAGCCATTGTCGAAATAGTCGAGATAAGGCAAAGCATGGAAATAATTATCTGGACCGCCGTCGGTGGTTTGATGCATAAATACGCTTACTAAATCGTTTTCGGTTAAGGTAACGCCATCGATACTGCCAAAGGCTATCCATGCATTGTTGTAGTCGTATGAATTGTTATTATAATCGGCCATTTTGTTGTACTGATTGACAGGAATGTCGAAGTAATAAAGTTTGGGTGTACTACCATCTGAGCCATCATTTCCTGGATAACCTTGTGGGCCTCTTGGGCCTTCTTCGGAACATGACCAAAGAATAAGTCCGCTTACTAAAATTAAAAGTGCGTGTTTCATATTGTGTTGTTTA
>DYOK01000229.1 GCA_020720565.1 Acetofilamentum sp.
AGCAAAATTTCTTTGTATAGTGGGCACTATATGAATAAATTTTAATGCAGAAAAAGGGAAATAGAGCCGTTTTATATCGGTCATTTGAATGTGTTTTTGGTATAAATAGTCTACTCACCTTTAATAGCTTTAATACTGGGCAATACTTTGCCTTCGAGGTATTCGAGTAAAGCACCACCTGCCGTCGAAATATATGAAATTTTTCGATCGAGGCTATATTTATTGACAGCAGCAATCGAGTCGCCTCCACCAATAAGCGAATAGGCCCCTTTATCGGTAGCACGTGCAATGGCCATGGCTACTTTTAAGGTTCCTAACGAAAAATTCGACATTTCGAATACACCAATTGGGCCGTTCCAAATAATGGTTTTGGAATTTAGCAGCACATCGGTAAAGACATCGGCCGATTTAAATCCTATGTCCAAACCCATCCATCCATCGGGTATTTCGTTAATCGAACAATGCTCTATTTGTGCATCGTTGTCGAATTTGTTGGCTATCACGGTATCGGTTGGCAAGTATATTTTTACGCCGCGTTCGTTGGCTTTTTTAAGAATGTTACGTGCTACATCCAAATAATCGTCTTCGACTAAAGAGTTTCCGATTTGTCCACCCTGAGCTTTTGCAAAAGTATAAGCAATACCACCCGCAACAATCAGATTGTCGACTTTATCGATAAGCGAATCGATTATTCCAATTTTGGTCGATATTTTCGATCCACCAATAACGGCGGTGTAGGGATGCTTTCCTTTGTATATGGCACGGTCTATTTGGTTGATTTCCTTTTCGACCAAGTAACCCAACATTTTATCGTCGGGAAAAAATTCGGCTAAAGTATAAGTTGATGCGTGTGCTCTGTGTGCTGTACCAAATGCATCCATCACAAACACATCGCCCATTTGAGCTATTTTTTCGGCATATGCTCTATCACCAGCAGTTTCTTCTTTGCGGAAACGGAGGTTTTCGAGTATCATCACTTCGCCAGGTTTAAGGTTTTTCGACATTTCGAGGGAATCGTCGCACACGCCTTTTTCGGCAAATTTAACCTCCATCCCGAGCAATTGCGACAACATGGGCACAATGTGCTTTACCGACATTTCGGGTTTTACTTCGCCTTTGGGTCGTCCGATATGTGTTAATAAAACCACAGAACCACCATCCGAAATTACTTTAAATATGGTTGGCAAAGCCGTAACAATGCGTGTTTTATCGGTAACTTTTTGTTCTTTGTCGAGCGGTACGTTCATATCGACACGTATCAAAGCCCGTTTACCTTTAAAATCGTAATCGTCGAGCGAATAAGACTGTTTAATGGCTTTAATACCGGGCAAGGCTTTGCCTTCGATGTATTCTAGCAAAGCACCTCCTGCTGTCGAAATATAGCTGATGTTGTTGGCTAAGCCGTATTGATTAACTGCCGAAATCGAATCGCCCCCACCTATGAGCGAGAACGCACCTTTGTCGGTAGCACGGGCTACAGCCAAGGCCACGCGAAGTGTTCCGGTTGCAAAGTTCGACATTTCGAAAGCTCCAATGGGGCCATTCCATAGAATGGTTTTAGAGTTTTCGATCACTTCGGCGAATCGGTTGGCACTTTTAATTCCGACATCGAGTCCCATCCAACCGTCTTTAATATTCATGATATTGCAGTGGTCGACATGGGCATCGTTCGAGAATGCATCGGCCACCACGGTATCGTCGGGTAAGTATAAATTGACGCCCAATGCTTTAGCCTTTTCGATGACTTGACGGGCTACGTCTAAGAAATCGTTTTCGCACAAAGAGTTTCCGATATTTCCGCCCATGGCTTTGGCAAAAGTAAATCCAATTCCACCACCAATAATCAGGTTGTCGACCTTTTCGAGCAAAGCTTCGATTATCATAATTTTAGTCGATACTTTAGATCCCCCAATGATAGCTGTAAATGGCGAAGACGATTTTTTGATAATTTTATCGATGTTTTTAATTTCGTCTTCGACCAAATAACCAAACATTTTATCGTAAGGGAAAAATTTCGCAATCACAGCCGTAGAGGCGTGTGCCCGATGGGCTGTACCGAAAGCCTCCATCACATAGGTGTCGCCCAAATCGGCCAAAGATTTGGCGTAGGCCTCGTCGCCTTGTGTTTCGAGTTTGGTAAACCGAAGGTTTTCGAGCATCATCACTTCGCCAGGTCTTAAATTTTTGACAGCAGCTTTGGCATCCTCTTCGTATTGATTCACAAACTTAACTTTGGTATCGAGCAAATACGACACATGCTCCACAATATGTTTAACCGATAATTCTGGCTTAAATTCTCCTTTTGGACGACCCAAGTGGGTTAAAATAATAACAGCCCCCCCGTCGGTAATAATTTTACGAATGGTTGGAATCGCCGTAACAATACGGGTATCGTCAGCGATGCGTTGTTGGGCATCGAGAGGCACATTAAAGTCGACTCTGATGAGTACTTTTTTGTCTTTAAACTGATAAGTATCGAAGTTATTCATTTTGATGATGGTTTTTGGAACTTAGGAATTCAATCTGTTTACTTTGACAAAGATACATATATCGAACGAAACAGACCACGACCCAATCGGAAAGAAAAAGCTTACAAATTGTATAATAAGCCCCAAATTAAAAATTATTATTAACTTTTTGGACATGAAACCACAACTATTATCCGCTCAAGACGACTACCCATTCGGCTCGCTTATGCCCGGGCGTAGTTACAACGCCAATTTATACCGTTTCGGGTTTAATGGGCAAGAAAAAGACGACGAGGTTTTTGGTAGTACAGGTAGTTGGTTAAATTTAAAATACCGAGGATACGATAGTCTGGTAGTTAGATTTTTTGCAATAGATCCTCTTACTAAAAATTATCCCTCTTTAACACCATATCAGTTTGCTTCATTAAATCCAATTTGGATGATTGAACTTGAAGGATTAGATGAAGTTGTTCCAAGAAGTCAACTCAATGGGATGTTTTATATGTCTGAACTTGAGGTTAGTGATTGGGGACAAATAGGTGATGGTCTTCAAACATCTGGTACATATATTACTCGATTAGGGATAGTTACTCCAATTGTTGGCCCATTTTTAATGACATCTGGTTCCTATCTTGAAACAGAGGGATTAATAATTAGCTCTTTAGCAAATTTGTCAAAAGGGAAGGTAAGAGATGCCGCATGAGATATAGGTTTGAATTTAGTTCCAAAATTTGCTACAAATAAAATTGTTAAATATACTTCATCTGGCAAAGGTGCTGATCAAAAAGCCAATGAAATAATTGAAGAAGCCGTTAGTTTTGGTCTTGAAACAAACTCGAAAGCTGTAAGAGATGAGTTTCCTCAGCTTAATAGTAAAGCTAACAATACTAATACAGAAAATAATTGCAATACACAGAGTAGATCAAAAAAAATTCAACGAATAACAAAAATAAAGATTCGAAAGTATTGCTAGATAGTGTAAATAAAGACGCTGGTGAGCAATTAATCGAGAATCTTACTAATAGCTGGCAAATAATTCTTCTTGTGTCATGTCCTATTTTTTGCTGGTAAATGTAATCCAAATTGTGCTATACGCACCCACTTTTATAAAGAACCAAATAATATGCATATCAAAAACAATATATTTGTCATCGTATAAAGTGCATTCATCAATCATATCAATTAATTTAAGAAATAAAAGGATTTATCAAACAACCTTTTTTAGTTTCGCTGCGTCTACCACACATAACACTAAAACTAAATGTTATGAAAGCCATGATGATGCGAAGATTTGTATTGCCCTTTTTTATGCTGGTTGCTATATCGCTCATGATTGTTTTAGCCACCACCATTTTTATCTATTAGATAGTAAGTCACTCTGCTATATCCGCTCATGCGAGGGTACTTGTACGGTA
>DYOK01000230.1 GCA_020720565.1 Acetofilamentum sp.
AAAAACCCTAAATTTGCCGAATTTTGTTATTAGCTAGCACCCTTGTCAATACCTCGAGGTATTTAGGTGCATTGGCCTGAATCGAATATCTTTCGACTACAGTTTGCCGCCCTGCTCGACCAAGTCTTTTTCGGAGTTCGGCATCTTCGATAAGTAAACTGAGTTTGTCGAACCATTCTTGTTCGGTCGAAGCCAAAAAACCATTTACCCCATCTTCGATGATTTCCGTATTAACGCCTACTGGCGACATTACAGCCGGTATTTCTAGAGACATATACTGTAATCCTTTAAAGCCACATTTGCCTTTTTCCCACTCATCATCATACAAAGGCATAATGCCAATATCAATTTTCTGAAGATCTGATATTTCTGTTGATTTTCTCCATTTAATATATTCAAGCGAGCTTAATTCGAAATGAGGAAAACTATTGGATATGATCAAAAATTTAATCTTGTATTTTTCGTGCAAGTGCTTTATTACTGTTATTATAGGGTCTAATTGCCTAAGGGTGGTCAAAGTACCCGTCCATCCAATTACCACATTTAGATGATTGTCCTCTTTTTGGGGCTGATGGTATTTTGTATTTATTGTAGTGGGTATTATTTGAATATTTGAATTGTATTTGAGGGCATATTCTCCCAAATATCGATTCCCAACAATGACAACATCTGACCAGCGACAAATATACTTTACTTTCCATGGGGCTTTAAAATATCGTGCAATCTTGTTTTTCTCTGAATAGTTTCTAAACCATATGGCATCATCAAAATCGTAAATAATGGGTTTCCGAAAAATAAACTTAATCAGCCATTCAAAAATTGGAGGGCCAACAGGGGCGACTTCTCTGTGAATAAATATTAAATCGCTTTTTGCTACTTTGAATAATATCAACCATCTAACAACTAGAGATTTAATTAATATAGCCAACTTCGAAACCTCATTTTTATCTGAATAGAGCAGATTCCATGCATGATTGTCCCAAAACGTAATTTGCTCATATTTGTATTGGATTGAAATAACATCTAAATACTGTTCGAACCTAAAACGCTGAGATGGTCCAATGTCGTGCGGATACGGTGAAAGGAATAATATTTTCTTTTGCTTATTCATCGACTTTTAGTTCTAAAAATGATTCTAACGGATAGACCATTACATGTTCGTTGATGGGAAAAGGCATTCGCACAGGTGCAATTACATAGGCTTCGGTGGCTTTTATATCGTCTATGGCTTGCCAAAAGCCTTTGGTAACTTTGGGTACATCGGAGCTTTTTATTTCTATGGCCACAATTCGTAAGCCTTTGGTCAGCACTAAATCAAGCTCGTTGCCTGTTGCCGTTCTGTAAAAATAATAATTCCATCCTCTAAATTTAGCAATTACATTTTCGATGACGGTAACTTCCCAAGAAGAACCAAAAACAGGATGGGCAAACAAGGCCTCATAGTTTGGAATATCGAGCATGGCATGTAATACACCCGTGTCCCGGAAATAAACTTTGGGTGTTTTGACCAATCGTTTTTTTACATTGACATAATAAGGTGGAATTAGCCTCAGCATAAAGGTATGTGCTAGAATGTCGATGTAGTTCTTTATGGTGGTGTGACTCAAGCCCATGGCGTTGCCCAGCTGAGAACTGTTGAGCATTTGCCCATTGAGGTGAGCCAGCATTTTCCATAAGCGACGAAGGATATCGGGTGGAATATTAAACCCAAAATTTTGTAAGTCGCGCTCCAAAAATGTACGAATATAATTGTTTAGCCACATTGTTGCCGACCGGTCGCTCGAAGCCATTAGGCTTAATGGCATGCCGCCTCTAAAGCGGTATTTATCCCAATCTGCCCATTTTGTCGATTGAATTTCGGGCCATAAAAATGGACTTAACTCGAAATAGTATATTCGGCCGGCTAAACTTTCCGAAGTTTGACGCGAAAGTTCAGGTGACGAAGATCCCAGTACCACCAAGCGAGCTTCTGGGTTATTGTCGACAAAACTTCTGATTTCGCCAAAGATTTCGGGCATCATTTGAACCTCGTCGATCACCATAACTTTGTCTTTGTTAAGATTCAGAAATCTTTCGGTTTGGGCTATCATCTGACGATCGGAATGCTTTTCTAAATCTAAAAATACCGCTTCTTTGTCTGGGGGCAAGAGCAATTTGGCCAAAGTCGTTTTACCGACTTGACGTGCTCCGATAATCGCCACCACAGGGATTTCGGGCATAAATTGCAAGATGTATTCCGCCTCTGTACGCTTTAGTTTCACATTAACAAATATACAAAATGTATGATATATTTTGTATTAAAATTTATAATTTGCAATCTTAATATTGATATAATAAGCTTGTATTTTGAAAGTTTGAATTGCAATATATAAATAATAAATGTAAATTAACCTTGTATATTGCAAGTTATAATTGCAATATACAAGGTTTGTTATTCTATAATATACTTTTATATAGTGCTTTATACTGTTCGATGCCTTGCGAAAGCGAAAAATATTGTTGGGCACCTTCTGTAATATGATTACGGTCGGTTTTTAATAGTTCCGGTATTTGATCGATTACCTTAAGGTAGTCCGCTTCGGTAAAGTTAGAAATAATCAGTCCCGACTGGTAAGTGTTCACAATCTGGTCGGTATCGCCAATGCCAGAATTGGTAATAATGGGGATGCCCATACTCATAAACTCGCCTTGTTTAACTGGGGAGCTAGCTTGTTTAGAAAAAGCTGTTTTTATAAAAAACATCCCCAAATCAATTTCGGACAAAGCCAAAGGAACTTCGGCGCGTTTGGCTGGTGCGATTTCTATTTGGCTCGTTGAAATATGACGCTCTCTTACTTTTTGTAAAATATATTCTGGCTTTTCTCTGGTAATAAATTTGAATTTGGCCTCGGGGTAGGTTTTTAATAAAACTTTAAAGAAGTCGAGCATTTCGTCCAACATATACCAAGTACCAATAGAACCCAAGTACCCAATGGTTAGGGGTTTTAAATTCGATGTTTTTTTGTCGATGGGGGTGAAATGTTCGGTATCAACGGCACATGGAATCACCGACACCGATCGCTTAATCTGCCATTGATCGTGAATGATCGATTTGCCGATGTGGGTTAAAGACACTACGGCATCGGATTGTAACAAAAATTGTTTTTCTAAGCGTTTGAAGTATCTATAAATCCAACGGTAGATGGGATTCTTTAAATTCCAAATTTGACCATCGATGCGTTCGTCGGCCCAAAAACCTCGCATGTCGAAAATGAATTTGATACCCAATGACCTTTTCATTTTTAAACCCACAATCGAAGTAATGTAACTACGGCAATGCACACCCAAAACCGGGTCTGTTCGATGAATCTGCTTCGCGTTTTTGTACAGTAACCATAAGTCGAAAAGGGTCGAAAGTACAGCAGGCTTTTTATGATAAAAAATAGGCCGCCAATTCATTTGGTGTTGTTGGCAAATGGCGGCGACTTCTTCGCAACCGTTCTCGTAGAGCTCTTTTTTTTCGGCAGAGATTATGGTAAACCGATACCCAAGTTTGGATAAGCCTATCAAATAAGGTAATATCTGAGAGCCTCCCAATGGGTCGGTCAATCCGTCGTAACTCAAATATAGAATATGCTTGTTTGGTTCCACTGTGCAAAGATATAATTCAAATTCTGAATTTTGAATTATGAATTTTAAATTTTGAATTAAGAATTATGAATTCTCAATCTTTAATCTATCTGGCGAAAAATCTGTTAGCTTCCCCACAAACAGTCGGAGAATTTGAATATTTATCGATAAACCTTACAATGCATAGAAAAATGATTATTTTTGTAAAAAGTTTATATAATTATGAGTATGAATTTAATACGGTTCGATTGGGCTATAAAAAGATTGTTAAG
>DYOK01000231.1 GCA_020720565.1 Acetofilamentum sp.
TTAATCTTTAATTCTTAATCTTTAATTCTTAATTTTAAATTTTTAATGTATCTGGCAATGGACAGGTTCATAATTCAAAATTCATAATTTTTAATTCATAATTTTCCTCAGCTCTTCCTTGTCGTCGAAATGATGTCGTATGCCTTTAATTTCTTGATATGTTTCGTGTCCTTTACCAGCCACTAGGATAATGTCTCCTTTTTGTGCCAGCATATAGGCCGTTTGAATGGCTTGTCTGCGATCCGATATTCTAAGTACTCTTTTTTTGTCGACTGGGTCTAATCCAGCTTCCATGTCGTCGAGAATTTTTTCAGGGTCTTCGCTTCGAGGATTATCGGAAGTTAAAATTACCTTTTGAGAATGGGTAGCTGCAATTTTGGCCATGATGGGACGTTTTGATGCATCGCGATCGCCACCAGCCCCAACCACTGTAATGAGCTGAGCATTTTCTTTGAGTTGATTAATGGTTTCGATTACATTGAGTAAAGCATCGGGGGTATGTGCATAATCGACAATGGCCGTAATGCCAGATTGGCTTCGAAGCGATTGAAATCGCCCATTGACCGATTCTAAAAGTCCAGCTTTTTCGAGCACTTCAAGCGTATCAAATCCTAATTCTTGAGCCGTAGCCAAGATTGCAGTCATGTTATACACATTAAACTTACCAATGAGTCGATACCAAAAATCCATACCATTATAGAGCACATGGGTTGCGTCAAATTGATAATCAAGAACTTTCGACTTATAATCGGCCATTTGCAAAACCGAATAGCTTCTTTGTCTGGCACTGCAATTTTGCAGCATGATGGCTCCATTTTTATCGTCGATATTGGTTATAGCAAAAGCACTTGGCTCGAGTTGATCGAAAAATGCTTTTTTGGCTTTAAGATATTCGGCAAACGTGCCATGATAATCTAAATGGTCGTGAGTTAAATTGGTAAACAATCCTCCTTCGAATCGTAAACCTGCAATTCTATGTTGGGCTACTGCATGCGAACTAACCTCCATAAAACAGAAATCGCAACCGGCTTCGACCATATCGGCTAATAAACGATTTAACTGAACGGGGTCTGGCGTGGTATGGGTGGCATTAATTCTGGTTGTATGTATGTAATTTTCGACTGTCGAAATTAGTCCGGCTTTGTAGCCTAATTGCTCTGTTAGCTGATACAACAAAGTCGCTATGGTGGTTTTACCGTTGGTTCCTGTTACGCCGACCAGTTTAATATCGTGCGATGGGTATTGATAAAAACTATGAGCCAAAAGCCCAAGTGCCAGTGCACCATCGGCAACTTGTATGTAAGTTACGTTCGAACTGATTTGTTTCGGAATCTCTTGGCATACTATGGCAACTGCACCGGCCTTTACACAAGATTCGATGTATTGATGCCCATCGACTTGCGTGCCTTTTACTGCCACAAACATGGCATTAGCTCCAACTTTTCGGCTATCTGATGTAATTTGCGAAATTAATACTTGATTCGAGCCTACGATTTTAAGAATTTCGATAGGTGCCGTAATTTGTTCTATTGTTTTTGAGTATTCCATTAGCTTAAGGCCTTCGCCCTATTTAAATATTTATCTAACTGTTTATCTGATTATTACTATAATGTCTTCGATCTCCTTCTTTTTTTGCAACTAGCTATTTATCAATATTATATCTTAAAATATTCGTTATTAAATTATACATCATACTTATTAGTTCAATGAACTAAACTCGAGCACAATTCGCTCCCCTTTTTTGAAGCTTTGTCCAGCCAAAATGGACTGCCTTTTAACCTTTCCTTTACCATAAATCTGAACTTTTAAACCTGCGTTTTCGAGCACAAACAAAGCATCTTTCAATCCCAAACCTGTTACATCGGGCACACGACTCGATGCCATAGAACGGTCAGAAACTAAGAGTATATTTTCTTTCGGACTGGCTTTGTACCAATCGGAACGCTGGGTCTGTCTTTCGAATTTAAAACCAGTTAAATTAACAATCTGGTCTATATCATCTTTATGCCCTTCTAATCGATAAGGAATTTGAGTTTTTGCAGCGACCTGATTGACCGGCGAAATAATATCTATGCTCATGGCATAAACTTTATTAGCAATATTTTTAAAAATAGGTGCCGCAACGCTACTGCCATACATGCCACCTTGCTTGGGATTGTTTACCACCACAATGCAAGAATATTTGGGCTTCTCCGACGGAAAATATCCAACAAACGACACATTGTACGAGCGTCCAGTCACCGAGGTATAACCCGAGCTACGGTTGGCAATTTGAGCAGTTCCAGTTTTGCCCGAAATATGTAATTTGTCGTCGTTAATATTTTTGGCTGTTCCATATTTCACCACCCCTCTTAACATGGTTTGCATATTTCGGACCGTTTCCTTCGAGCAAATAGAAGGATTAATAACTTGCGGTTTAAACTGTTTAACTGGCTTACCATATTGCTGAATTTCGCTTACCAAATAAGGTTTAACCATGGTGCCATAGTTGGCTACGGCATTATAAAAGTTTAGAACCTGTAGCGGTGTTAGATGAATTTCGTAACCAATCGACATCCAAGGCAAAGTAACTCCAGACCAACTCGGGTCATCGGGGTATTTGATAATTGGGACACCCTCGCCTTTTATTTCGAGCCCGATTTTTTCGTTCAGATTCATTTTATAGAGTCTTTCGACAAAACGCCGT
Organism: Acetofilamentum sp.; assembly: GCA_020720565.1. Taxonomy (GTDB): domain Bacteria; phylum Bacteroidota; class Bacteroidia; order Bacteroidales; family JAFGXI01; genus JAFGXI01. The sequence goes on from DYOK01000231.1 coordinate 2,687, forward strand.
GGATCTTTGCCATAGTGTTCGACAATAATTTTCGATACCCCTACATTTGACGATTGTTCAAGAACTTGTTGTACGGTCAGATTATCGAGCCCCTCATGGTCGTCGACCATGGTTCTATCGTAATATTTTTTACGACCGCCTTCCACATTAATGGTGTCGCCCAATTTTATGAATCCATCTTCCATGGCCACCATCAACGAGGCCAATTTAAAAGTCGATCCAGGTTCTATTGAAGTGCCTATACCGTGGTTGTAGTTCTCGCCGTATTCATCTCTTAAATTTCGTTCTAAATTTGCAATTGCTTTAATCTTGCCTGTTTCGACCTCCATTAGAATGACCGTGCCGTAATCGGCTGCATGCAACTCCATTGCTCGGTGCAATTCACTTTCGACAATATCTTGAAAACGAATATCGATGGTAGTAATTACATCGGATCCATCGACTGGTTCGACTTCTTGTTCCACTGGCATCACCCTATTGGCTGAAATTTTTCGGATTAAACTTATCCCTTTTTCGCCCCTTAATTCGTGATCGAACGCTCGCTCGATACCCACAAAACCTACTTTATCGCTTGCCTCGTTTTCAATCAAAAAACCAATGGTTCTCGAAGCTAATAATTCGAATGGTTTTTCGCGTTTGTTATTCGATAACACAATAAGTCCTCCTTTGTTTTTTCCCATCCGAAGTATTGGGAATTTCGAAAGTGATTTTAATTGAGGATAAGACACATCGCGTTTGAGTAAAAAATAACGGTTGCCTTGTTTTCGAGCTGCCACCAAATCTTGTTTATATTTGGCTTGACTTTTATCTTTAAAAAGTCGTGATAAATAGAACGCCAACGAGTCTACCTCGTCGCGGAACAATTGATTGGTTATGGTGGGGGTTTTTAAATCGAGCCGAATTTCGTATTTGGGCAATGTGGTAGCTAACAAACTGCCATCTTCGGTTCTTATATCGCCCCTATTGGGCTCGATAATGATATCTTTTTGAGAAAAAACAGCCGACTTTTTAAGCAGGTCTTCGGCTTTGAACATATTCAAATAAACAATTCGTCCCAATACCAAAGTACCAAACGCAATAAAAGCCATGAAGACAAATCCCATGCGCCATAAAATATCCGTTTTTATACTTTTGTCCTTACCCATCTTTTATTGTTGATTGGCGATTGTGTA
>DYOK01000017.1:0-5141 GCA_020720565.1 Acetofilamentum sp.
GCGGAGAGAGGGGGATTCGAACCCCCGGTAACGATTTCTCACTACGACAGTTTAGCAAACTGTTGGTTTCAGCCACTCACCCATCTCTCCGTGATGATTCGATTGCATTTGCCATCGAACAGCTGATATTAAGAGTTGGCAAAAGTAATGCATTGGGCTTAAATTGCCAAATTTTTACTTTGCTTTCTCATCCTTTTTTACAAGGTACGTGCAATCTCTTTTTGCTCGAAGGCTTCGATAATGTCGCCTACTTTTAAGTCGTTATATTTGTCGATGTTTAAACCGCACTCCAAACCTGTCACCACTTCTTTGGCGTCGTCTTTAAAGCGTTTGAGCGAGCCCAATTCACCTGTATAAATTACAATACCCTCTCTAATTAAGCGGACTTTGTTAGCACGTTTAATTTTACCTTCGCGCACCATACAACCTGCAATGGTGCCCACTTTGGTAATTTTAAACACCTCACGCACTTCGAGGTTGGCCACAATTTCTTCACGAATTTCGGGCGATAACATCCCTGTCATAGCGTCTTTAAGCTCGTTGATGGCGTCGTATATAATCGAATATAAACGGATTTCGATTTCTTCTTTTTCGGCCAATTTTCTTGCAGCCATCGAAGGGCGTACCTGGAATCCAATAATAATAGCATTCGAAGCGTTGGCAAGCAAGACATCCGACTCCGAAATCTCGCCCACTGCTTTATGAATGACATTAACTTGAATTTCTTCGGTCGACAATTTAACAATCGAATCGGTTAATGCCTCGATAGAACCGTCCACATCACCTTTGATAATTACATTGAGTTCTTGGAAGTTTCCTATAGCCAAACGACGTCCAATTTCGTCGAGTGTAATGTGACGTTTGGTTCGCATGGTTTGTTGACGCTCGAGTTGTTCGCGTTTGTTGGCAATATTTCGAGCTTCGGCATCGGTTTCCATCACATTAAAGTTATCACCAGCTGGAGGTGCACCATTCAATCCTAAAATTTGGACTGGTGTCGATGGCCCCGCTTCGGTAACCTTTTTACCACGTTCGTTAAACATGGCTTTAACGTGACCATAATAGCTTCCGGCCAGCATCACGTCGCCAATTTTAAGCGTTCCAGCTTTAACTAATATCGTCGATACGAAACCACGTCCTTTGTCGAGCTGCGATTCGATAATTGAACCAATAGCACGTTTGTTGGGGTTCGCTTTAAGTTCGAGAACCTCTGCTTCGAGCAAAACTTTTTCTAAAAGCTCGTTAACATTCAAACCAGTTAAGGCCGATATTTCTTGTGATTGATATTTTCCACCCCACTCTTCGACCAAATAATTCATTGCCGAAAGGGCTTCTTTAATTTTATCGGGATTGGCCGAAGGTTTGTCTATTTTATTGATAGCAAATACAATAGGCACACCTGCCGCGGCAGCGTGATTGATAGCTTCCTTGGTTTGAGGCATGATGCCGTCGTCTGCTGCTACCACAATAATAGCTACGTCGGTCACTTGAGCTCCACGAGCACGCATGGCGGTAAAGGCTTCGTGTCCAGGTGTATCGAGGAAAGTAATTTTACGCCCATCGTCTAGCACCACACTATAAGCCCCAATGTGCTGGGTAATACCCCCTGCCTCACCGGCAACCACATTGGCTCTACGAACATAATCGAGCAATTTGGTTTTACCATGGTCGACGTGTCCCATCACAGTAACAATGGGCGAACGAGAAACCAGTTGCTCCTCTGTATCAACTTCGGTTGCAATCGCCTCTTGAATCTCGACCGATACAAATTCAACTTTATAGCTAAATTCGTCGGCTATCAGGGCCATAGTTTCGGCATCGAGACGTTGGTTAATCGATACAAACAATCCTAAGCTCATACAAGTCGAAATAACTTGTGTCACAGGGACATCCATCATCGAAGCCAATTCGTTAACCGACACAAATTCGGTAACTTTAATAATATTACGTTCCGATTCTACGCGATCAATTTCGGTTTGTACCCTTTCACGATCCGAATCCCGCTTGTCTCGACGATACTTGGCCGATTTACTCTTTTGTTTGCTGGTTAAACGCGCCAAAGTTTCTTTGACTTGCTTTTGAACATCTTCTTCGCTTACTTCTGGTTTAACCACAGGTTTTTTCTTTCCGAAAACCTTTTTGTTTTGCGAGTTGTTGTTATTATGATTATTCCCTGTGTTGTTTACCGGAGTGCGTGGTCTATTGGCATCGGTTCTGGGTGCTTGTGCACCTTGATTTGGGGTGTTGGTATTATTGTTTTGATTGGGCGTATCGGTATTTACTTTTTCTTTTTTAATACGCTTTCTTTTTTTCTTTTTATCGGCAGCACTCATTCCACTGTTGGGACGACGCTCTTCTTTAAGTTCAATTTTTCCAAGCACTTTTGGTCCTGTCAACTGAGTCGCTTGAGCACGATACAATTCAACTTCGGGTTTTGGCACCAATGCTTCGGGCACTTCTTTTTCGGCCACTGGCTCTTGAACAGGCTGTGACACTGGAATATTCTTACGTTGTTCACGTTCGGCCATACGCTCAGCTTCGCGTTCTTTCGGCGATTTTTTATCAGGTCTTGTTTTTTGATTTAAAGCATTGAGATCAATTTTACCAATCACTTTGGGCTCTTCGACTGGATCAATTTTGGTTTGATGCAAATGCTCAACCTTAGGTTTTTGTACCTCGATTTCAGCTTTTGTCTCAACAGGAGCTTGAACTTTTTCAGGTTCTGGCTTGGCCGCTGGAGCAACTTGAGGTGCTTTTGCTGTTGCTTGAGGTTCTGGTTCTGGTTCTGCTTGTGGCTTAACCGCCAGCTTAACTGACTCTTGAACAGGCACTTTAGGCTTTGGATCTAAATCAATCTTACCTAAAACCTTTGGGCCGGTACTTGTTGGAATAACCGTTTTAATTTCGGCAGGTTTAGACGTCGTATTGGTTTTAATAATAAGTTCAGGCTCAGCTTCAACAACATGAGGTGTATCGGTTGCTTCGACATCGTCGATAGAAATCGATTCTTTCTTTTTTCTACCTAGATTGAGTTCGTCCGAAGCTTTTTTAACATTAGAGTCGTTGCTGTACTCTTTCGCAAGCAATCTATAAACATCTTCTTCGATTTTGGTATTCGGATCAGAGCCTATTTTAATGCCTTTGCGGTCGAGAAATTCCACTATGGTGGAAATTCCAACGTTAAGTTCTCGTGCAGCTTTGCTTAATCTTGTTACTTGTGCCATGTATTTGTTCTGTATATTTACACTCGAGGTGTTTAAATTCTGATTGAGGTTTTCGATTGCTAAGTCGTGGTAATCATTCTAGTGAAAGAATAAAAAATTATTCAAATTCCTCCTTAAGGACTTGCAGTACATCTCGAATGGTTTCTATCTCTAAATCGGTACGTTTTTCGAGCTCTTCTACCGACAGCAACAATACGCTTTTGGCGGTGTCGAGACCTACCGATTTAAATTGATCGATAATCCATTGTTCGATTTCGTCGCCAAATTCTTCCAATTTAACGTCGTCTTCGTCTTCTTCGTTTACATCACGATACACATCAATTTCGTAACCTGTCAATTGTATGGCCAATTTAATATTCAAACCACTTTTACCAATGGCTTTTGACACTTGATCGGGGTCGAGGTAAATTTCGGCTCTTTTTTGAGCTTCGGTAATTTCGATTCTATTGATACGTGCAGGGCTTAAAGCTCTGGTAATGTACAAATTAGTATTGTTAGTAAAGTTAATTACGTCGATATTTTCGTTGTGTAATTCACGAACGATGCCATGAATACGCGAACCTTTCATACCCACACAAGCGCCCACTGGATCGACTCTATCGTCGTACGACTCAACCGCTACTTTGGCACGTTCGCCTGGCATACGTACAATTTTACGAATGGTAATTAATCCGTCAAAGATCTCAGGAACTTCGAGTTCGAACAAACGCTCTAAAAACACCGATGATGTTCTAGACAGAACTACCAAAGGACTTCCATTGCGCATTTCCACACGAATTACCACCGCTTTGACATGGTCGCCTTTACGGTAATAGTCGGCAGGGATTTGTTCGTTTTTGGGTAATATAAGCTCATTGCCCTCATCGTCGATAATCAATATCTCACGCTTCCAAACCTGATAAACTTCGCCAGTTACAATTTGCCCTACTCTATCTTTATACTTAGAATACAAATTGTCTTTTTCGAGCTCGTTAATTTTAGACGACAAATTTTGGCGAAGCGACAAAATGGCTCTTCTACCAAAAGATTCTAACTTAACTTCGTCGGTTACTTCTTCGCCCTCTTCGTAATCGGTGTCGATTAACTTAGCAGCCGATAACGAAATTTGATGTGTAGGGTCAGAAAAGTCTTCGTCGGCTACCACCTCTCGGTTTCTCCAAATTTCAAAGTCGCCTTTGTCGGGATTAATAATGATGTCGAAATTTTCCGACGAACCAAAGTGCTTTTCGAGCATGTTTTTGAATACATCTTCCAAGACTTTGATTAAAATCTCACGATTGATGCTTTTTAACTCTTTAAACTCTGAAAAATAGTCGATTAAGTTAAGATTTTCCATTTTATAACGATCTTTTTTTTAAAACTTAAATACAGGTTTTATTGTCTTGATATCTTGGTCAATATTAAAATCTAAGGTTTTAGTTACCAAAGATTTTCTTTTTTGACCTTCGAGCAATTCTTTTACTTCTACATCGATTTGAACCGAAATGCCATCGTACATCTTAAGAATACCTTCCCATTTCTTACCAGACTTGGTGAGTAATTCAACAGTTTTGTTCATGTTTTTTTCGAATTGAATGGGTGCCGTAAGCGGCAAATCGATCCCACCCGACGATACGCTAAGCTCGTAGTCTTCCACTTCTCTATCGAAATTTTGTTCAATAAGCTTGGTATACTCTACACAATCGCCAATGTTTACACCCGTTAAACTGTCGACGACCACAAAAATTTGATTTGAAGGGCTGATGCTTAACTCAACCAAAACATGTCCAGTTTTTAAGCTATTAAGTATCAGGTCTTTAATCTTGTCTTGTTCAATCATATTTAAAAAATTAGGGGACTCTTTGTCCCCCATCTCGTTTCAATTCGGCTGCAAATGTATGAAAATTAGCTAGTTTGAACAAACTTTTTATCACTTTT
>DYOK01000017.1:5241-13278 GCA_020720565.1 Acetofilamentum sp.
TTCGGCTGCAAATGTATGAAAATTAGCTAGTTTGAACAAACTTTTTATCACTTTTTTAATTGTGTATTATTTCTACTACCTTAATCTATGCTTTAACGAGCACAAGGGTAGATTTCTGGAAGTTAAAATCAACCCGAAAAAGGAATGTATCTACCAATAATAAACAAATTTTTGTAAGGAATGGGTAAAATTATACAAATTCACTTGTTTATGATACTCAAATGTACTAGTTTTACTCAAATTAATCTGAAAGAATAAATTAATATGATAACTATTATTCAAACAGACTTTGCACTTTCTCAATATTTTGAGGAAGATAAATTAGTCCAAATCACTTGGAAAAAGGTTCCTAAACTGAGCCTAGAAGACTATCAAATGGTCATTATCAAAAGTTTAGAATTTCAAGAACAACATCCTGGTAAAGTACTAAACTATCTATCTGATATCAGAGATCAAGGTATTTTATCGCCCGAGTACCGCAAGTGGTTTCAAGACGTTGCCGTTCCACGTGCAGTCAAAAATGGATTAAAAATGGGAGCTGTGCTGTTCGATGGCAATGTATTTCAAAAATACTACCTGAACAACATTTTGAACTTCACCAAAACATTTGGAATAAAGTTTAAGTTTTTTAGCAAACGAGAGGAAGCTATAGAATTTTTCAGAAAAGGTTAAAAATTAATACGTAATACCAAAAGCATCTTTAAATAATTTGAAAATGCATTTGGCATAACTCTATTTTATTCGAAAACACTTTTGGTCGAACCAAAGGTGTTTTTACTTTTGTAGGTATGAACAAACAGCAAAGAATTGACGCTTTTTCGAAACTGGGCAGCTGGTTATCGCAAACTATTGAGCAATACCAAAGCACCGACGAGAGCCAGTGGGACGAAAACCTATTGGTTTTTGATCAAAAATTAAATCTGGCTAAAGTACATAATGCGTGGTTTGTTAAAGATAATATGCTTTTTGCCCTTTCGCATTGGGCCAAACTGCTCAATAGTGAATCGTTAAGCATCTGGTTAAAAAACTATGAGCCCAGTGCAGTTCCAAAAGCAATCGGCGTAGTGCAAGCCGGAAATTTGCCTCTGGTGGGTTTTCACGATTTTCTTGCTGTTCTAATGAGTGGACACCAGTTTGTTGGCAAAGCATCGAGTAAAGATTCGGTTTGGCCAAAATTTTTAGCCGAGCAGTTAATCAAAATCGAGCCCCTTTTTACACCCTTGATTGTTTGGGCCGAACAGCTTAAGAAAATTGACGCGGTTATTGCCACAGGTAGCGATAATAGTTCAAGGTATTTCGAATATTATTTTAAATCAATCCCCCATATCATTAGAAAAAACAGAAGTTCTTGGGCCGTTTTAACCGGAACAGAAAGTACAGAGGAACTACAACTTCTTGGTGATGATATTTTTAGATATTTTGGTTTGGGTTGCCGAAATGTGTCGAAGATTTTTGTACCAAAAGCTTATTCGTTTAATGCGTTTTTCGAAGCAATAGAGCCATTCGCCGACATTCGTCACCACCATAAATACGCCAATAATTACGATTACAACCGATCTGTGTACATGCTAAATCAAGAACAATATCTTGACAATGGTTTTTTAATGGTTAAAGAAGATTTGGCTTCTCACTCTCCTTTGTCAGTTGTCTTTTTCGAATATTATCAAGACATTGAATCGGTGTGGAGCAGAGTGCGTTTCGAAGCCGACCAAATTCAATGCATTTGCGAACAAGGCCTTCACACCGAGTTTTCGGTAAAACTTGGACAATCGCAAAAACCTTCACTTAGCGATTATGCTGACCATGTTAACCTAATGGAATGGTTAATAAAAATCTAAAACTTTTGTAATTTTTTGTAACTTTGTATTTGAGTTGACGGGTTACATTTCGCACCACTTTGATGCGAAAATAAGTACATAAAATAAACTAATGTCGTATTTTATTAGCACACAAACCTGATAAAAATACGGTTACAAAATCAAAAATCGGGTCGAAGACCTTAAACATTTAAAAAATTAACTTTAAGCATGAAACTATTTCATATTTTAGCCGAATCGAGCGAGTCGAATAATTTGGAAATAAAAATTGTAGCTCCCGAAAACCTTCTGTTCAGCGACTTACACAAAGCCTTGCAAAAAGCACTCGATTTTGACCCCAGACAATTAAGTTCGTTTTATTTAACCGATGTAGTGGGGCGTCGAAGTCAAGAAATTTCGTTAATGGATATGGGTGGGCATACCGCTTTGTTAATGGACCAAACCCATTTAAGTGATTGTATCAATCACAAAAATCAAAGTTTCGATTATATTTTCGATTTTTTCTCCGACAGAGGACTCAATATGATGGTCGAAAAGATCGAAGAGGCTTCTACTTCTCGATTTTCGATCGATGTAATTGGCGAAATTCCACGACAAATTTTAATTGCTGCTGGTACCGACGACTTTATGAGCGAATTTGACGATCCTTCGGAGCTAGGTTTTACCGAGCAATATGCCGAAGATTTTGACGATGATGAGATGGAAAAAGATCCGTTCGACGAAGAAGACAACGAATTTGGTGAAGACGCGGACGAGTTTGGTGGCTCCGACGATTATGATCGATACTAAAGTCTTCGATAAATAAAAATTATAACTATCTGTTAATCTGTATTAATAAAATTTGACTTTATTAATTTTAACACATTTAAGCAGCATCTTAAAATAATATGAACTATTTGTTGGTTATTGGAGGGCCCACTGCTGTCGGAAAAACTGCGGTTTCGATTGCATTAGCCCAGCATTTTGGATGCGAGATTATTTCTGCCGACTCTCGACAAATCTACCAACAGATGCAAATAGGTACAGCTCGGCCTTTCGATCATGAATTGAACGGCGTGCCTCACCATTTGCTAGCTCACGTATCGGTTGAGGCCAACTACGACGTGAGCCGCTTCGAATCAGAAGCACTCGAGTGCATTATAACGGCGCACAAAACCAACAATTTGATTATTCTGTCGGGAGGCACTGGCTTGTACATCGATGCCGTGTGCAAAGGCATCGACACCATGCCCGACCCCGATTTACGTTACCGCGAAGTGCTTAACCAATTGTACAAAACCCAAGGTATAGAACCCTTACAGAAGTTATTGTACGATTGCGATTACGACTATTATCTACAAGTCGACAAACAAAACCCAGCTCGGTTGATTAGAGCCATCGAAATATTCCAAACTACTGGTATCCCATACAGCCAATTCCGAACCCAAACCCATAAAACAAGGCCCTTCGAAATCATTAAAATCGCTCTCGATATGCCACGAGAAACATTGTATGGCCGCATCAACAAAAGGGTTGAACAGATGATAGAAAATGGACTTATCGACGAGGTGAAGCATTTAAAACCCTACCAGCATCTGAACCCACTCAACACAGTAGGTTATAAAGAATTGTTTGCCTATTTCGATGGAAATCTTAAACTTTCGGAAGCTGTTGAGCAAATCCAAAACCACAGCAGAGCTTATGCACGTAAGCAACTCACTTGGCTACGCAAAGACCCTGCATATAATTGGTTCAACCCAAACGAAATTGATCGAATGATTGCCTTTGTGAATGAACGCATTCAAAATTGAGCATAGATTAAAGTCGAGATATCATCCTACTCGTACGATTAAATCTGTATTCAAAACAGAAAATTTTAGAATTGCGACTCCAGATTCAAAAAAAAATCTACCTTTGCAAACTCAAAATGCCCAAGTGGTGAAATTGGTAGACACGCCAGCTTGAGGGGCTGGTGACCGTTTGGTTGTGCAAGTTCGAGTCTTGTCTTGGGCACTTAATAAAAACGAACCGTCTGTAAATTCAATTTACAGACGGTTTTTTTTGTGGCGTACAAGAAAAACAAGTTGAGGCATATGAACACAAAAGATTTATGGCTTTTGTAAGACGATTTTTCGATTGATGATTTGACCCTTGGTCTTTATCTTGCAAACGTAGATTCTCGAAGCTTTTCCCGACAAATCAAAATTAATATTTTGATGATTGAATCCATCAGATTCGAGTTTTTCAATAAGTTTTCCCGACATATCGGAACTACTTTTTTAAACGGCTTGATGCTTGAAAAAATTCAAGATTAGGTCTATTTCAGTCCAATTCCAATTGGACTATGTACGATATGATATTGGTAAAACCATCTTGTGATTTTGATATAAGCCAAAGGTCTGTGTCAAAACAAAAGCAATTGGTATTACGTAATTTTCGAGGAATAAGCCCCCCTTTTTTACGAATCTCTGAACTTGACAATCCGACGGCGGGCTTCGGTGGTATAGAAACTGTCAGAAAAATCGACCAATAGCTGGGTATATAGCTCGACCGCTTTTTCTTCTTGGCCTTCGGAAGCATACAATTCTGCAAGGCTCATCATGGCGTTATCGGCTAACAGGTCGGTGTAGTGTTCGTCCAAAATCTTTTGCAGGTACATTTTGGCGTCGGCATTTTCCCCCAATTTAATGCTTAAAATAGCTTTTCGATACAACGCATCGTCGGTAAGCCCATGACCTGGGTAAAGCGTGAGGACACTGTCGTAGCTGGTCAAAGCCTCTTTGTATTTAAACTGATATTGTCGCAAATCGGCTCGAGCAAACACTTGCAACGGTTCGAGCAAACTATCGTCGCCCAAATTGTCGTCAATTAATGAGGCCCAATAAAAGGCGTCGTTAGCAATCAACTTCGAGGTGGCTGCTCGCAACACATCCATCTGACCTTTTGCCCACAAAAAATCGCCTGAATAAAACGACAGCTTGGCTTTTTTAAGCTGAGCCTCATTTCCTAAATCGTTATTCGGATTAGCTTTAATAACCTGCGAATAAAATAAATTCGACTCCCAAATATTGTCTTGAAACAATAAAATATCGGCCAATTCGAGTTTTATTTTTGATTCTTGTACCGCACTCAATCGTGCATTGTCGAGGGCGTAGACCAACAAACCGTTCGCTTCTTCGGCAGATTGAGCATAAAAAGCTAAAACATGAGCATACTCTGGCAAAATCTGATGATATGAATCTTGATTGGGATGATCGCCAGCAAATTTCTGGTATTGCGATACCAAGGTTTGTACTTTGTCGGGTTGTGGAATGTCGGTGTGGGTTAATTCGGCGTACAGGCTTTGCATATAACCAGTTTGTGCAGATACAAAAAAAGGCTCAGTCTCGCCCAAAGAGATGACATATTCGTAACATTTAACAGCAGTACCATAGTCACCATTTAAAGTGGCCAACTCGCCCAAAGGAATGAGTCTTTCGCCTTTTTCCTTTTGACGTTTATCGATTGCTTTGGCTTGAAGTAAGGCTTTAGCAAAATCTTTATCTTGCAAATATATCCAAATGAGCAACTCGCTATATGCTGTTTGCGATTTTGATGCTTGAATTCTTGCTATCAGTTTTTCCTTTAACAAATTGTTTAGCGAACCATCATCTTGTTGATAAACCGTATATTGCAGTCTATTCTGAACGTTTTGAAGCTGTGATTCGTCTTGTTGTAAAGCGTCTAAAAACGCATCGATCATTTTTGGATAATTGCGAGCGTAGCTGTATAAATTGGCTAAATCGAAGGCAAAAGAATAGCTAGAACCTGCCTGTTTCTGAGCTTTTAAGTACACTTTCTCTGCATAATCATATTCTTGCTGCGCAATAAACGCATTGGCCAATAGAACCGCATCGCTAGTAGTTCCGCCCATCTGATTCACCAGTTTATCGAATGTTTTCTTCGACTTGTCGAATTCACCCGCTTGGGCATAAATTTTACCAAGTAAAACTTGCAAATTAGGGCTACTACTTCGCCCAGATAGTGCTTGCTTGACCATTTTTTCGGCTTTATCGAATGCTTTAAGTTCAACATAGCACTTAATAGCAAATTGCAAATAAGACTCCGATCGGGTGTCTTGATACAATTCTTGATACAGCTCTACCGCACGCTGATATTCTTTATCGCGATAGTATTGATAAGCCAACTGGTTCTTCTGATTTTGATCTTGCGACCAAACAGAAGCCACTGTACTTATTACGAATGCAAAGGCGATTAAGAATTTGATTACCATTTAATACGTAAAATATGGTTTAGAAAACAAGCATTCAATTTAATGTACCGACTTTAAACTATCGACCAAATCTTCCGCTTGAGGCAATAACTCGCCGTACCGCATTTCGAGATAATTGACATGATTTCTAAAAATCACAAAACGGTGCATGGCCGAGTTGTAATAGGTCATCTCTTCAGCGTAATACTCACTCAACTGGGTTTCGTTTATTTTTTCTTTTTTATAATCGTTATAAAGGCCTATCATTTGGGTACGAGCTGTTTGTAATTCATTAGCCAAAGTATCGGTCGATACACCAAATTTTTTCTGAGCCTTAACAGTGTTCGATAAATCGACCAAAATTTTAACGTTCGACTTACTCATAGTCGAAAAGTATGGGCCTAGGAACTCGACCAATTCATCTCCTTTCTTACTTTGGGTGCTAAAATCTTTTTTTTGCAATTCGGGCCAGTCGGCGATAGCTTCGTCGAGCTCGTCGATATACTGGTCAATTTTGTCGATGGTTGTCTCTTGGCACGAGCTTAACAGCCATACAATTAACAAGATCCACCATCCAATTTTCGATTTAAAAACAAACATAATAAATTATATTTTAGTTTAAGATATCAAAACCTACATATGGACGTAGCACCTTAGGAATAACAATACCTTCGGGCGTTTGGTTATTTTCCAATAGAGCAGCTACAATTCGAGGTAAGGCAAGTGCACTTCCGTTGAGGGTATGTGCCAATTGCGTATTTTTTTGGCCTTCTTCTTTAAATCTTAGTTTAAGTCGCGAAGCTTGAAACGATTCGAAATTTGACACCGAGCTCACTTCGAGCCAACGCTCTTGTGCTTTAGAATACACCTCGAAATCGTAGGTTAATGCAGACGTAAAGCTCATATCGCCACCACACAAACGAATAATTCGGTAAGGTAATTCTAGCTTTAAGATCAGGTTTTCGACATAACTAACCATTTCTTCGAGGGTCTGATAAGAACGGTCTGGATGTTCTAATCGAACAATTTCGACCTTATCGAATTGGTGCAAACGATTAAGACCTCGAACATCTTTACCATACGAACCGGCTTCGCGGCGGAAGCAAGGCGTGTAAGCCGTATTTTTAATTGGAAATTGTTTGGCATTAAGAATCACATCGCGATAAATATTGGTTACAGGCACCTCTGCAGTGGGCACCAAATACAAGTTATCGACTGTGGCGTGATACATTTGGCCTTCTTTATCGGGCAATTGACCCGTTCCAAAGCCCGAATCTTCGTTGACCAATAATGGAGGGATAACCTCGTCGTAACCATTTTCGACTGCCTGATCGAGAAAGAACTGTATGAGCCCGCGTTGTAATTTGGCCATTTTCCCTTTGTAAACGGGGAAACCTGCACCAGTCAACTTAACGCCCAATTCGAAATCGATTAAATTATATTTTTCGGTTAGTTCCCAGTGGGGTAAAAGGCCTTTATCGTTTATCTCAACTTGTGGATAGTTGCCACGCACAAAAACATTGTCTTCGGCATGACGACCTAAAGGCACCGAAATGTGAGGTACATTGGGAATCTGAACCAATAATTGTTGAATTTGTGATTCAATTTGTTCCACTTTGGTTTGGCTGTCTTTAATTTGATTTTTAAGTTCAACGGTTTTAGCTTTGGCTTGATTGGCCTCTTGGGTTTGACCTTGTTGGAACATTTGACCAATAGCTTTCGAAAGTTGATTCATCTCGGCTTGTAATAAATCGCTTTCGGTGATGTGTTTTTTTCGATCGCCGTTCAGTGCTATAATTTGGCTTACGATGGCAGAAGCGTCGAAGTATTTAACTTTAAGACGTTCGACAATTTGTTCGCTATTTTGTTCTATTTGCTGTAACGTTAACATGGCAATAATTAATTATATTGTTGATTTTTGATTGATGATTTGCGATTGATGATTTGCCTGTCCCGCAAAGCGGGGTTGAAGGGTTTATTTGTTTACAG
>DYOK01000017.1:13378-22682 GCA_020720565.1 Acetofilamentum sp.
GATTGATGATTTGCCTGTCCCGCAAAGCGGGGTTGAAGGGTTTATTTGTTTACAGGTTGAAAGTTCCAAGTTACATGTTGCAAGTATAAAGTTGAAAGCCTGTCCACCTTCGGTCGATAAATCTACCGACAGGTAGATTGTAAGTTGCATGTTTTAAAACAGTAAGCTATAACCTTCAACCTGAAACCTGAAACCGGAAACCTGTATGCAAAGATAGGTAAATTGTATACAGAATTGACAAAAAAAGCCTTTGCAATTATACTGCAAAGGCTCTGTTTTATACGATTCTATCGGATAGACTATTCTGCAGCAACAACTGGGAGAACAGAAATAAACGATCGGTTGTTTTGTTTCTTTTGGAAGGTCACCACGCCATCGATTAAAGCATAAATGGTGTGATCTCTACCCATACCCACGTTTTCGCCAGGGTGGTGAGTGGTTCCTCTTTGACGCATGATAATGTTACCGGCCTTTGCTGTTTGACCGCCAAAAATCTTAACGCCTAATCTCTTACTTTCGGATTCGCGGCCGTTGCGCGAACTACCCATTCCTTTCTTATGAGCCATATCTTAGCGTATATTATTTAATGTCTTGAATTTGGATCTGTGTTAAGAATTGACGGTGGCCATTTCTTTTGATAAATCCTTTTCTGCGTTTCTTTTTGAAAACGATAACAGTATCATCTTTGAGGTGCGATAAAACCTTAGCGGTAACTTTAACGCCGTCCACTTTGGGAGCGCCAACCTTAACTTGCTTGCCATCGTCGGTCAAAAGCACTTTGTCGAACTCAACGTCCGAACCTGCTTCAGCCTGTAAACGATGCACATAGAGTTTTTGGTCTTTTTCAACTTTAAATTGTTGACCCGCTATTTCTACGATTGCGTACATGTGAATAATTTATTTATGTTTAATTAAATACTCAGATCTAAATCTCTATCAAAGAATCAAAAAAACCGACTCCTTTAACGAGCTTGCAAAGCTACAAAAATATTTTTTTATGAACAAGTCTTTGTCAATATTCTTTTACAAGTTTTACAGATTCTTTTTGCATCGGGTTTTCGAGCATCAGAAGATAAAACCCCCTTTCTAACTTGCTAATATCTAGTGATATTTCGAAATTTCCGGGGTCAGTTTGTTCAGATTCTTGGGCCCAAACCACACGCCCTTGCATATCGACAATCCTTATTTTAAGCGAGCCCACGGCTTTATTTTGTGCTTCAATTTGCACTTGGTTTTGTGCTGGATTCGGATATACTTTCATACCAAAATGGGTTTCTGGAATTTCGATTCCCGATGGCGAGGCATAGCCAAGCAGAAGAATATCATCGAGTTCCCATGTGCACGACCCTGTTGCTGGTGTGCTGGTGTATTTAAACCCGAAATAAACCGATTCGCCTTGAATCTGGCTTAAATCGATATTGCCCGACACCTCCCACGTAAAATCGAGATCAGTCGAATAATGAACGCCATCGATCAATGTCCATGTAGCATTGTTGGGGTCGCCACTTCCAGAGTAATCACTTGAATAATACAATTCGAGCGGGTTTCCGTTGTATTTGCTAGCCGACCAGAAGCTTAACACTTCGTCGAACATTTCATTTAAGTTAACAGATGGTGAAATGAGCCAATCTTGATTATCGACCGTCACCGAATTGGTATAATCGTAACCAGACATTGCACCATAGTATGTGCTGTTATGGCCGTATGTATAAGTAGGTACATTCCAAATTCGTTGATTGTCTAAAACTGAGTATTCTTGCCATCCACCTGAGCTTAGGCTTTGGTCGTCGAATGTTTTATTGAACACCGTAATGGGTGTACGCTGGGTGTGTAAGACCATGTCTAAGGCCACTGGCAAGTGATCGGACATATTGTATAATGCGTCGATAACGGCGGTGGGTGCGCTGTTGTTTGTCCCCGCATTGATATCGGAATTATAATGCAAGCCATCTTGCCCAATGGTCTGATAAGAGCTACTGAGGTAACTCATTTTGTTACGGGTTTGTTTGATGGCATCCGATATTAGAATAAAATCGAACCTATCGTCCATGCCACCCGAAGCAAAGCATTCGCCCGAGGTATGCGTCGATTGGGTATGTACATCGGCAAAACTGCTGTTGTTGTTCCAATTCCCCAATCTATTAATGGGGTCGTAAAGTCGGCACGCACTTGTGTTATAATTGATCATGTTTTGGAAGCAGGCTTCGCTCGATGTGTACACATTAAAATCGCCTGCAACCACATAATTATCTAAATTGCGAGCCGAAGCATAGTTCATAATATTTTGCGTGCTTTGATCACGAAGCTCGGCAGACGACGTTTCGTTACCTGCTTTAAGGTGGGCCACCACCACATCGAAATCGATGGTATCGCTACCTAAAAACGACATATGGTACACATCGGACTGGGCAGGGTCGCCTTGAATCACTTCTTGCGAATTAAGTTTTAAATGACTAGAATTGTAATAGATCATATTTACGCTGTAACTACCCGATAAAGCGGCATGGTTCCAACAGGTTACCCCGTTAATATTGAGCGTTTGTGACATCAAATAATCGATATCAGCCAAGTCTGCATCCATTTCGTTAACGGTAATGATGTCGGGTTGTACATATGGTAAAATGGTTCTTAAGTATCCATTTTTGTCGTCTCTGTTGTTGTTGGTACTGTTACAATCGTACACGTTTTTACCGTAATACAATACGTTGTAATGCATTAAACGAATGGTATCTTGCGCCTTAACTTGAACATAAGTCTGCAAAAATAACAGACTCAATAATAACCCAATTGTTCTCATCGGAATTAATTTTTTATTAAATATTGACAATTACGGGGTGGTGTTGGTTTCTTTCCTTTATACCAAAAAAAGAAAGGACAGCAAAGTTACACATTTTAGAATATACAATGCTACATTATTTTTTATGTTGATGAGTAGTTGGTTTGTTCCAGATTACACATAAATTATCGATTTAAAATGTATTTTCACTTTTCTATAAAAACCGAAATTTTAATGTCTGATATTAATACCCAAAACACCTTCAACTGATAGATATAAAACAGATTTATTCTCTTCTATTTTCTGAAAAAATTTTATTTCTCTATTTCCGAAAATTGCATTTATTACTTGAATTTAGGATTTAAAAGGGGCGTAGCCCTGACATGATATAGTCTCTTTATAATTTTGAATTGTATCAAAAGAACGACAAAAAAAATTAAAACAGAACAAGAATTACAGCCAATTTAATACAGTAGGTTGTTATATGGATATCGTTTGATATGAATTTCTTTTACTTTTTTGTATAGAATCGCTTTAAACTCGTCGACAAAGGTTTTGTCTTTAGCCGAAATAAACACCGAATGCACATTGTTTTTCGACATCCATGTTTTTTTCCAGTCATCGAGCGAAAAATTGAGTTTTGTTTTGGGTGTTAAATCGTCTTCATCTTTTGGGATGTATTGATATTGGTCAATTTTATTAAACAACAAATAGCTTGGTTTTTCGAGTTTGTCTATTTCGCGTAGGGTTTCTTCGACAATTTCGATTTGTTCTTCGAAGTTGGGATGCGAAATATCGACTACATGGATTAGAATATCGGCTTCGCGAACCTCGTCGAGCGTCGATTTAAACGATTCGACCAAACCATGAGGCAGTTTGCGAATAAAACCCACCGTATCGGAAAGCAAAAACGGGAGATTGTCGATGACCACTTTTCGAACGGTGGTATCGAGTGTGGCAAAGAGCTTATTTTCGGCCAAAACCTCCGATTTACTGAGCACATTCATCAAGGTCGATTTGCCCACATTGGTATAGCCAACCAAAGCTACCCGTATCATTTGCCCTCTGTTTTTGCGCTGAGTAGCCATCTGTCGGTCAATTTTTTCTAAATCTTCTTTCAGTTTGCTAATTTTATCGCGAATAATTCGTCGGTCTGTTTCTATTTCGGTTTCGCCAGGGCCACGCATCCCCACGCCCCCTTTTTGCTTTTGTAAGTGAGTCCACATTCGGGTTAAACGTGGCATTAAGTACTGATACTGTGCCAATTCGACTTGGACTTTTGCGTGGGCGGTTTGAGCTCGAGCTGCAAAAATATCGAGTATAAGGGTGGTTCGATCTAAAATTTGTCGGTCGAGTACTTTTTCGATATTTCGAAGCTGCGTCGGGCTTAAATCGTCGTCGAAAATAACCACGTCAATAGCATTATCGTCGATATAGCGTTTAATTTCTTCTAATTTACCCGTTCCTACAAACGTGACCGAATGTGGCTTTTCTAACTTTTGCGTAAACGATTTAATGGTTTCGACGCCTGCAGTGCTCACCAAAAACTTTAATTCTTCAAGATACTCCCGAGTTTGTAATTCGGTTTGGTTTTGTGTTATGATGCCGATTAATACAGCACGTTCTTTAACGCGCTCGGTGAGGTGTGCTTTTTCCATACTTTATGGTGTCAGTGTTCAGAAATTGATTCCCACACAGTGGGTCGTACTTGCTGCAAAGATAGTCCGAATACGGCAAAACAAGATTGAAAATATTCAAATAAGGTCTTCGACCTATTTATCCGTTTTGTAAAGTACATTAAAACTGGTTTTTAGCTTAATAAAATCTGACACTATTTTATTCTAAGTTCTTACTCAAGTATTTGCCCCATAAATTAAAATCCTGCAATTCCATGTGTATTAGTAACTTGTACACTAAATCAATACAATTTACAAATTCGCACAACGATATAAAATCGAAAATGCGAAATTTAAGGCCATCTAGGGATTGAAAATAGTAAGAATTGTTACTTTTGTTGTTTGCTAGTTTTCAAACTGAAAAAACACACGCCTATGTGGACAAAAATTGCGGGTCTGATTTTACGCAATAGAATTCCGATTCTTAGTGTAGTGCTCATTAGCACTATTGCCATGGTGTTTGTTGCACAAAAAGCACAAATGTCGTATTCCTTGGTTCAAATGTTGCCCGAAGACGATAGCATTTTTCTAGAACATGTGCATTTTCAAGAAACCTTTGGCGAGGAAGCCAACTTATTTGCTATTGGCATCGAAGACAAAGATTTTTTTGAAATGAGCCATTTTAAGGCTTGGCGACAATTGGTTAGCGAACTTAAAACCATCGATGGCGTTAAGAGTGTAACATCGACCACCGAATTGGTGATGCTGCAAAAAGATACCGCTCTAAAAAACTTTAAAGTTGTTCCCATTTTCCCCGAACACGTTCAGTCGCAAGCCAAGCTGGATAGTTTAAGCCAATTACTTAAGAGTCTCCCCATATACAAAGGCTTAATTTACAACGACTCGCTTCATATATATGTGATGACAGTGTCGATTGACAAGGAACGCCTCAACACCGAAGAGCGGGTTCATATTATCGAGCAAATACACGAAAGAGCAGAGCTGTTTAGCCAATCGCAAAACAATAAATTGTATTATTCGGGTTTGCCTTACATCAGAACCGAAGTATCGAAAAAAGTTAAAAAAGAGCTAAGCATGTTTATTGGTTTGGCGGGCTTAGTGGTTCTCATCATTTTGTTTATTCTATTTCGCAATTATAAAGCCGTTGCAGTTGCCATTTCGTTGGTATCGATTTCGGTTGTATGGACCTTTGCCACAGTCGTGCTTTTCGACTTCGAAATAACTATTTTAACCGGTATGCTGCCCCCTTTACTTATTGTGATTGGTGTTCCGAACAGTATCTTTATGATTAATAAGTACTTGCAAGAATACAGTATGCATGGCAATAAAATAAAAGCACTGCAACGTACCATCAAAAAAACAGGAAGTGCCATTTTTATGACCAACTTGACCACCGCTGCGGGTTTTGGCACATTTATCATCACCAATAGCGATATTTTGGTTGAGTTTGGAATTGTGGCTTCCATCAATGTGATGGGTGTATTTGTGTTCTCGCTGCTTATTATCCCTACTGTTTATAGTCTGATGCCTCCACCAAGAGTTCATCATCATAAACATCTCGATAATAGCATTATCGATAAAATGATAGACCAACTCATCAACATCACCGAAAGCCATCGAAATTTACTCTATGTGATCACCGTCATGGTGGTGGCATTGGGCATTTATGGCATTTCGCGAATACAATCGACTGGTTATATTGTGGACGACTTGCCCAAAGACGACCCCATTTACACCGATTTAAAATTTTTTGAAAAAAGTTTTGGTGGTCTAATGCCCTTCGAAATAGTGATTGACACCAAAAAAGAAAAGGGTGCACTGAAACTGAGCACGCTTAAAAAAGTGGATCAATTACAAAAAGATCTTAAAATTCATCCCGAATTATCGGAACCCATTTCGATGAGCAATGGTGTTAAGTTTGCCCGTCAATCCTTTTTTAACAACCGCACATCGCAATATAAGTTGCCTTCGGAACAAGAACGAAATTTTGTATTTTCGTATCTGGCTCGGTCCAAAACAGAAAAAAACAATTTTTTATCGTCCTTTATCGACTCGACCGAACGCATAATTAGGATCAGTTATAAAGTTCAAGACATTGGTACTTTGCCCATGCAGAAACTACACGCCGAGGTGCAAAATACCGTCGATAGTCTATTCCCTAAAGACCAATTTTACACCTATGTAACGGGAACCAGCGTGGTTTACACCAAAGGTACTTCGTACTTGATGAAAAATTTGTTTTCGAGTCTGGCGTTTGCAATTGTTCTTATTTCGCTATTCATGGCTTTAATGTTCCGCTCATGGCGAATGGTTCTTATTTCGCTTATACCCAATATGATACCTCAAATAATCACAGCCGGACTGATGGGCTATTTCGACATTCCACTCAAACCATCGACCATTCTGATTTTTAGTATTGCATTTGGTATTTCGGTCGACGATACCATTCACTTTTTATCGAAATACAGACAAGAGCTTAAGCTCTACAATTGGGATATTGGCAAATCGGTACATGCTGCGATTAAAGAAGTAGGTACCAGCATGTTCTATACTTCAGTAGTGTTGTTTTTCGGTTTTTCAATTTTTATTTGGTCCGACTTCGGTGGTACAGTAGCATTGGGTTTGCTCATTTCCATTACACTATTTTTTGCCATGATTACCAACTTGGTGGTTTTACCTTCCTTACTGCTAACACTCGAAAAATTAATCACAACCAAAGCCTTTAAAGAACCTTTACTCAGCATATTCGACGAAGAAGAAGATATTGAATTAGAACATTTGGCACTCGATGCCAAAGAGGAGGACATTAAATGAGAAATATATTAATTACAGGCGGAGCAGGCTTTATTGGCAGTGCTCTAGTAAAAAGACTTTTAGCAGATCCGGAAAACGTATTGGTTGTGGTCGATAACTTATTGACTGGACATGTGGGAAAACTGCCAGTTGCATCGACTCGCATGCGATTTATTAAGTGCGATGTGAACAATCGCCAAGGCATGGGCGAAATTATGACCACTTATAAATTCGACTATGTATTTCACTATGCTGCAATGGTAGGTGTTTCGCGAACGTTAAGTCGCCCTATCGAGGTTTTGAACGATATTCAAGGTATAAAAAATATTTTAGAGCTTTCTAAAAACACGGGGGTCAAACGTGTATTTTTCTCGTCATCGTCAGAAGTATATGGCGAACCCGTCGAATTTCCTCAAAACGAAGAAACTACGCCACTTAATTCCCGATTACCTTACGCCATTGTAAAAAATGTGGGCGAGGCATTTGTTAAATCTTTTTATCAAGAATTTGGCTTGGAATACACCATTTTTAGGTTTTTCAATACCTATGGCCCAGCACAAAGCAAAGATTTTGTCATCAGTAAATTTTTATTGGCTGCACAAAACAATCAAGACATTCCAATTTTTGGCGATGGTTCGCAAACACGAACATTTTGCTATATCGACGACAATATCGATGCCACAACCCAAATTGCATACGACAACCATTATATTAACGATGTAGTTAATGTAGGCAACTCTATCGAAATTCCAATTAAAGATGTCGCACAAAAAATTATAGACCTCACCCATTCGAAAAGTAAAATACTCTATTTACCCCCATTAAGCGAGGGCGATATGAAACGCCGTATGCCCGACAACAATAAAATGTTAAAAGTACTTGATCGCGATTTGCTTAGCATAGACGAAGGGCTGAAAAAAGTAATTGAAATTGGCCTTTTCGAAAGTCAATTCTAATAGAATCCTTTTAGCTTAATCAATTTGCTAAAGTAATATGTATAATTTAATGTTGTACTTTATTAAGCTAAAATGTTGATATATGGCTAGTTATAGAACGATAAATAGGTCGAAGACCTTAAATAAAATATCAATATAAAAAAACCTGATAACACAACGATGTACAGCACCGAACAACTTGCCGATATGATTCAAAACCGATTATCGGGTTTATATTTAGAACGCGAGCCTGCAAATTTGTACCAGCCGATTGAGTATACACTGTCGTCAGGTGGCAAACGGATACGCCCTGCACTTTGCTTGATGGCTTGCAATTTATTTAGTCAGGACATTAATCAGGCCATCGACCCAGCCGTAGGCATAGAAACTTTTCACAATTTTACCTTACTACACGACGATATTATGGACAAAGCCGATACCCGCAGAGGACGGCCTACTGTTCATAAAAAATGGAACGATAGTACGGCCATTTTATCGGGCGATGCCATGATGATTGAAGCATACTCATTTTTCTTGAAACTGCCATCACATCTTCTTTCCGAGGTACTCCCTATATTTAACCAGACGGCGATCGAGGTTTGCGAGGGTCAACAATACGACATGAACTTCGAAACCATGAAAGAAGTAAGCGAGGCGTCGTATTTGGAAATGATCCGATTAAAAACAGCCGTTTTGCTTGCCGGTGCGTTAAAGATTGGGGCATTAATTGGCGGAGCGTCAAAAGAAAAAGCCGATTTGCTCTATCAGTTTGGTATTAATGCCGGCATGGCTTTTCAATTACAAGACGACTATCTCGACACCTTTGGCGATGCTAAAACGTTTGGAAAACGAATTGGGGGCGATATTGTTGAACATAAAAAAACCTATTTACTGATACAAGCCATAGATTTGGCTCCCGAAAAAGCATGGTCGATACTTCACCGTCCATCGATATCAGAAGCCGAAAAAATCTCGGAAATTACATCACTTTACCGCGAATTGGAAATCGATAAAAAGGTTTTAAACGCCATACAACACTATTATTTAATGGCCATCGATGCCCTCGAACATTTGGGATTGGATCGCATACAAAAAGAGCCACTACTTAATTTCTTAGACCAATTAAAAGGACGACAATTTTGAAATCATAATTCAAAATCTAT
>DYOK01000232.1 GCA_020720565.1 Acetofilamentum sp.
TGTATTATATAACATAAAATCATTTGACAATTATCATGTAAATGAGAAAAACACCTACATACTTTTGAATACGATTATATGTTCAGAATTGAATAAGTTATCAATCTTGTATAAACAGCTCTAAAAGAGCAGAAATAAAATTAAAATCAATTTTAAATATTAATGTTATGAAGAAAGTATCAAATTTACTGGCAGTTGGTCTAATATTGACTTTTGCCAGCAGTGCATTTGCACAACTTACAATAACAGGTGAGTTACGAAGTAAATTTCAAACAGACCATGGTTACAAACAACCTTTTAAAGCTGAAACTGATGCCGTTTTCTCGTTCGACCAACGCACGCGGTTGAACTTTGGTTATAATGCGGAAAAATACAATGTTAAAGTGACTCTTCAAGATGCTCGTGTTTGGGGTGCCGATGATGCATATAATGCTACTGGATTAATGGGGCAAACCAATAGTTTTGGAGTGTACGAAGCATATGCCGATGTTAAAATTAAAGGGAATAGCAGAGCTGTTGTGGGACGTCAAGAATGGAATTATAACGATGGACGTTTGCTTTCGTCTCGTGGATTCTGGACTGGAGGCTTAAGTTACGACGCCTTAACATATAAAATGCACAATAAAGACAAAGGACTTTTTGTTGATTTAGGGATTTCTTATAATAGCTCAGGTGATGCCACTGGCTTTGCAAGTGCTTGGAATTTGAACAAAATAAGAACTATCAATTTTTTAAATGTTAGGAAACAATTTAGCCCTCAATTGGCATTAACAGGATTTTTCTCTTTAGCTGGTCGTGAAGTAGCAAACACACGCGATCCTCAAGGTTCTGTTGTTTTAGGTACAGGAACACATGGTTTTATTTTAGACTATAATAACAAAGGCAAAGAAATTAAAGATGGATTATTTGGAGCATTAACAGTTTATCTTCAACACGGTACCGACAGCAGTCGTACATTAAAAAAGGATGCTTATAAAACTATTTTTGCTTATATGGCAGATGTTTCCCTTGGTTTTAGATTGCTTGACAAAAAGTTGGAAGTTATTGCAGGTATGGAATTAATTTCTGGTGAGGATGCCAGTCAAACAGATTCTGCATATTTGGATGTTAGACATTCTTTTGATTTGCTTTATGGAGCCCGTTTCCCTTACTACGGTGGAAGAATAAGCCATTTCGTAATGCAATCAAGCAGTAAATTTGGAACAAAAGGTGCTGGTTATATGGATCCATATTTGAAAGTTAATTTTAAAACCAGTGAAAAAGGGAAAATTGACTTTGCAGTATGGATGCCTATGCTTGGGAGTAAAACGTATTTATCTGATAAGGATGCCGATGGAAACAAAATATACAAAACTGGTAGTTTAGGTCAATACATAGACTTAGGATATATGTATAAATTTAGCGAAGATGTATCGTTATATACCAGTTTCTCATACGCCATTATTTCAGATCTTAAAAACCAAATGGTATATGGATATGAAAATACGGCCAACAAAGAGTTATATAAATTAGGACAAAACTATTTTATTTATACCATGTTGACCATTACGCCTAAATTCTTAGTGGGAGAAAAAAAATAATTATGTAGTAGTAATAGATAAAGAGGCTGTCTTTAATTAGGCAGTCTCTTTTTTTTGTTTTTCAAAATTTTAATATCTTTGAACGTATCCAAATAATAAACTTAAATTTTCGAAACGCATGTTAAGCGCGATGCCTTTTGTAAAAATCACAACAATACTTATATTGGGTATTGTCTTATCGACTTTTTTCAATGTCGATTTTACATTATTAGGTATAGCTGTCAGCTTCTTGCTCCTTTTGTTTATCCATTTATTTGTTCATAAATATTACCGTTTATCTTGGATATTCGGTCTCTCGATATTGATTTTCTTTGGGCTTGTGGGCATAGCTCGCACCAGTCAGCTCAAACAAGAAGCTAGAACCAAAAGCGATAATGGTTCTGAATTTGTCGTGGTTCGTGTGGTCGAGCAGCCTAAAGTTACTGCTTATCATGTTAGAACACGCGTAGAAATTGTTTCCATAAAATCAAACCAGGGCTGGCAAAAGGGGGAAGGACAAAGCCTACTTATGCTCGAAAAAGATAGCACTTCTCAGATAGTTAAAACTGGTGATTTGCTAGCCTTTGAGCCTAATTTCGAAGAGGTTGAATCGAACGGAAATCCAGAGGCATTTAACTACAAACGCTACCTGTTTTTTCACCTAGTAAGCCAACAAGCCCATTTAAAATCGAAACAATGGACCTTAATTAACGAGCCCAAAACATGGTTTCAAGCACACAATCTCGATTTAATTCGGCAAAACTTAATCGATAGATTTAGACAATACGGAATAACTGGCGACGAACTTTCGGTGCTATCGGCACTTATTTTAGGCTATTCGAACGACATTGCTGCCGAAGTTCAGCAGGCTTATGCATCGACTGGGGCGGTACACATTTTAGCGGTTAGCGGCTTACATGTGGCTATTTTGTATTTAATATTGAGCCGTTTGCTTTTCTGGATGGGCAAAGATAAATATTCGAAAGTAACTAAATTAATCGTTGTACTCTCCGCTATTTGGTTTTACAGCTTACTATCGGGTGGTTCACCTTCTGTTTTGCGATCGGCCGTTATGTTCAGCTTGATAGCCATTGGACAAATATTGCATCAAAAAGGTAATATTTACAATGTGGTTTTTGCTTCTGCATTTATTCTGCTGATATACGATCCGTTTTTATTGTACAATTTAGGTTTCCAGTTAAGTTATTTGGCCGTCATAAGCATCATTTTTTTCCAACCACTAATTTCGGCATGGTGGGTGCCACGCTATAAAGTTTTGCAATGGATTTGGGACTTAACCAATGTCGGGATTGCCGCTCAGATTTTAACAGTTCCTCTCACTGTGTATTATTTTCATCAATTTCCCAATTACTTTATGGTGGTAAATTTACTCGCTGTTCCTTTATCTACTGTTTTGATGTGGGTGGCCATGTTGTTCTATATGGCATTGCCGATACCTATCATTGCACACTACATAGCAATGGTTCTGAAATGGCTCACTTTTGCTCAAAATTATATTGTTAAAATGGTTGGTTCTTGGCCATATGCATTAACTACCGATTTGTATATCGATTTGATTCAGCTTTTTTTAATTTTTTCTACTTTACTCATTTTTATGTGGTTTCTTGCAAAACCAAAAGCTTCGAAAGTGCTGATTTTGGTTTCGGGAATTTTAATATTGGTGGTCTATTCCGATTGGATTTGGTATCAAAAACAGTCGCAAAAGAAAATGATTGTTTACAATATCAAAGGCCATACGGCACTAAATTTTGTCGATGGAAAAACGCATATATTAGTCAGTTCATTGGCTCGTGACTCTAAAGCAAGCGATTTTCATCTCAAAAATCATTGGCTTAGTCTAGGGCTAGAACAGGAGAAACACCTTTCGACCAAACAATTACAAAGTAAATTTGCATTAAGTAGTATAATTAAATCGAACCACCCTAACTTTTTCGTTAAAGGGCCTATGATTCAGTTCTATAACAAACGTATCTTGGTGATACAATATCCCAATCTTCTGGAACGGTATAAGCCCAAAAAACTCAAGCTAGATTATATTATTTTGAGTAAAAATGTAAGAATTGACCCTGCTCAACTCGATTTATATTTCGAATATCAAACCTTAATAATTGATGGGTCGCATTCGGAACACAATCGCAAATATTATCGCATGTTAAAAAGTTTATCGCCTTCGAAACACATTCATATGGTTGCCGACCAAGGGGCTTTTATCATCGATGTATAAAATCCACATGAGTTAT
>DYOK01000233.1 GCA_020720565.1 Acetofilamentum sp.
TGTCGAGTATTCCCTAAGGGAATGTATCGAGACATGATTGTGCCCTACCGTTGAGCAAAGCGTTCTCGATACGCTTTCTAGCGAAAGCTACTCGAACTGACAGGTGCGGTTTGCATTTATTACTTGAATGCACCTTTAAAACTTTCGGATGGCTGTGATTTCAACTAAAAAAGAAGTTTTTGTGGTACAGTAAATGGGGAGTAGTATATTCAAAACTAATTTGACTACGTGTTACTTTGTGCAATATTTTTTTTGCAAAGTTACTGAGCATAGTAAAATTCAAAATTTAGAATTAATAATTCAGAATTAATTTGTTTTCTAAACAAATTAACGGCATCATCTGGAGTGAAAAACTTATTTTTGTGTTTCAAATTCTCATCATTACGAACGGATTATTTTTCAAACAATTTCATGAATTGTTGCCAATGAAATTGAAGATGTTTTATTTTTTTTGACTATGTTAAATTCGATAATAGAAGGACTAAGTCCTGTGCAGCGCGAAGCTGTAGAAGCATTACAAGGGCCATCGATGATTGTTGCCGGTGCGGGATCAGGCAAAACGAGGGTATTAACCTTTAAAATTGCCAATTTACTGCATCACGATGTGCCTGCTTATCGCATTTTAGCATTGACTTTTACCAATAAAGCATCTAAAGAAATGACCGCTCGTATTGGCCATTTGGTTGGTGCTCAAAAAGCTGGACAATTATGGATGGGTACATTTCACTCAGTTTTTGCAAAAATTTTACGTTTCGAAGCGGTTCATTTGGGTTATACCAATAATTTCACCATCTACGATACAGACGATGCCAAAAGTTTGCTGCGTTCTATTGTCAAACAATTGCAATTGGGCAAAGAGGCCTATCCAGAAAACGAGTTGTTGCATAAAATTTCGATGGCTAAAAATCAATTGATTACAGCTCGCACATATGCCAATCATAACGATTGGATGACCCGTGACCGAATATCAAAAAAAGGAGAAACACAACGGATTTACGAACTTTACGAACAGAAATGCCGTCAAGCCAATGCCATGGACTTTGACGATTTGCTGATCAAAACCAATATATTGTTCAGAGATTTTCCCGAAGTTTTGGAAAAGTATCAAAAAAAATTCGATTACATTTTGGTCGACGAGTATCAAGATACCAATTATTCGCAATATGTGATAGTTAAGACCCTTTCGGCTTTGAATCAGAACATTACCGTAGTGGGCGACGACGCCCAAAGTATTTATGCATTTCGCGGGGCTCAAATCGAGAATATTCTCAATTTTAAAAAAGATTATCCTCAAAATCAATCTTTTAAGCTTGAACAAAACTACCGTTCGTGCCAAAATATTGTGAATGCGGCAAGTAGTATTATTGCCAACAACAAAAAGCAGCTCGAGAAGAATATTTTCTCATTGAATCAGAAAGGGGATAAGGTTCAAGTAAGAAAGGTTCAAATGGACACCGAAGAAGGCTTTTTAGTGGCATCCGAAATATTAGAACGTCGACAAAGATTGCAGTTAAAATTTAGCGATTTTGCCATTTTGTATCGTACCAATATGCAGTCGCGTATTATGGAGGAGGCTTTACGTAAAAAGAACATTCCATATAAAATTTATGGCGGGTTTTCGTTTTATCAACGTAAAGAGATTAAAGACTTGATAGCATATTTTCGTTTGGTTGTGAATCCGGCCGATAACGAAGCCTTAAAACGAATTATCAATTACCCTGTCAGAGGCATTGGTACAACAACTTTCGAGAAAATTGAGCAAGTAGCCAATTTAAGTCAAATGAGCCTTTGGGAAGTGCTCGATAGAGCTGGGGAACTGCGTGATCTTAATTCGGGTACAAAAGAAAAAATTCAGAAATTTGTCAGCCTCATTACCGAATATATTCGTTTAGCCGAAGAAAGCGACGCCTACGATGTGGCCAAACATATTGCCAACCATACTGGTATTCTAAAAAGCCTGCACAGCGAACAGACACCCGAAGCGGTGAGTCAATATGAAAACATTATTGAGCTGCTCAACGGCATTAAAGATTACAGCGAGACGATAAAAAAAGAGGAAGAATTGACAATTTTACCTCTGGGGAGGTATCTCGAAAACGTAGCTTTGTTAACCAATCAAGACAACGAAAAAGACGAAGACCGAGAAAAAGTAACTTTAATGACCATTCATTCCGCTAAAGGATTGGAATACAAAGACGTACATATTGTTGGGGTAGAGCAAGATTTATTCCCTTCGATGATGGCAAAACAAAGTCCAGCCGAGATTGAAGAAGAACGTCGATTGTTTTATGTAGCCATCACACGAGCAGAACAATTTTTAACCATCAGTTATTCGATGAATCGAATGAAGTATGGCAAGTTTACAAGTACTGGGCCCAGTATGTTTATTGGCGAATTGGACGACGATTTTGTAGAAAAACCTCAGTCGCAATATTTTGGAAATGGATTTGGAGATCGAGAAGCCAACCACAGAACTGGCACATCGGCCAATGCCAAACCATTGTCGAATGCGCAGTTTAAGTCCAATCAGAAATTTAAACCACTCACCCCTTCGAAAGAACCTTTTGTGGCCACTACACCCAGCTTGTTACAATCGGGCATGCGCGTGGAACACGAGCGCTTTGGTATAGGAAAGATATTGCAAATTGAGCACAATGCAGGGAATCTTGTCGCCACAGTCTTTTTCGAAGGCGAAGGACAAAAGCAGCTGCTGTTAAAATTTGCCAAGCTAAAAGTAATCGAATAGATTTAGGTCTTCGACCTGTTTATTGTTTTTGTAACTAGACATATATCAATCCTCTAGCTTAATAAAATACGACATTAAATTATTGCATTATACTTAAGACAATAGTTCGATAAGTTTTTGAGATTGCTTCAGGTTTATCAACCTTCGCAATGACGATAATTTTGATTTTTCAGCATTTTACGTCATTGCGAACGGAGTGAATCAATCTGTTGATTATTAGTACAGTGCAAATTTTAACAAACTATTGTTAAGCGTTTTGCCACTCAATCTATTTCGTTTTTATTTTCTGATACGAAGTTAGCAAGCCTTTAATTAGCGACGAGCTAAAACCTTGATGTTCCATCTCGTTTAATCCGCTAATGGTAACGCCCATGGGCGTGGTTACTTTGTCAATTTCTTGCTCGGGATGAGTTTTGTTTTGCAAAATTAATTCCGCAGCACCTTTGAGTGTCTGAGCAGCAATAAATTGCGAGCTTTCCGAACTAAATCCAATTTCGATCCCCCCTTGAGTGGCAGCTCTCAAAAATCGAAGTGCAAAGGCAATTCCACATGCACCTAATACTGTGGCCGCACCCATTAATTCTTCTTCAATTTTCATGGTTTGGCCTAATGCCGAAAATAAATTATGAACCAATTCTGTGCTCTCATTTTGTTCCGAAGTGCCCGAAATGCATGTCATCGATTCCCCGATAGAAATGGCTGTATTGGGCATGGCTCTGTAGATTTCTCCTTTAATTTTGGAAGCTATATGCGAAGTGCTTAAACCCGTCACCACTGAAACCACAATATGTTTGGGTGTTACATAAGGGGCAATTTCGTCTAAAACAGCATCGACCTGATGGGGTTTGATGGCCAAAATGATAACTTTCGATTGCGATATGGCACTCGTATTATTGGCAGAAACCTGTATGTGTTGGCTCGCTAAATGTTCGATCAGATGAACACGACGTCTCGACACGATAATTTGCTCGAATGTATTTTTAGAACTTTGGGCGAGTCCTTTGGCAATAGATTGTCCCAAATTACCACCGCCAATGATTAAAATGTTTTTCATAAAATTCGTTGATGTGTT
>DYOK01000234.1 GCA_020720565.1 Acetofilamentum sp.
GCACACAACTCCAAAATAAACACTAAGCTCCCGGAATAGAAGCTATCAGTTCTTTGGTGTATTGTTTTTGAGGATGGACAAAAAGGGCGTCTGCCTCTCCCATTTCTTCAATTTTTCCTCTGTTCATTACAATTATTCGGTCGGACATGTACCGAACCACCGACAAATCGTGTGAAATAAAAATATAGGTTAATTCGAACTGCTTTTTAAGTCGATTGAGTAGGTTAAGTACTTGCGCTTGTACCGAAACGTCGAGTGCAGAAACCGATTCGTCGCAAACGATTATTTCGGGTTCTAATGCCAATGCTCTGGCTATACCAATTCTTTGACGTTGACCACCCGAAAATTGATGTGGATAATGATTCAAATGTCGCTCTTCTAAACCGACCTCAACCAAAAGATGAGCTGCTTTTTGCATTCTTTCGGCTTGATTCGAACCAATTTTATGAACTTGCATCACCTCGGTCAAAAGTGCACCTACGGTTTGTTTGGGATTCAAACTCGAATAGGGGTCTTGAAAAATAATTTGAATTTTTTTTCGGAACGCTTTCATTTGTTTAGAATCGTACTTAAGAATATCTTCCCCATTATACCAAACCGAACCGCTTTGAGCCTGTGCTAGTCGTAAAATACTTCGCCCCAAGCTGGTTTTTCCACAGCCCGATTCGCCAACCAAGCCCAAAGTTTCTCCCCTATACAAATCGAAACTCACTTGATTTACCGCATGAAGTTTTTCGGTGACTTTGCCCAACCAATTCTTTTTGGTCGCATACAAAGTGTTTAACGATTCAATTTTTAAGATGGGAACTTGAGCATACATTTTTTGATGGTGCACATTACGCTCTTGTTCAGACACTAAAATCGTATCCAGTTTTTCATGATTCAAAAAGCTCTGAACTGTAGGCAAAAACACAGGCCTTGTATTTAGTGGCGGTTTACTAGCCAACAAGCCTTGCGTATAAGGATGACTAGGCTTGCTTAACAAATTGTGGGCACTTCCTTTTTCGACAATTTTTCCTTTGTACATCACCACCACTTCGTCTGCAATTTCTTTTATCAAACCTAAATCGTGGGTGATAAATAAAATACTCATCCCATATTGACTTTGAATGTCTTTGAGCAAGTGTACAATTTCTTTTTGAACGGTCACATCGAGTGCCGTAGTCGGCTCATCGGCTATTAATAATTTGGGTTTACAAGCAATCGCCATTGCAATCATGACCCGTTGTTTTTGTCCTCCGGAGATCTCGTGAGGATAAGCTTCGTAAAGCGATTCGGGGCGTGGCAATTTTACCTCCTTAAACAATTCGAGCACCCGTTCTTTGGCATTGATAGTGCCATTGGAATGTTGTCGAATCATTTCCTCAACTTGATATCCACATGTCAACGACGGGTTTAAAGAGGTCATGGGTTCTTGGAAAATCATACTGATATGCTTTCCTCTTTGTAGCCTAATTTTTTCTGGGCTCATTTTGAGCAAGTCGATGGCATCGCTGCTTTGTCCAAAGTGAATTGAACCAGAAACCACCTGTGCACTTTTGGGCAAAAGCCCCAGAATAGCCAGAGAACTGAGGGACTTACCCGAACCCGACTCGCCCACTAAACCCAATGTTTGGCCAGCAAATATTTCAAAATCGACATGGTCTAAGGCCATGTGTTGACCTTTATCGAACGTGATACTTAAATTTTCAATTTTTAAAATCAACTCAGGGTCAGTCTGGCTTTTCATCACAAATGCGGCTTATGCAAAAAGTTGTTTAAACACTTCGGTAACTTTCTTAACACGGCTCACTTTAATTTTAAAATTTGCCGATTGAGGAATCTGATTGTAATCCGACACAAATATTCGATTAAAACCTAGCTTTTCGGCTTCTTTAATGCGTTGTTCAATTCGGTTAACCGCACGTATTTCGCCCGTTAAACCGACCTCGCCCGCGAAACAGGTTTTAGCGTCAATTTCTAAATCTTGATCCGACGAAAGAATCGCACAAATAACACTCAAATCCATTGCGGGATCGTCGATTCGAATGCCACCGGCAATATTCAGAAAAACGTCTTTCATAATCAGTTTAAACCCGATGCGTTTCTCTAATACCGCCAATAACATGTTCATTCTGCGAGAATCGAAACCAGTAGCCGAACGCTGTGGCGTACCATAGGCGGCTGTGCTCACCAATGCTTGAATCTCGAGCATAAATGGGCGACTGCCATCGATTGTAGCAGCAATGGCTGTGCCGCTATAATTATCTTTATTTTGTGAAATCAACAATTCTGACGGGTTACTCACTTCCCTTAGCCCTTCGTTTACCATCTCGAAAATGCCAAGCTCGTGAGTTGATCCAAATCGATTCTTTAATGGTCTTAAAATACGATACAAATAATTTCTATCGCCTTCGAATTGAACCACAGTATCGACAATATGCTCGAGAACTTTAGGCCCAGCAATGTGTCCATCTTTGGTAATGTGGCCAATCAATATAATAGGGACATGATTCTCTTTAGCGTACTTGAGCAGCAACATGGCCGATTCGCGCACTTGAGACACGCTACCTGGCGACGATTCTACCCTTTCGGTATAAACAGTTTGAATAGAATCGACAATAACCACCTGAGCCGCAGAATGTTGAATCTGCATTAAAATACGCTCCACAGAGGTTTCGCTTAAAAACAAAGCCGTTTCGCTTTTCAATCCCAAACGATCGGCTCTGAGCTTAATTTGACCTAAGCTTTCTTCGCCAGAAACATACAATACTTTTTGGGGTAGTTGCAAAGCAATTTGTAGTAACAAAGTCGATTTACCAATACCAGGCTCGCCACCCAATAAACTAAGCGAACCAACCACCAATCCGCCACCTAGCACTCTATCGAACTCAAAATTACCTGTTACAATTCGTTGTTCATTCTGATGCTCAAGCTGATTTAAACTAGTGGGTGTTGCCGTATTTTGATGACTAAAAATGGGGTCATTTTTGGGTCTTGTATCAACAATTTCCTCTACAAAAGTATTCCATTCACCACATGCAGGGCAACGACCAATCCATTTAGCCGCAGCAGTACCACAGTTTTGACAGACATAATTGGTTTTAATTTTGGCCACTGATGCAAAGTGATTTACTGCTTTTCGAACTCAGACCAAAGAAACGAGCCATCGGTGTGGCCATCGGGGAATTCGACTCTTTGCATGCGTAAATATTGATCTAACTGATTGATAGAATGTAGGCCATCGTATCGGTCTTCGATTCCTTCAATAGTAAGGGTGTTTTTTTGAGCAAATTTATTATCGACCGACCATGTTCCCGTATCGCTAACTGCAATGGTATCGATGGTTTGAACTCTAAAAAGCTTGTGGTCAGAATTGAATGTCCAAACTACAGTAGAACCTTCGGGCAAATGACCTACCGATATTTGTTTCCAATTACCAATCACTTTATCTTCGAGCGAACCTTTACTGCAACTTACCAACAGTAAACTTAGACTTATTAAAATCAAATTTAAATGCTTCAATTTCATATCTTTAATATCTTTATATTTGTGTTTGCAATATCAATGTATTTTTATTTCGTAACAAAACACCTCAAACATACATCTCAATTTAACTATTAAGTTTATGTATAAATTTTAGTTTCATTAACAGGTTCAAAGATACGAAATATTATGATTTTTTTAAATCAGAAATTATCTTTTGACAAACATCTCATTTAGTTTGGTCATTGCAAAAAAAATCGAGTTAAACCCAGATTACGCATTAGAAAATCTATTCCAAGCTAAATCTCTTCAAATCAGTT
>DYOK01000018.1 GCA_020720565.1 Acetofilamentum sp.
TTGCTTTGATTTAAGCCGACAGCAGCGGCAGACTCTTTTTGAAAAAATTTTCTCTCAATCATTACACCTATTGTGTATCTTTGTTCCTTGGTTATATGACTCCTATTACAACTTTTTAGGAGGAGGACTAATGCTGTAAATATAAGCATTCAGAAGGAAAGTGGGGGGCTCTCCCTTTTCTCTGAAAAAATTTATTATTAATACTCCTTTAAAAGTTGCATTTATTAATTGAATTTAGGTCATAACAAATTCTATAATCCATAAAAAACTTATGGTAGCTCATCAAGCTTTATTATCTTTGTAGATTGAGGATTTGGGTTTTTGTTCGCTTTTAATTGATATCTGTGGGCCTAAAACCTTAATAAAATTGATATTTAATCAAATTTTTGTTTGATCATATGACCAATAGAATTTGTCGTTTATTCGGGATAAAATACCCCATTATTCAAGGGGGAATGATTTGGTGCAGCGGATGGGAACTGGCTGCTGCAGTCAGCAACTCGGGTGGTTTAGGCCTTATCGGTGCCGGAAGCATGTACCCTGAGGTGTTTCGTACACATGTTAAAAAAACCAAACAGGCAAGTTCGAAACCATTTGGAGTTAATATACCACTGCTATACCCCAATACCGAAGCACTGATGCAGATTGTTATCGACGAAGGTGTAAAAATTGTGTTTACATCGGCTGGGAATCCCAAAACATGGACCACTTGGCTTAAAGAGCGTGGCGTAACGGTCGTTCATGTGGTTTCGAATTCGAAATTTGCCATCAAAGCCGAAGAAGCAGGCGTCGATGCTGTTGTTATCGAAGGTTTCGAAGCTGGAGGACACAACGGACGCGAAGAAACCACTACGCTTGTGGCTGTGCCCAAGGTTCGACAAGCCACAATTTTGCCTGTAATTGCAGCTGGCGGTATTGCCACCGGAAAAGCCATGTTGGCCGCAATGATTCTGGGTGCCGATGGCGTACAAATGGGAACCCGTTTTATTGCCTCGGTCGAGTCGTCGGCACATCAAAATTTTAAAAATGCTGTGATTCAAGCTCAAGAAGGGGACACCATGCTGTCTCTCAAACAATTGGTGCCTGTGCGGCTGATTAAAAACCCATTTTACGAGCGTGTGTCACAAGCCGAACTTAATGGAGAAAGCAAAGAGGCTTTGCAAACGCTTTTGGGAAAAGGGCGTGCCAAATTGGGTATGTTCGAAGGTGATACCACCGAAGGCGAATTGGAAGCTGGACAAATTGCGGCCATCATTACGCAAATTGAACCTGTTGAGCATATCATCCAAAATATTGTGCTCGAATACAAAGTGGCTCGCGAACAAATGTCGCATGTCAAATTTAATATTGGCGAATAAGGTCTTCGACCTATTTGTTGATTTTGTAACTTGCCATATATCTGTCTTCTAGATTAATTTGAAATGACATTAAAAAAACATAATATATAAGTATTGGACATCGGATCAAAAAAAATTAATCAAATTTGGGAAAATTGCACCAACAAAAAACCCAATAAACAAGTATAATTCCAAAAACACCTTTAAATGCTCGAAATAAAACGGCTCTATTTCCCTTTTTCTGCATTAAAATTTATTCATATAGCGCCTACTATACAAAGAAATTTTGCGTTGTATAGCTTTTGCTATATAAAAAATAGCAAAATATAACTCATTTTATTTATCAATCATTTGAAAATATATTTGATATAAGCAACTGATAATAAGAATATAGGACCAACCATAAATTTAAAAAGTAATGATTACATTCGATAAATTCACTCTCGACAATGGCCTACGGGTTATTGTGCATCACGATGCCAGCACGCCCATTGTGGCATTTAATATCGTTTACAATGTGGGTGCTCGCAACGAATCGCCAGATCGAACGGGCTTTGCTCATTTGTTCGAACACCTTATGTTTGGGGGATCAAAACACATTCCTTCGTACGACGAACCACTCGAAAAAGCAGGCGGACAAAACAATGCCTATACCAACAACGACATTACCAACTACTACGAAACCATGCCCACGCAAAACCTCGAAACTGCTTTTTGGCTCGAAAGCGACCGCATGTTAAGTTTGGCGTTTACTAAAAAAAGCTTGGAGGTTCAACGCCAAGTGGTGATAGAAGAATTTAAACAAAACTACCTCAATCAACCTTATGGCGACATGAGTTTGCTGCTCAGACCATTAGTTTACAAAGTACATCCGTACCAATGGTCGACTATTGGAAAAGAAATTTCGCATATCGAACAAGCCACTATGCAAGAGGTCAAAGATTTCTTTTATAGCCATTATGCACCGAACAATGCGGTTTTAGCGGTTGCTGGTGATGTGAGTACCGATGAGGTAAAGGCTTTAGCCGAAAAGTGGTTTGGTCCCATCGAACGACGCAATATCAAACCATCAACTTATTTGCAAGAGCCTCTTCAAACCGAAGCACGCTTTCTGGAGGTACACCGCGAGGTGCCCGCCGATGCTATAAAAATTGCGTTTCCGATGCACGATAGACTGTCGCCAGATTATTATGCAGCCGACCTACTTAGCGATGTGTTGTCGGGGGGTAAATCGTCGCGCTTGTATCGTAAATTGGTAAAAGAAGCTCAATTCTTTAGCGAGCTCGACGCCTACATTATGGGCAGTTACGACCCTGGAATGTTTGTGTTCGACGGCAAAACAATGCCTAAAGTGTCGGTAAAAGAAGCCGAAAAAGCCATTTGGGGCGAAATTGATCGACTGCTCAAAGACGGACTCGAACCCAACGAATTGAAAAAAGTGCAAAGTAAAATTGAAACCATGCAAGCTTTTGAGCAAATGAGTGTTTTGAATAAAGCCATGAGTTTGTCGCAATTCGAACTTTTGGGCGATGCCGATTTAATCAATCACGAAGCAGAAAAATACAGTGCAGTAACAGAACTTCAGTTAATGGATGTTGCTAAAGCGATTTTTCAAACGCAAAAAAGCGCTACATTGCATTATTTGAGCATCAAATAAACGCCAGACAATCGAAAACTATATTTCACGTTTGTAATTCTAGAACATATGAACAGAACCATATCACCACCAATTTCGGAAATTGAACGCATCAAGTTTGTAGAGCCACAATTGATAAAATTTGATAACGGCATGCCCGTGGCACTTTTTAGAGACAGCTCGCAAGAAGTGATTAAATTAGAGTTAATTATTGATGCAGGTATTAAATATCAGACCAAACCTTTGGTAGCCAATGCGGTTATCGAGATGCTTCGCGAAGGGACGACCAAGCACACGGCCGATCAAATTGCCGAGGCATTCGATATTTATGGATCGTATCTCAACTTAAGCGTGAATCAAGACTTTAGCAGCATTTCCTTGTTTACTTTAAGCAAAAACCTCGAAAAAAGTCTGGAATTATTGATGGATATTCTGCAAAATCCTATTTTCCCCGAAGATAAATTGGAGATATACTTGTCGCGACGCAAACAAGACTTTATGGTCAGCAACCAAAAAGTGGTCAACCTATCGAGCCGACAATTTAGCAAAGTCTTATTCGATACGCATCCATACGCCAATTTGGTAGAATTGAACGACTACGACCATGTTAAAACGGCCGATTTAAAAGCCTTTTTTGGTTCTTTTTATGGGCCAAACCGAAGCAAATTGTTGTTAGCGGGTCATTATAGCGATTCAATTCTTAAAATTATTGCCCAAGCATTCGAGGGATGGCAAACAAAGTCCTTACCCCAAAATGCAGTTCCGTTTGTGCTGCCCACTTATACCCAAAAACAATGGCTCATCGAAAAAGATCCGACCATGCAATCGGGATTATCTATGGGCAAAGTACTGATGAACAGAACCCATCCCGATTATCATAAAATGGCGGTGGTCAATACCATTTTTGGAGGATATTTTGGGTCACGACTGATGAAAAATATTCGCGAAGATAAAGGCTATACCTACGGCATCCATTCGTTTATGCAAAGTTTTCAAGAGACCGGAATTTTTGCCATCAAATCGGAAGTGAATGCCCAGTTTACCCAACAAACAATTGACGAAGTGTACAAAGAGCTCCGTTTATTGCAAACCAATCTGGTCGAAATGGACGAGTTAAACAAAGTAAAAAGCTACATGCTTGGACAGTTGTTGCGTCAAGTAGATGGTGCCATCCCCATGTCGGATAAATATTTGCAAGCATGGCAAAATGGATTAAACTGGAATCACTTTACCAAAGCAATCGAAGATATAAAGACCATAAATCCAGACGATATCCTACAATTAACTCAATTGTATCTTAAAGAAGAAAGTTTACTTTGCGTCGTTGCAGGAAAACTTTAGTAATGCTTTTATAAATGTATTGATATAATGCAGTTTAAGATTTTAAATCAATATTAATTTTTCAACTATTTGTTAATTGGCCTTTATGTTAGTAAAATACGGCATTGTTTTATCCGAAGTACTTAAAACATTTTTTCTAGTATTCATTTTTTCGATTCAGATTGGAACCATTTGGGGGCAAGACATTACGCCGCCAGATGCACCTATTATCGACTCGGTAACGGTGTTGTGGGCCAATCCCACCATGCCCAATGGCGATATTTTAATCACTTGGCAAAAAAGCGACTCTGCCGACGTTAAAGGCTACTATATCAAATATTTGAACGAAGTTTTGGGGACCTACAAATTGCTCGATTCGGTGGATTTTAACACCACGAGTTACTTAGACACCAAATTAGTAACCGACCCCTTTTATCCGCAAACCTATGTCGTTCAGGCATATGACTATGCGGCCAATACAAGCAACCATTCGGCACCTCACCAAACCATTCGTGTTTTCCCATGGCAAAAAAACGAATCGTGCCAAGTTAAAGTTGAACTCAGTTGGAACGCCTACCAAGGTTTCCCCGAGGGGATGGCCTCGTATGACTTATATGCCACCGATGGCACCACAACCACACATTTGGGGCATTTTGCAGGCAATCAATTAAGTCATGTGCAAGCATTTGATGGTCAACATTACGCATTCTCGTATTTTGTAAGAGGAACTAGTGTAAACGGCAAAACCAGCACCTCGAACAAAATTCCATTTACACCCAATTTGCCAGTTTTTCCATCGTACATCGATGTTGTATTTGCAAGCGTAATAGATAAAGCCATTGATTTATCGTTCAGTCTCGACAGCATTGCCGATGTCAGGAACTACCGCTTAGTACGATCAACTGATAATGCAAATAACTTTACACAAATAGCTCTATTTCAAAATTATAATCGTTCAACTTTAAGATACACCGACCAAGCCGTAGAGGTGAATAGCCATCGGTATTATTATCAGTTGCATTTACTCGACAATTGTTCGAATCCAATCGATAGCTCGATTATAGTTTCGCCCGTTTTGCTTAAAGGGACAGCCGATAAAACTCATTTTTACAACGAGTTGGTCTGGACCGATTATTTTACAGGGATAAACAACGACAAAAATTACAATTTGTATCGAACTTCGACCGATTTGTTACCTGTTCTTATTGAATCGAGTACCAGTAATTTCGATTTTACAGACGATCTGAGCACTCAATTGAGTTTATCGTTTGCAGGTGATTTTTGCTATTATATTCAAGCCTACGATAGCACGACGCATTCCCTATCTATGTCGAATCGGGTTTGTTTAGCACAAGATCCTCGACTCACTATGCCCACAATATTCTCACCAACAGGCTTGCTTAATAACCGATATTTTAAACCCATTTTTTCTTTTATTGCACCTCATCCGTATTACTTTGTAATTTTCGACAGATGGGGGCAGAAAATTTTCGAAACACACGATTATCGCCAAGCGTGGGATGGAACGTCAAATGGCCATTTTGCAGCTGCTGGTCTATATTCTTACTACTTAGAATATGCCTCTTCCGAAGGTAAAATATACAAAAAATCTGGCAATGTCAACCTTATGTATTAGACTAAGGTCTTCGACTTGCTTGTTAACTTTGTATCTGGCTTTATATCAGATATATGGGTAAACAAAATACGTCATTATAATATTCAAAGTACTTATGAATCCACTCACACTCGAAGAAAAACAACAAGCCGATGCACTATTCGAAACCATTTTTGAGCATTGCAAAGGTTGCAAAGACGAAGATAACGAATATAGAATAAGGAAAGCGTATGCATTGGCCTACAAGGCTCACGATGGAATTCGACGTCGATCGGGCGAACCTTATATCATTCATCCTATCGAGGTCGCCTTAATCTCGGCTCGGGAAATTGGCTTGGGCACCAAGGCCGTAATCAGTTCATTATTGCACGATGTGGTTGAAGATACCGACTACACATTGGACGATATCAATGCCATGTTTGGCCCAAAAATCGCCAATATTATCGATGGATTGACCAAAATATCGGGCGTTTTCGATGGTGGGTCGATGCAAGCCGAAAATTTCAGAAAGATGCTATTAAGCCTTTCCGACGATGTGCGTGTAATTTTAGTCAAACTAGCCGACCGCTTACATAACATGCGTACTTTACAAAGTATGCCGGCTCATAAACGTTATAAAATTGCTGGAGAAACACTTTATTTATATGCACCATTAGCTCATAGATTAGGACTTTATAAAATTAAAACAGAGCTCGAAGATTTAAGTTTTAAATATAAAGAGCCCAGTCAATATGCCGCAATCGAAAGTCAATTGGTATCGTCGGAGAAAAAACGTGCGGCCATCATCAATAAATTTTCCTTACCAATTATTAACTCTTTGACCCGACAAGGCATCGAGTTTAATGTGACAGGCCGTACCAAGTCCATTTATTCGATTTGGCATAAAATGCAAACTAAAGATGTGCCTTTCGAAGAGGTTTTCGACATATTTGCCATCAGAATTGTATTTATTACCGACGAAAAAGAAAAAGAAAAATCGTTGGCATGGAATATCTATTCGGTCATTACCGACCACTACCAGCCCAATCCCGACCGCTTGCGCGACTGGGTTAGTACGCCCAAAGCCAATGGTTACGAAGCGCTGCATACTACAGTTATGGGGCCAGATGGTCAATGGATCGAAGTGCAAATTCGCTCGCAACGCATGGACGAAATTGCAGAGAAAGGCTATGCTGCTCATTGGAAGTACAAATCGAGCAAAGACCAAGAAGGCGAGCTTGAT
Source organism: Acetofilamentum sp. (assembly GCA_020720565.1). Classification (GTDB taxonomy): domain Bacteria; phylum Bacteroidota; class Bacteroidia; order Bacteroidales; family JAFGXI01; genus JAFGXI01. The sequence goes on from DYOK01000018.1 coordinate 7,131, forward strand.
AAGTGGATTCATAAAATTAAAGACCTGCTCAAAGATCCCAATTCGGACGCACTTGAATTTTTAGATGAATTCAAGCTCAATTTATTTACAAGCGAAATTTATGTGTTTACGCCAACTGGGGCATTGCGTCGCTTGCCCAAGTATGCCACGGCCTTAGATTTTGCGTTCGACATCCATTCAAAAGTGGGAAGTGCAGCTATTGGTGCCAAAGTGAATCATAAATTAGTTAGCTTAAGCACCAAATTGCAAAGTGGCGACCAAGTTGAGATTTTAACCTCTTCAACCTCGAATATTAAGCGGGAATGGCTCGAATTTGTCACAACGGCAAAAGCTCGTACTGCCATTAAAAATGCCTTTAAAGAAGACCGCAAAAAGGCGATGAACGATGGGATGGAAAAATTGGACGAGGCACTGCAAAAACTAGGGTACACTCAAAACAACTATTTACTTCGTAAAATTTTCGAAGCCTACGAGGTGAGTTCTAAAACTGAGTTATATTGCAAAATAGGTCGTGGTGCCATCGATTTAAAGGATTTGAAAAAAATCATTAATAAAAAGCGTCGTAACAAATTTATAAGATATTGGCAGCTTCAGTTTGGAAAAAACAAAAATAAAGAAGCCGGTAATGTAAACAAAGCTTTTGTATTAGCCGAAGATTTGGAAGGCTCAAACTATCAGATTGCACCATGTTGTAATCCGATACCAGGCGACGATGTCATTGGGTATTTAACCGAAGACGACGAGGTGATGATTCACAAAACAACCTGTCCAAAAGCCCTCAAAATTATGTCGAGTCAGGGCGATAAAATTGTGACGGCACAATGGAAAGCTCATAAAATTATGTCCTTTTTATCGACCATTCAGATACAAGGAATTGACCGAATGGGGATTGTGCACGAAATTACTGGAATTATTTCGAACGATTTGAATGTAAATATGAGGGCATTAACCATCAATTCGTCGGAAGGTGTATTTAATGGCACCATCGATTTTTACATTCACAATGTCGAAGATCTTGAGACCATGATTTCGGACATTAAAAAGATAAAAGGTGTTACCAATGTTAAAAGAACTGAGAATATCGAAGAGATTTCAGAATAAATCATAACAAAAGTATCAATTTAGATAAAAACTTTAAATAGTTAATAATCAATGAAAATAATATCATATAATGTAAACGGGATACGTTCAGCTTTGGAAAAAGGGCTTGCAGTTTGGCTAAAAATAGAACAACCCGATGTGTTTTGTGTGCAAGAAACTAAAGCTTTACCAGAGCAAGTCGATATAAGCGATTTAGAATCAATGGGATATTATTCGTATTGGTTTTCGGCTCAAAAAAAAGGTTACAGCGGAGTGGCTATTTTTAGCAAAATCAAAGCCGAACATATTGTTAACGGAATAGGTATTGATTTGTACGACTCTGAGGGTCGAACGCTTCGTGCCGATTTTGGCGATATTACCATCGTCAATTCGTATTTTCCAAGTGGAACCACTGGTGATGTGCGACAAGTTGTTAAAGAAACGTATTTAAAAGATATTCAAAATTATATCGATAAATTAAAAAAGGAACGTCCAAATATTGTTTTATGTGGCGATTTCAATATTTGCCATACCGAAATTGATATTCATAACCCCAGCAAACAAAATGGCACATCGGGATTTTTACCTCACGAAAGGGCATGGATAAGCCAGTTTCTCGATTCGGGTTTTGTAGACAGCTTTAGGGTTTTTAACAAAGCTCCACATCAATATTCGTGGTGGAGTTACAGAGCAGGTGCTCGTGTTAAAAATTTGGGTTGGCGTATCGACTATCATATGCTGAGTCAGGCATTAGTACCTCGACTAAAAAGTGCATCCATATTACCTCAGGTCAAACACTCCGATCATTGTCCTGTAGTAGTTGAGTTGGGGTAGGAGAATATTATAATAAAACTTCTATTGTTTTCGATCAAAAGGGATTGAGAGCTCTTTAAGTTCTGTTTTTATTTTTGAAAAATGGGCTCATACTAGGAAACATTTATTTTAAGGGGATTAGCAAAAAGGATTGCCAATTTGGCAATCCTCGTTTTGTTTAGCTCGTACAAAAACTATAAAGCTTCGATAATTACAGCAGAAGCACCGCCTCCACCATTGCAAAGCGAAGCAGCACCATATTTCGATTTGTTTTGTCTTAACACAGAGATTAATGTCACTACAATACGTGCACCAGTGTTGCCGAGTGGGTGTCCCAAAGAGCAACCGCTACCCCAAACATTAACTTTTTCTTTGTCGAGATTTAAATCTTTGATAGCCGACATTGGAACTACTGCAAAAGCTTCGTTTAACTCGAAATAGTTGATGTCTTTAATTTCGAGACCCGCTTTTTTAAGTGCAATTGGAATGGCTTTAGCTGGGGCGGTTGTAAACCACTCAGGAGCACCGGCTGCATCGCCGTAACCAATCAATTTGGCAATAGGTTTTAAACCTAAGGCTTTAACTTTTTCGCCAGACATTAAAATTAATGCCGAAGCACCATCGTTTAAGGTTGATGCATTGGCGGCAGTAATGGTTCCTTCTTTTTGGAAAACAGGGTTTAATGTAGGAATTTTATCAAAATTTACCGCTTTGTATTCCTCGTCTTCGGTTATCACGATATCGCCTTTTTTCGAACTGATGGTTACTGGCACAATTTCGTCTTTAAAATTACCATTGCTCCATGCACTTGCTGCGCGTTTGTATGAGTTAATAGCCACTTCGTCTTGGTCTTGACGAGTAAAGCCATATTCTTTGGCACACAATTCTCCTGCGTTACCCATGTGGAAATTGTTATACACATCCCACAAACCATCTTTAACCATACCATCGAGCAATTTGCCATCGCCCAATTTAATGCCTGTTCGAACATTTGGCACATAGTGAGGTACTTGCGACATGTTTTCCATTCCCCCAGCCACAACTACATCGTTATCGCCCAATAAAATGGTTTGAGCAGCAAACATAATCGATTTCATTCCCGATGCACAAACTTTGTTAATCGTAGTGCATGGAACCGTATTGGGTACACCTGCAAATAAAGCGGCTTGACGTGCTGGTGCTTGACCTTCGTTAGCTTGAAGTACGTTACCCATAAATACTTCGTTAATTTCTTTAGGGTCGATACCTGCTTTTTTTATAGCTCCTTCAATTGCAATAGCACCAAGTTTGGTTGCGGGCACACTGGCCAAAGCTCCACCAAAACTTCCAATGGGTGTTCTCACGGCTGATACAATAAAAACTTCTTTCATTATAAAATATTATTTAGTTAGTAATCAGATAGATACATACATTTTAGTATGCTTTATTTCAGTTTGAAAGATAGAAAAACTTTTACAATTCTAAAATTTTTATCAATTGTTTGGCAACATAAGGTCTTCGAGCTATTTATAGTTTGATAACTATATATCTATCTTCTAGCTTAATAAAAGCCGACATTAAATTATACACAATACTTAAGTTTATAAATTTAATTATCAATTAAATCTAAATTTATATCTTTTGATTATTGCAATGTCCAAATGAACATCTTTAGTCGATGCATAAAATATGGCTCTTAATCAAATCATAATACTGGTTATGAATATGCTTTTGTTAATATTTAATTCCAAAGCAATCGACAGCTATTCAAAAGCCATATATCTTTGAAAAAAAAAGTGAATATGATGAATCGTTCCCTATTTCCGATTTTTGTGGTTTCTGCCTTAATAATGAGCTCATGCGTGTCGCCTCGCAAAGTCGAAGACGAGCGAAACAGACGCGTAAAATGTGAAGAAGCAAATCAAAATATGCAAGGTCAAAACAAAAAATTGACCGAAGATAATAACGAGTTGGGTCAGAAAAACGCCGATTTAACCCGTACCAACGAGCAACTGACAAGAGACACTTCGGTAATGGGCAAAAGTTACCGACGCTTGGTCGATCAATACGACAAAGTGAACGAACTCAATAACGAGCTTTTGACTAAAATGAAGGAAAAGAATGCGCTTACCGATGCCGAAGCCAATCGGTTATTAGTCGAATTACAAAAGGCGCAAGAAGATTTGCAAAAGCGAGAAGATGCCCTTAAACTGGCACAGCTCAGATTAAGTGCTGAACAAAATAAACTCGATTCGCTCAATCAGAATCTGAATCAAAAACAAGCACAACTCGACGAAAAAAACAAACGGGTTTTAGAACTCGAACGATTAATTGCAGCCAAAGATTCTGCACTTTCGGCTTTTAAAGATAAATTAAGCAAAGCACTTTTGGGCTTCGAAGGTAATGGTTTAACCATAGAACAGCGCGACGGCAAAGTGTATGTATCGCTCGACGAAAAACTCTTATTCCAATCGGGTAAGTGGGAAGTCGACCCCAAAGGACAACAAGCCCTTAATAAATTGGCTCAGGTGCTTATCGACAATCCCGAAATTAATGTCATGATAGAAGGACATACCGACAACCTAGCTTACAAGGGCAGCAATGGCGTTGAAGATAATTGGGATTTAAGTGTTAAACGCTCAACCGCTATTGTTAAAATTTTGATGCACAATAAATCGCTCGATCCAAAACGAATTACCGCATCAGGACGTGGGGAATATTCGCCAGTCGATACGAATAGCAGCACCGAAGGCAGAGCTAAAAATCGACGTACCGAAATCATTTTAACCCCAAAATGGGACGAAGTATTTAAAGTACTCGAGCCTTAGAGAATAGTGTCAGTAGATTATAAAACTAAACCTCAGCCCCAATGGTTGGGGTTTTTTAATAAATGATAAAACAAAAATGCCAGAAGCGACGTTTCGGGCATTTGCCAGAAAACAAGCCCACAATGTCTTAAAACTGTTGTAATTTAGATTCCTAATATTATCTTGCTGCATCATGATACAAAACAATGCGTTTAATCCTTTAAAAGTATCGCTAACTGGCCGAAATCTGGTCGAAGCGTCGGCAGGCACAGGCAAAACCTACTCTATTGCATTGTTGGTGCTTCGCATGGTGGTAGAGCAAGATGCCGAAGTATCGCGGATTTTAATGGTAACCTATACCAAAGCTGCGGTTGCCGAACTCGAAGGACGAATAAGGCAATTTATCCGCTTGGCCTATCGGTTTGCACAAAACCCAACACACGAAAAGGTAGACGAACAAATTCAAAACATTGTCAATAATGCTGCTCAAATTCCGAGTTTATCGGCTCAAAAAGTTTTGGAACGACTCAAAGGGGCTAACCTATTGCTCGACGAGCTGTCAATTTTTACCATTCATAGTTTTTGCCAAAAAACACTCAACGAATTTGCCTTCGAAACCCAGCAAGCCTTTGGACAAGAGTTGGTTCCAGATTTAAGCGACACAGTTCAAAAGTCGTCTAACGAATATTGGCGACATAGCATTTCGACGTGCTCACCCGAAGTGATTGAGATTTTAAAAACCAATCAATTTTCGAAAGAAAATCTCGACCAAGTGCTGATGAAAAGCCTTTCGGGTAAGCAATTTGTACACCATGGTATTTCTACCGAACAGTCATTGGCACAATACAGCAAATGCCAATCTAAACGCGATGTGGCAGAGGCTAATTTTGTAAAAACTTTCGAAATCTCGAACGAACGCCAACTTTCAAATTTTAACAAAAATTCCAATGCCTTAAAATTATGTGGTCATTTAACAGAGGACGCTTTTGGTTTTATGACGGCCATTTTGGGTAATAATTCGCAATATGTCGAGAAACTGTTTCCAAATTTAAAGGCCTTAGCACTCGAATACCAAACCATTCAAAACGAACTTAGCGATAATGGATTGCTGGTGGTTAGTTCGGTATATGCTGAAGCCATCGAAAAAACCAAAGCCTATATCGACACGACCAAGAAACGGCTCAATGTTTTGACATACGACGATTTGATTAGCAATTTACACTCGGCTACGCTTAACAATTTAGCTTTAAAAACCGCCATACAAGCCAAATACAAAGCTTTGTTTATCGACGAGTTTCAAGACACCGATCAAAAACAATACGACATATTTAATCGTCTGTTCGAAGGTAAAACTATATTTTTTATTGGCGACCCCAAACAAGCCATTTACGGGTTTAGAGGTGCCGATTTAGAGACCTATATCAACGCTAAAGCACAAATCGAACACCATCACCATATGAATGGTAATTTTCGGTCGTCGGCTCGTCTCATAGGCAATCTAAATCGTTTTTTTGGTGCAATCGAAAATCCTTTTATCGACCCAAAAATTCAGTACATCGATGTAGAACAAGGTCAAGGGAACCACATTGGAAATTTGACTTTGAATCGACAGCCACAGAATGCTTTTGCTTTTTGCGAAGTAGAAAAAATTGATGAAGGCTTCGAATTAGCAGCAAAGCAAATTGTTCAATTGCTCAGTCAAAACTATGAAATAGACCAAAAAAAGGTCTTGCCTTCGGATATCGGTGTTTTGGTAAGAAGTAAAAAAGATGGCCGAGCAATGAAGTCAAAACTAACTAATTACAACATTCCATCGATTCAAATCGACGACCAATCCATTTGGGACACTCAAGAAGCTGAGCATGTGCAGTATATTCTCGAAGCCATTTTGTCGCCCAATGTCAACAAAGTTCGAAAAGGGCTCTATAGTCCATTTACAGCCATAGATACCAATTATTTATTGAGCGATGCCTTAGAAGATGATATCGATTTTTTTATTAAACTCGATGGTGAATGGCGCACCAAGAGCATTTACAATGCACTTTCTTTGTTTTTTACCTATTATCAATGTCGGAGCTATTTGCTCGAACAAAAAAAAGGAGGCGATAGAATTCTTTCTAATTTTCAGCAAATTAACGAATTGCTTCATCAAAAAGCATTGGAAAATTTATGGGTTCCCGAACAAGTTTTGCAGTGGCTTAAAAAAGCCCGCGAAGGGAAAGAAAACGCCCAATACGAACAACGAATCGAAAGTGATAATCAAGCCGTAAAAATTGTAACCATACACAAAAGTAAAGGCTTATCGTATCCCATCGTGTTTTTGCCAAAGGCTAATTTTGCGGCACATCAGACAGTAAAAAACCAGTTTGTCGAATTTAAAAAAGACAATCAAAATTGTTTTAGTTTAATCCAGACGACCGAAAACATCAATGCACAAAATCAGCAAAGTCAACAAGAGGATCGGCGTTTGTTGTATGTGGCATTAACCCGCGCTGTTTATAAGAACTACATATACTTTAAAAAAGGATCTGGTGCTTTAAGCCCTTTTATTCAAAATCTATATCAAAATCCAGAATTTGAATCGCTAAGCAAAATCGAGAATGTGCCCTTATACAAGCCCGAACCATCATCGAAACCACTCGTCGACTTACCCCAATTCGACATGACGGTACAAAGAACATGGGGCACGATGAGTTACAGTAAACTTGCCGAAGCCATCGAATCGCATGCATACCGACAAGGTAGCGAATTGACGGGCTACGACGAATTTGTGTTTAGCTTAATGCCCAAAGGACCACGTTTAGGGAACTTTGTACACGAATTATTCGAAAAAGCAGATTTTATAGCACATGAATTTGCAGCCCATGTCGAAGCAATTGGTTTGCGGTATTCTGCCATTTACAATCCAAAGTTTACGCCCTTTTATGTACAGTTGATACAATCTGTCTTGCAGGCTAAATTGGGGCGCTTGGGATTCAAATTAAACGATATCCTTTCGACAAAGAAATGGCCAGAACTCGAGTTCTATTTTAATGTCGATGCCTTTAAAATAGCCGAAATTAATAGTTTAAGCCATCTGTGGCGCGTATCGGATACCAAAATTCTCAAAGGGCTAATGTATGGTTTTATCGATTTGCTGTTCGAACACGAAGGCCAATATTATATTTTGGATTGGAAGTCGAACTATTTAGGCGACCAAATAGAAGACTACGACACGGAATCTCTCGAAAAAGCGATGACCGAACACAATTACCATTTGCAGTATAGCATATACACCGTAGCCATTTATCGGATGTTAAGTTTGCGTTTACCTAACTTTAATTACGACACCCATTTTGGAGGCATTGTTTACGTGTTTCTTCGGGCTTGTCGGGCCGATCAAGAATATGGCATCTATATCAAAAAACCGGAGTATCAGATGATAAAAAGGCTCGATCAGTTGCTTAAATAAAAGGTTGGTGGTATGAAAGGTTGGGGTTTACGGGTCTGCGTCCTTGTCTCACCTTACAAACCTTACAAGGAGGTGTAAATTTTGATTAACAACCTTACCGCTAGTGTTTTATGATCGCTTGTTAACGCCAGACATTTCTGTGATTTCATAATTTGTGCTTCTTCCTCCGCTTGTTTCTTTTTGTAAAATATCCTTCTTTATTAAATCTTGAATATCTCGAAGTGCTGTATCTTGTGAGCATTTATTAATTTTCCCCCATTTCGAGCTTGTTAACTTTCCGTCAAATCCATCAAGTAATCTGTTGATTATCTTTTGTTGTCTAATATTGAGTATTGTGGTAGAATGTATTTTCCAGAATTCTGCTTTATGTAGTATTTTAGATAAAGTTTCATCAGAAGAGTCAATTGAATTTATTAAACATTGTAAAAACCACAAAATCCATTCTGTTATATCTGAATTTCCTTTTTGTGTATATTCAAGTTTTTCATAATACTGGTTTCTTTCAACTCTGATTTGGGCAGACATACTGTAAAACCGCCTGATACTTCTATCGGAACGAGCTAAAGTCATATCTGTAATTGCTCTTGTAATTCGTCCGTTTCCATCGTCGAATGGATGAATGGTCACGAACCATAAATGAGCTATTGCCGCTTTAATAACCAAATCTATTTCATGCTCATTTTCAAACCATTCTAAGAATTTTTTCATTTCAATATCTATTCGATCAGAACTTGGGGCTTGAAAATGAATTTTTTCTTTTCCCATTGCTCCCGAGACAACTTGCATTGGGCCTGCCGTGTCTTTTCTCCAATCTGCGACAGTGATTTTATAAAAATTACTCCAACCTGTCGGGAACAACGCAGCATGCCAACCAAATAATCGGTCTTTAGTCAAAGGCAAATCATATCTTTGTGTAGCATCAAGCATCATTTCAACTATTCCATCAATATGGCGTTCAGATTCAACTGCTCCAGCTATTTCAATGCCTAATCGACGTGCAATTGAAGAACGTACTTGTTCTATTTCCAAAAATTCACCTTCAATTTCAGATGATTTTATGACATCTAAAGTAAGTATGTTTAAAACTGCTTCATTTTGCAAATCAAAGCCAAGTGATTCCATTTTTCCAAGAAGTCTGCCCTGTCGATTTCTCGCTTCACCAAGTCTTATCGTCACTTTCTTATAGTCCCAAGTGAAGTCCGTCCAATTTTCATTTTCGTGTAAATACAATTTCATTCTCCGCAAAATTTACTGCAAATATAATGCTTTTTCTCTGCATAGCTATTTTTTCTCCGCATATTTTTCTGCGATTAAGCGATTTTTCTCCGCAATTGTGTTCGTTTTTGCTTGGCGGTAACGTGAGAATTATCGCAAAAACGAGTTGTTTACTATAAAATATTTTGACTTGGACAGTAAGTTTTTCACTCGGAACTTACTGTGTACCATCCACATCGAGTCATTACGATTGGGCGATTAAAAAAATTAAAATCCATCTCAAAACATACTTGAAGGAATATAATCCAAAATCAGCATTAAGAAATACTGATTTGATTAAGGCTTTATAATTCAGCTTTTTTATGAAATTATTCAAACAAAACCTAAATCAGCCTGTCCACCCGATGTTCGGGGCGGGTTGATTTATCGGGAGCGTTACCCTCATTCGAGCACCGGCCTGAATACCAGTCGGTAGGTGCTTAATTCGGGTTTAAAATTGGTAAGCATGTGTTAACATGCCATGTAAGTCATTCAGCACGGAAGTTTGGAGGTGTCTAATCTAAAACGCATGGTATTAAGAACCTTACCCAAGGTTTATCTTGAATTATCAGAATATTAATTTTGAGGTAATAAGGAGGTCATATTTGATTCGCAATTTTGCTATATTATTTTAACACTCGAAATTATGCCTTACGAATGGTCCACGTCAGAACAATTAGAAGCAGAGCAAGTCAACAGCTTTTCATCGCCTAATCAAGAATCGAATAGCCAAAAAATACCCGATTCGCCCGATGTTCAATGGATAGATGCTATGACTACCATCGACTCGGTGCTTAGTGCATTGGAGCTCGAAATTTCGTTCGACGAACAAGAGCTCAATAAAATTCCATCGAAGGGTGCATTTATCGTGGTTTCGAATCAAGCCTTTGGCGGAATTGATGGTTTAATATTGCTCAAAATGATATTAAAACGTCGTCCAGACTTTAAAATTGTGGCTAATAATGTATTAGAAAAGTTCGAATCGATAAATGCTTATTGCATCAAATCGAAACATCAGAAAAATTCGAACGATGTGGTGGATCAAAGCTTACAAAGGATCATCAACCATCAATTGGAGCAAAAATCGCCATTGGGCTTTATCCCTGCCGAGTCGTTTCAGTCTTACTTTTTACGAGGCAATGGGCTCGATAAACGGTGGAACAATGCCATTGTTAAAACCATAAAAAAAGCCAATGTGCCTGTGGTTCCCATATATTTACATGCCAACCACAATCTACTCAATGGCTTTATTTCGGCACTTTACCCTTGGTTACGTAGCACCAAACCCCAATCGGATACATTGCCATCGACTCCTAAAAAAATTGTAGTGAGAATTGGTTCGAGTATCACCCCCGAAGAACAAACCCAATTTAAAGAAATTCAAAGATACGGACGCTTTTTAAGAGCCAAAGTGTTTGCCCTAGGTAGTGCACTCGAAGTAAAACGTTTTTTTAAGATAAGATATAAAAAGCCCGAAAAACAAGAACCCATTCAGCCCGAAATTGCGGCCGATTTACTTCGAGAAGAGGTTGTTCGATTAAACCAAAACGGTTTTCAATTATTCGAGTCGGGCGTTTTTAAAGTGTACTGTGCCCCATCGTTCGAAATGTCTTTGCTACTGAGCGAAATTGGGCGTTTGCGCGAAATAACATTTAGAGAAGTGGGCGAAGGCACCAACCGAAGCACCGACCTCGACGAATACGATTTATACTATCAACATTTGTTCATTTGGGACGAGTCGAAAAGTGCTATTGTAGGTGCTTATCGTGTGGGCAAAGGCAAGGAAATTATTAAACAATACGGCAAAAAAGGGTTCTATATCGATAGTTTATTTAAAATAAAGTCTGAGATGAAACCCATCCTCGAAAAGTCGATTGAGTTAGGGCGTTCGTTTGTGGCCAAATCGTACCAAAGACAACCCGTATCGTTGTTTCTGTTGTGGAAAGGGATATTGTACTTGTTGCTCAAACACGAAGAATATCGTTACATTATTGGCCCTGTGAGTATCAGTAATTCGTATTCGGAACTTTCGAAAAGTTTGATCATCGATTTTATCGAAAATTATTACTTTCAGCACGATTTCGCCCGACTTATCAAACCTAAAGTTAAGTTTAAGGTGAAAAGTAAAAACGCCAATCACCTCATGTTAAAAGAAAGCTTGAATGGCGATATCAATAAGCTCGACAAAATGATAGAAGATATTGAACCTGGGCATTTTAAAGTACCTGTTTTATTTAAAAAGTATTTAAAACAAAACGCCAGAATTTTGGGCTTTAATGTCGATCCCTTGTTTAATAATGCACTCGATGGGCTCATGATTTTGGATTTGCTCGACGTTCCGGTTAGCACCATTCAATCTTTATCGAAAGAGCTGAAAGACAAAGCCATTGTCAATCGATTCCATTCAAAATTGTTAGTCGACGCTTATTCCGAAACCCCACAGTTTTAAAAGGGGCGTAGCCCTGTGGTCTTCGTAATAAAGCACAAAACCAAACTAATATTAGGGGCGTAGCCCTGACATCGGATAGCTATTTTTTCTACAAGATTACGGGGCTACGTCCCTCTAGCCCGACTTTCGAAAATGACGATTGTTGATGTGTTATTAATTCTTAACCTGTCAACCTTTGGTCGATAAATCTATCCTGCCTGACCTACCTACCGGCAGGCAGGCGGCAGGCAGTCGCCAGATAGATTTTAATTAATCATTCAAAATTTATAATTTAGAATTCGTCATTACGAATATCCCCACAAATTGGTATTGCAATATTTCTTAATCTTTGTTTTCTTTGCAGCGTGATTAAAAAACTGAATATTGGGTTAATGTGGGCTTTGTTGTGGATGGTGTTCTACAACCAAAACTACAATTGGCACACACACTTGATGCCAAATGGCTTTGTGATTCAGCACGCCCATCCTTATTCGCATAAAAATAACAGTGAACACCAGCATAGCCAAAAGTCGTTCGATTTTCTTAGCTCGTTTTCCAGCACTTGGTTCAATCAGCCTACGGTAACAATCCCCACTCTGATTTGGATCGATATACAAGTACCGATAAGTATTTTTTATCAAAATTCTGTCGAGGCATTGCTTGTGATTCAATCGAATAAATCGCCCCCAATTTTTTAATGTAAACTCTTTCCAAAAGTACTTTTAACATTATATCGACCATCAAAATATAATTCTGAAGGATTCGTTGTTGTGGCTTTGAACAGTTGCTTTTGGCATAAAACGACACATAGGCTGTCGTCAATTTACGGGCATCAAATAAAACAATGTAGTCTTCTTTTGACATACAAGGCGTATTAGCAGGTGCTCATAAAATTAATAAATAGGTCTAAGGCCTTACCTTGCAATTTTTAAATTCTTAAAAAAAGATCATGCGTTATTATATATTCATTCTCTTGTCAACTTTATTGTGGCCTGTAATGGCTCAAAAAACCGATAAATTTACCGATGCCATGTTGTTTGGCGATGTAAAAGATGCCGAAACCGGCGAGCATTTGCCTTATGTCAATATTTTGATCAAAGGCAACAATCAAGGTACCTCGACCAATGCCACGGGGCACTATATGTTTCACGATTTACCCATTGGAGAGGTTACCTTAATCGCATCTGCCATAGGTTACAAATCGCAAAGCAAAACAGTAATAACTAAAAAAGGAGAATCCATCACTTTATATTTTGTATTGGAGTCCGATGCCATTATGACCGAGCAAGTGGTGGTTACGGCCAGCCGAAACGAGGTCAAACGATCCGAAGCACCCGTGATTGTATCGGCCATTTCGGCCAAACATTTTCAAGCCATCGAAAGCACCAGCATGGCCGATGGGCTTAATTTTACGCCGGGCTTACGGGTCGAAAATAATTGCCAAAATTGCGGGTTTACTCAGCTTAGAATGAATGGACTCGAAGGGGCTTATTCACAGATTTTAATCAATTCGCGCCCTATATTTAGCACATTGGCGGGGGTTTATGGCTTAGAACAAATTCCGACCGAGCTTGTGGAACGCATCGAAGTGATTCGTGGTGGCGGTTCGGCAATTTTTGGGGGTAGTGCCATTGCTGGAACGGTCAATATCATTACCAAAGACCCCATAAATAATACATTTCAGATTTCGACCAAATGGTCAGGGGTTGGTATTGGAGTACCCAAATCGGGCGAAATGGCTCACTCGAAACAAATCAATTTTAATGGAGCCCTACTTAGCGACAGCCGAAAAACAGGGTTGTTTATGTTTGGTAGCTTGTTAAATTCCGACCCATGGGATGCCAATAACGATTCGTTTTCCGAAATTGGATTGGTCAAAAATTCAAATTTTGGATTCCAAACCTTCATCAAACCCAACAATTTCAGCCGCATCAATGCCGAATACCATTATATGCACGAATACCGACGCGGTGGCGACCGATTCGATGCCTTGCCCCACGAAACCAACATTGCCGAAATGGTCGAACATAGTAATCACTCAGGGGGTCTTAGTTACGAGTTGTACACCAATAAAACTACGCTCGACCAATTATCGGTTTATGTCTCGGGACAAAGTGTCGACAGAAATTCGTATTATGGGGCCAATCAAGACCCTAATGCCTATGGTTATACCACTGGGTTAACTGTAGTGGGTGGCATTCAATACATTTCAAATTTTGATAAATGGACAATTGCACCCGGCAGTTTGGTAATGGGCATCGAAAATGTTAACGACCAATTGAACGATAAAAAATTAGGAACTTCGGGGCTTCCGAACAGCCTAATTGCAAAGCAAATGGTAAACACCACAGGAGCTTATGCCCAATATCAAATCAAGTACAGTCGGTTTAAAATTCTTTTGGGGGCAAGGCTCGACCACTTTCAGATTAACGATTTTAAAACCGAAACCCAAGCCCTCGAGGGCACGGCTATCAGCCCAAGAGGAAATGTATTGTTCGATATTACCGAACATTGGCAGCTTAGAGCCTCCTATTCGACAGGCTATCGAGCACCACAGATTTTTGACGAAGATTTACATATCGAAAGCTCGGGCGCTCGTACCATCCGACACATTAACGACCCAAACTTAGATGTAGAACATTCCAATTCGGTGAGTGCGTCTGTACGACACGAGAGAAAATATGGACGTTGGCAAACCGAATGGTTAATCGAAGGGTTCTTTACCCGACTTTCCAACCCCTTTATAACCGAATATGCTATGGATACCACCGGTATTATGTGGGCTACCCGAACCAACGCATCGGATGGAGCCGAAGTTTATGGCAGCAATATCGAAATTACCCTTTCGCCCTCGCGACGGTTTTACACCCAAATTGGAGGAACTTTGCAAGCAGGCAAATACCAAGCTGAACAACAATGGGGCGAAGACAGTACCAGTCTTACCACCAATATTTTACGTACCCCATCGGCGTACGGCTACTTAATTCTTAACTACGACCTTACCAAACATTTTACCAGTTCGCTATCGGGGAATTATACCGGAAGCATGTGGGTGCCTCATTTTGCAGGCGGACAACTCGAAGATGGCTCGGTGATTGACCAAGAAAGCCTTTTAAAGTCTGAAAATTTCTATGTGTTAAACTTAAAACTCGCTTATAATTTTAACCTAAACAAAGAGCTCAATATGGAATTGACTGCCGGAGTTAATAATATTCTGAACAGTTTCCAGTCCGATTTTGATTATGGAGTGAACAGAGATGCCGGATATAATTACGGACCTATCAAACCCAGAACTTTGTTTTTTGGCCTAAAAATTAAAATGTAGGCACTTATTAAGCCAATCTAAAAAAGCCACTAGGGTAAATCTAGTGGCTTTTTGTTGTTATGATATTT